>JAQXZJ010000078.1 GCA_029227155.1 Erysipelotrichaceae bacterium
AACATTTCAACAATAGTAGCATCTAATTCACCTTTACCATCATCCGTTACTTTAACATGAATCTGATATGCTGCTGTATCATATTCCATACCACCAGCTTGTTTATTATGTTCTTTAACAACATAGTAATGATCACCAGTACTATCATATTTTATTGCTTCAAAGGCAAATGAGTTACCGTCATTCACTGTTTGAATTGGTTGAGCACCATCTGCAATCACATAATCACTTGCTGTTTCATATAAATCAAATGTGAATTCTGCATCAACGATTTCTCGTCCCGTCAATGACTTCGTACCACCAATTACAATACCATCTGTATCTTTTGCTTGATAGGTATTCACAAATGATACCACATTTGATCCAGAACCGATTGTTCCAGTGTCTGTTACTTCATACTTAATAATATTTACGTTTTTAACCTTTGTTCCACCAATGCCATTATCTTCAATCGTAACTGTTAAATGATAATAAGTAGAATCATAGGTAACTCCACCTAAGTCACCAGCTTTTTCTTCAATGATATAATAGTAAGTTCCAGGCATTTCTTTTAAACCACTAAATACAAACTTACCAGTCGTATTATTGGTCACAGTCTGAACTAAAGTACGTGTTGTAAATGTATAATCTGTCTTGTAAAGATCGAAACTAAATTCTCCATCTTTTAAAGTACGACCCGTTAATGTCTTTGTTCCCTCTAAATCAAATGATGAAGGAGTTACTGCATAACTATTAACAAAATCAAGAGATAGATTATCTTTTCCTACAACAGTAGCATTTGCCACTAAATTACCATTGGTATCATCGGTAACATCAATTCTAATTTGATAAACAGTAGTGTCGTAATTAATTCCATTCTTAGGATTTTCTAATACTTCTTCTTTAGCAACATAATAATATGTTCCTTCTCTATCAAACGTAAAGGTACCAAATGTAAATGCACTAGCAATGCCATCTTTACTTGATACACTCTGAACGGAACGAATTGCTTCCGCATCATTAGCTACGTTATATGTTGCATCTGTCTGATAAAGATTGAATGTAAACTCATTATCATTCATATCTCTACCATTTAAAGTCTTCGTTCCATTTAAGGCTGCTGTTGTTACTGAAGATGCACGATAGATATTTGTAAATACAATCGTTTCTTTTTCTTCACCATTGGCAATAATCGTTGTAGATGCTACTAATTCACCTTTTTGGTTATCTTCTACCGTTACTTGGATACGATACTCTGTTGTATCATATGTAATACCACCAACGCTACCAGATTGCTCCTTAATTACATAATAATACGTTCCTTCTTCAGTATACTTAATTTTATCAAATACAAATCCTGTTGCATCTTTTCTAACACTCTTTGTTTGCAACGCTTCTTTGTTGCCCACTTCATAGTCAGCATCTGTTTCATATAATTCAATCGTGAAAGAATCACTTTCTTTCCATGCACGACCATCTAATACTTTGTTACCAGCAAATCCTAATGAAACTTCTTTTGCATTGTATTTATTTGTAAATTCTACTTTTCCAGTTGAGCTTCCATTTACTGATACAATTGATGCAGTTAATGTACCATCTAAATTGTCAGTTACATCTACTTGAATATTAAATACTTTTTGATCATATGTAATTCCACCAATGCTACCGGATTGTTCTTTAACAACATAGTAGTGTGTTCCTTTTGATTGATATTCGATCGCATCAAATGTAAATTCAGGATGTTGTTTATTTGCCGAAGTTGTTCTGATTGCTTCTTGATTTGCTTTAACAACATAATCAGCATCTGTTTCATATAGATCAAATGTAAATACATCTGTTTCTAACCATTCACGACCAGTTAATGTTTTATTACCACCTAATGTTGTTAATGTCGTTGAAGCTACAGAATAACGGTTAGTAAAGGAAATGGATTCTTTTGTTTCCTGACCAACAGCAAAAGAAACTGTTGCACTCATCGTACCATCCAAATTATCAACTACACTTACTTTTACACGATATACAGTAGAATCATAAGTAATTCCACCCAAAGATCCACTTTCTTCTTTTACTACATAATAGTAATCGCCTGCTGTCGTATAGGTAATAGAGCCAAATGCAAATGATGTTGTAGCACCATCTGATCCAGCAGCATTTTGTGCTGTACGAACTGCATTCTGATTTGTAATCTGATAATCTTTATCTGCTTCATAAAGACTGAATGTAAATTCTCCTGCATTCATATCTCTTCCAGTTAAAGTCTTAGTACCACTAATTGGAGCAAGAGTCACTGGATCTGCAGTGTATACATTTATAAATGCTACATCATTTACCACATTACCAGCAGCATCTGTAATTACAACTGTTTTACTCAACTTCTTATCTGCATCACGAGTAATTGTAACTGTTGCACGATATTCTTTTGCATCATAAGTTACACCGTTTATTCGATTGCCACCATTTACCTCTTTGATTACATAGTAATAAGTACCTGGGTTATAATAAGTAATTTCATCAAAAGTAAATTCTTTTGATCCGTCAGTGCCTGTTACCGTTTCAGTACCTAATTTTGTACCGCTTGTAGTATCAAAATCTTCAGCTGTTTGATACAAATCAAAGCTAAAGGAATCTGCAGGTAACCAATCACGACCAGTCAATGCTTTTGTTCCATGGAAAGATACTGTTTCAAAATCATAAACGTTAGTAAATGCTACTGAAACACTATTTGAATTATTAGGAACATTATCTACCTGAATCGTTCCACTAATTGTTCCATCTAAGTTATCAACGATTGTTACAGTTAGATTATAAATCGTATCATCATAATACATTCCTTCTTTTCCAGGATTTGGTATTGCTTCCTTCAATGTATAGGTCATTGTACCTAAGGAATCTTGATTAAATACTAACTCAATTTTTGTTATACCTTCATCATCAGTAGCATTAGAAGTAGCCACCAATTTACCTCGATTATCATATAACTCGAATTTATAATTACTTAATCCTAATACAGTACCTGTATCATTTTGGATTAGTTTTGTAATATCAATTACAAATGTAGCATTACCTTTTGCTGTATATGTATTTGTAAAATCAGCTGTGATTGTATACAAATCCAATGCATCATCATATGTAACAACTGTCTTTTCTTCACTAATTGCAGTAATCGACTTAATCTCTAATTTCCCATTCAAATCATCATCCGTAACTACAATATCAAATACATGTTCGTAGTTATCATATGTAACACCGTTAATTGTCTGATTTCTATTGATTTCAGTAACACGATATCTATATGTACCAACTTCCGTAAAATCAATATTCTGTAATGTTTTTGAAAGATCATAACTATAATCCTGACGCGTCGCCGTATTCTTATCACTAGCATGCGTTTCTACAACAACCCAATTTGTACCATTGAAATATTCTAGTTGGAATTCAAAAGAATCTGTATCCAACCATTTGCGACCTATTAATGTCTTGTCACCTTTCAATTCCACATTGACAGGATTTACTTTTCCAGGCTGATAGGTATTTACAACTTTTGCTGTTGTCATTTGTTCTTTATGAATCGTTCCAGCAAGATTTTCACTATTATTTTCATCCATACTGAATCCAGCAGGTAAATTAGTTTCTGTTACCTGATAGTAATCTCCATCTTCCAATTGAAGAACAACTGTTTCACCATCTTTTAGTTGTAACGTCACATTACCATTTTCATCTGCAGTTACCGTATTGCCACCAACTAAAGAAATAGTTTCATTGCTATATTTGCTACCCAAAGCAACAGTAATCGTAAAGCTCTTTTCGTTTTTCTTCTGATCATCTGTTATCGTAAATGGATATTTCACTTCTTTAGTTACAGTTAAAGCAGCTTCCTGGATCAATGTATTAACAAATTCAACATTTTCTAATTCATATGCTGTAATCTTTCCACTTGCATGAGAATTTGAAGTAATTGATTGTAATTCACCATTTACTTTTACGCTCTTAACCGAATAATCATCATGTCTTTTTTCTGTAATTGTATATGTTGT
Source organism: Erysipelotrichaceae bacterium (assembly GCA_029227155.1). Lineage (GTDB taxonomy): Bacteria > Bacillota_I > Bacilli_A > Erysipelotrichales > Erysipelotrichaceae > RGIG4607. The sequence continues at coordinate 4,014 of JAQXZJ010000078.1, forward strand.
ATTTGCAGGAATATCAGTAATATATATTGTTTCATTTACAGCAAGATTAACTGTAAACTTGCCATTTACCGCATTCACTGTTCCAACAGTTTCTACACCATCTTTATCAACGTGTAGCGTTTTAAATGGTCCATTAATTGCAGAATTATCCTCACTAGTTAATTGAACTTCAAATTCAAAATCTGTATTTGTATTATTCACAATTACATCAATTTCTTTTGACAGTTTAATACCTTGTGCAGGTTTTACAATCATTTTACCATTATTTCCTAAATAAGCGTCTACATGGTAATCTTCTGATGCACTAGGCGCAGTAAGAGTAGGATAACTGAAATGCTCTAATGTATCTGTAGTATTAACTGATTTACCATCTTGCGTTAAAGACAGATATCCAAACGGTGTTCCCTTAGGAATATAGTAATATCCATCATCATTCTTCACCGCTTTAGACAGATTATTTGCAGAAATTTCAGCATAGTATCTATCCATTACTGGTGAGCCATCTACCATTTTAAATATTACAACTTCACGATAATATGTTTTAGATGAATCAATGCTTGTCACAGTTTTATGATTTTCATCTAATAGTAAAGAATCGTTTATATAATAGTAACGTTCATTTTCTAAAGATGGTTTGAAATTCAACCAAGTCGTATCGCTATTTTGAGGCCGAGGCTCACCAGGATCTACTGCATCTCCATTTGCATCATGCGTATACATATTGCTATAGAATGTATATGTACCATCATCATTCTTATGAACATAATCAGTATCTACTTTTTCTGTCATGTTATATTCGTTAATATCTGAACGCAAACCAACTTCATAATCCACGCAAATTGGCTTATTTTCTTCAATTGTCATTCTGATATTTGTTGCATCATCATAAGATGTTCCATCAAAGGCAACATGATAGGTAATTAATGGTACTAAAGAAGCAGGAATCTTCCATACAACTGTTTGCTGTCCTGTTGCAATTTCTTCACTTACACCTATGATAATATACATCATATCAGTTTCATTATATTTTTCTGCACTACCTACTTTACCATAGAAAATATAACTCTTTTGATAATAAACAGCATTTTCAAGAGGACTATTTGTCTTGACACCATTCCAATAACCAAGATAGTTTCCATCTTTATCTGCATACCATCCGATATAATTATCTGTAGAGCTGATTTGTTTATTGGTAATTGAATTCTGTAATACTGTTCTTGCATCTGCTTCTGAACAATTCAAACGATTCTTAATATTCTCTAACAACAATATTCCTTTATCATTTAAATTATTCAAATCACCCGAACTGATGTTACCAAATACATCAGAAGTAATCGCATTTGAAAACTCACTACCTTGATATAGTTTTCTCTCAGTGCCATTTCCAGTAAGAAGTCCTTTGATATTCTTGACTTCCATGTATTTACCTAACTTGTCAGTAAAAGTAATATATCCATCTAAATCGTGTTCAGCAGATTCTACCAATGTTGGATAATACTTTGATTGAAGAATAATCTGATCTACGATTTTTTCAAACGCATTAATAAGTCCTGTTGAATTTGAAGCTCCAAAATACTTATCCACATATGACTTCATTGTAACTATTTGATCTCTATCTACCGTTAAATCGCCATCATCAGAGTCTTCTTGGTCTACTAACCTAACCTTAGATCCACTCGAAGCAGCTAAATATGTATCCCAATAATCACTAATTCTAGTCGTCGAATTTCCAGGATCTAATACGCTCTTAGCAATTTCATTATCACCGACATTCAATCCCAAAGAATAGAACAACGCACTGCGCTCATACTTTTCTTCCATTTTTCCACGAATATAAGCAGCGGTTAATTGTGATGCAAATGCATTTAGACTCGTTGCACTAGCAGATCCACCAGTTCCTCTATTTTTAGTACCAACATTGTTAAACGAAGTCGTTGCATATGTTGGAGCTCCATCACTCATAAGAACCATAACTGGCATCCGTTTAGTACCGGCTTGAATACCTGAAGAAATCGTTGTATCTGTAACCGCATTAAATTGTTGCCAAGCTTCCCATAAACCGGATTGTATATAGGTACCGCCACCAATGGCTACACTTTCATTTACCAAATTGCCATTGCCACCTGTCAAACAAGAAACATTAGTACTAACAGTAACTGTACCATAATTTTGCTTTATAAATTGTTCCCATTGTGTAGCTGTCGGTTGATTGCCATACATCGCAATCGCTTTAGTCGCCATATCCTGCCAATCTATAGAAACTGAAGAAGGGAAATAATCTGCAAGATAATTTTCTAATGCAGTGCCTTTCCTTCTAATGGTACTTCTACTGTTGACATCTTGTGCCAATTTAGTCCAGCTTACATTAGAAAAAGTAATTGTTACGGTCTCCGTCTCTTTTGCCGTCACAATATTGTTATCGTTCACAAAAATATACTCCTTGTAATCATCAGAAGTATCATCTGCTGTTCCGGCATTATTAATTCTTGTCGTCGTATAACAATCCAATGGCAACAATAAATCTGAGTTTGTTGCATATACAGCAACCCCTACTCGATTATAATTGTTTAAAGTTAATAATTCGTCAATTGCTTTATTAACCGCTTCAACCATTGCCAAAACAGAATCCTCGCTCATACTGTTGGACAAGTCTAAAACAAACATCGTATCGGTAGGAATGGTTGAATATCCTACGATTTCTTTATTTGCACCTAAACTTGACAACTCAACTAAAAAATTGCCTTCATTCAAAGTTACATTTTTTAATTCGTCATTATCTCCAAGGGAATCTTTTGTAAATACTGATTTATCTCCCCATACATAACCAGCATTCCCGGTAGAAATAACATTGTTTTGTAGTTTTGATGTGTCTGTACCAAAATAGTATTGCCAACTATCTGTGGTATCTGGATCAGACACTTGAGTTGAAATGCTTTCTTTTTCTAAAGCATAAACACGAGTAAAAGCAGATGTTTCAGCAACACTAAAAGCTAGCAATAATGCCAGCATCATCTTCAATGTTTTTTGAAACAAAGCATTAGAAAAATGTTTCATATTTCTTCTCCTCCCTTTTTTATATCTACAAACAGTGAATTGTAATATTATTCTATAATTTGTAGCCTATAATACATTTATATAATATCACTTAAAAAAAGATATTCAAGAATAACGCTTATTTATTTCGTTTTACATTTTAAATTATAGTAGATAATCTCCTTTACATTTTTGTTAAATAAAGTCGTACATAAAAAGAAGGCTCGCTTTTGCGAGCTTTAAAAACCTACTTCAGTTTAAATGTTCTACAGTTCGTATCACAAGATTCACTAACATGCTCACAATCTTTACATACTTTGATTGATTGAGCCGTACACTTGTTCTGACTGTAATAAATACAATTTTCTACTTCACATAGAATTGATTGATTACTCATTTGCTTTACCTCCTGCTTTTATTATGGATATAAAATCAGGATTCTAACGCATATGCTATAAAAACACTGTAAGAAGACTCAATTCCATCCTCATAAGCAACTAAATTTGATCGATACTGAATCGACATCACCTGCTTATCCTCAATCTCTTCTAAAAACTCGTTCACCATAAGTTCTAATTCTTCTTCATTTTCATCCTCTAAAAACTTGACTTGCAACATATTGATCACCCATTACAGTATCCTCTATCTTCTCTTCAGATTTTGTCTTCTTTTGACAATAGATTCCAAAAAAAGGGAAACATTCGTTTGAAGATCACAATCATTCCCTGAGATAAAAGTAACATTCCTCCAAGGAACAGCCATTGTTTCAGTGAAATTATCTGACTTAAGTCTAAAAAATCACGTCCAATATATAATGTCAAAAATAATCCGATCGTCATTGTTACTACAATCACTAAACGAAATTTTGTAAACGGAGAATAAACATCAATCAAAGCCAAAATGTAAGTCATAGCCGTTAATAGCACGCACATAGTCATTAATACCGTACGATCAACACAAACTAGCCTCTCTAAATTCATAATTAATAGATTACAAATAGCAATCGCAAACGATACCGGAACAACCTTCTTCAATACGGTCCTAAAAAAATGTACATTGATTGGTTGGAAATTTGCTTCATAAGCCATAAGAAAGGTAGGAATACCTACCCCAAAAGCACTAATCACTGATAATTGGATCGGTAAAAACGGATACTGATTAGGTAAAAGAAGCGTAGCAATTGCCAGTAAAATTGAAAATCCCGTTTTAATTAAAAACATCGAAGCAGCTGCTGTAATCTGATGAATCACTCTTCTTCCTTCGTTTACTACATGAGGTAAATTCGCAAATTGATCATCTAGTAATACAATATTTGCTGCATCTCTAGCTACATCACTACCTGAACACATTGCAATACTGCAATCCGCTTCTTTTAATGCCAGAACATCATTCACACCATCTCCAGTCATAGCAACTGTATGACCCTGCTTCTTGAGACTCTGAACGATAATCTTTTTCTGATTAGGACTCACACGACCAAATATTTGATAAGAATCTACTATCGATTCAAGTTCCAAATCCGTTAGTTTTGAAACATCAATCCAACGATCTGCATGTGCCATATGTGCCTTTTCAGCAATATAACTCACCGTCAAAGGGTCATCACCAGAAATAATCTTCACGTTCACCTGTTGCGTTGCAAACTGTTCTAAGATATCTGATACATTATCCCTTAATACATCTGTAAGTAATAAAATCGTACAAAGTTGTAAATCATATGGCAATGCTTGTTTTTCTATCTGTTTTTGACTATGAGCCAAAACCAATACTCGATATCCTTGACTTGCCCATTGTTGAACTTGATTTGCTAACGCATTTGAACCATGAGGAAATAAAAATGGAAATGCGCCCAAATAATAAGTGCCTTCCTTTTCAAAAGAAACTCCACTGTATTTTCTTTGTGAAGAAAAAGGAATCATATCCATTACCTTTTTTGTTTCTTTTGGAGGATATGCCTGTCTTAAAGCCATCGCAGTCGCATTATCATCAGGTAATGCTGCCATACAATTTCCAATAATATCTGCTAAATCTAACTTCTCTTGTTCTATCACTTGCTCTAATTGCATGCTTCCTTCTGTTAATGTCCCCGTTTTATCAAAACATAGAACATCGACTCTTGCTAACGTTTCAATACAGAACATTTCTTGAACTAAAACTTTCTTTTTCGCTAAACGTAAAACACTGATCGATAGCGAAACCGTCGTTAAAAGAATCAATCCTTGAGGAATCATCCCCAATAAAGCACTTACCGTTTCTAACGTAGCTTCTAAATAACTAATATTCGCTATCCAATATCGCTTCACAAACAACAAGATTCCCACCGGAACGATCAGACAGCTCACGATCTTTAAAATATGATTTAAAGACTGATTTAACACACTCTGATGCTTTTTAAACTTTCTTGCCTCTTTTACAATTGTTTCAGCATAATTATCTGCTCCTACATGAACCACTTTGCAATACGCTTTCCCTGCAGTAACAAAACTACCCGAATACAAAAAATCATTTGGCTGTTTCACAATCGGTTCTGCTTCCCCTGTTAATAAGGATTCATTCACTTCTACTGTGCCAGATACAACCACGCAATCAGTAGGCACCTGATCCTGATTCCGTAATATTAGGCAATCATCCAGTACAATCTCATCCACAGCAATCGATTGTATCTGATCATCTCGCAATACTTCCACGTGAGAGCGAACAACAATAGCAAGACGATCCAACGTTTTCTTCGCTTTCAATTCTTGAAAGATCCCTGCACATGTATTAAACACGATTACAAAAATAAACAGCATATTCTTATAGTGACCAGTAGAAATCACCAACAACAATAACACTACATTCACAAAGTTAAAAAACGTCAAAATATGATCAGAAAATATTTGACGATAACTTTTCGATATCGCTTTCATCGAGTGATTCACTTGTCCTTGTTGAATTCTCTGTTCCACTTGTCTCTGAGTCAATCCACGCACATCGCTTTGTTCCATTTACATAAACCTCCAAATGAAAAAGAAGTATCGCTACTTCTTTTTATTATGATTCAAAATTTTCTGAATCTCAATACCAATTTTTTTAGGGATATAAATGGTACGACCATTATAGAGATTCAATTCTACTTTAAAGTAGCTCCGTTTGACAGGAGTAATATTTTTGATTCCTTTGATTCGATAAATCTGATCAATATATATAATTGACTCTTCATCATAATAAATCTTATGAAATACGGAAGTAGCTAATACTTTCGATGTTAAGATTAAAATCAATAAACTACCTGCACTCAAACCGATTTCAGCCCATTCCAAAGTATTCCAATTAAGAACAGAATATACTAACACCACAGCAGAAATCACGATACCTGTTACATAGAAAGCAACCATTTTCTGCGAACGATCAATACAAGTCAAATTTCTTCCTTCACTCATATCTTTAAATTTTTTTCTAGTTTCAAAATATGGTTTACTAAATTGCTGAAAAGCAAATAATCCAAAAGCTGTACATAAAATAAAAGTAATCATCAGGTTCTCCCCCTCACAAACATTATTATTATAGCAAATTATCCTTTATTAGAATAGTCAAAAAATACATCCAATCGCCTTTTGTTTTCTTCTTGTAATTCACAAAGTGGTAAGCGTAAATATTTTTCAATCTCTTTTCGTTGACTTAAAACATATTTAACCCCCATCGGAGACGTTTCACAGAATAACAATTGAGCAACTTCTTGAAGAAACTGATACCGTTTCTCATTTACAATTCCCAACTGTACCTCTTTCATAAATTGACAGATTTCCTCTAATACAATATGACCACTAACTGTTATGATTCCATCACATCCAGCTTGTAAAAAAGGCAATAACTGTGAATCTTCTCCACATAGAATTTTAATCTGATGTTGTTTTAAAATATGAGATTCACAAAGAGAAACATCAGAACTTGCCTGTTTGATCGCAACAATTTGTGGATATTGTTGAACTAAATACTCCATTGTTTCCACTTCTAAATTGGTTCCTGTTCGTTTTGGAACATTATAAAGCATAATTGGGTGCTTGGTATGTTTTGCTAAATAGGAAAAATGTTGAATCATTCCCATTTGGGTAGGTCGATTATAATATGGAACGACAAGCATGATTCCATCAATCTCTTTCTCTTCTACCATCTGCATTCTTATTAAGCTTTCTTTTGTACAATTTGTACCGCACCCAACCCAAATCGCTGCTCGATGATTCACTGTTTCAATCACTGTATCCACAATCAATAAGCGTTCTTCTTTGGATAATGTTGGAGTTTCTGCCGTTGTACCCAACACAACAAATCCATCTGCACCTTGTTGTAATAACCGTTCAATCAATTGTTTTAAACTCTTGATATCTACTGTATTACCAGCAGTAAAAGGAGTAATCAACGCTACCATGTATTGACCAATCATGAATGCTCCTTTCTTGCCAGTATCGGCTGTAGTTGTTGATGCATCAGTGCTTGTTCAGCTGTTTCATACAACAATTCCCAATCGGATATCAAACTATTTGGTTTATGAACGATGTCATCTTGAGCAAAAGGAATAAAATAGAAATATTTATTTTGCAAAGCCATTGCTAAATTTAAAGCACCGATTCCCAACCCATCATTGGAGGCATAACCAATCACAATTGGTTTCTGATTTCGAAGCATTGTTTTGCAGGCTAATAATAAGGCATTATCATAGATTCCATGAACCAACTTCGCCAAAGAACCTGCCGTACATGGACATAACACCATCAAATCATAATCATTATGCAAACTAATTGTTTCCACTGCTGATAACGTATGCATCAACTCTTTTTCTGTATATGATAATAATGCATCCTTTAACACTTGACTTGTTTGAAAACGAGTATCAAGCTCATACACATGATCACTCAAAACAAAATCCATCGTATGACCTTTTTGTTTCATATGATCTACTTGTTTTAACGTAGCCTTCATGCTGCAAAAAGAACCACTGATTCCCCATAGTATTTTCATGTAAGCCACCGTATCAGATGTTGATAATAACAGAAAGCAGCACTTTGGCAACCAATGATATCAGGTAAAGCTGGCGCATCAATCACTTGGATACAATTACGAACTACTTCTGCAACTCCAATATGTCCTGTTGATAGATCAATGATAATCGGATCCTTTTTCCATCGCCCACAATCATATTCATTAATAACTACTGCTGGTGCTGTATTGATAATAACATCTGACGGTTCTACATACTTCCAATCTTCATAAAGAAGACATTCAAAGTTCGTATCACAAATTCCTTTTGTAATAATTCGAACAGATACCTCTAATTGTTCTAACAAATGAACAATCTCTTTACCACAATGTCCAAAGCCAACAATATCAACTGTCATTTCTGTAATGAGTCTGGGACAATGTTCCAACAACATTGATAGAATTCCATAGGCAGTAATCCTAGCATTTTCATTCAAATATGATTCTACTTCTAATAAACAAAATGTA
>JAQXZJ010000079.1 GCA_029227155.1 Erysipelotrichaceae bacterium
AGGGTTAATGATGAATACCATGGAACAGAGCATTCAAGAAATGAGAAAACGTTGTGGGTGGGATAAAAGTGATACACCAGGCATTTTAGCAAAGTCGATCGTCATTGAAGCTGCGGAATTATTAGAGTGTTTTCAATGGAATGAAGAACAATATGATGTAGAAGAAGTTAAGGGAGAACTGGCAGATGTTCTTATGTATACCATTAGTTTGTGCATGGATCTCGGACTTGATTATCAGAAAATCGTTGAAGAAAAGATGGTGGATGTGCTAAAGAGGTATGAACATGATTAAATCAATGTATGTCCATGTGCCGTTTTGTAATCGAATCTGTGCATATTGTGATTTTACAAGAGTGAAGCATCATCCGATCGTCGTTCAAAATTGGTTATATAAAATAAAACAGGAAATACAGGAAATTGAGACTACCAAATTAGATACATTATATCTTGGAGGAGGAACTCCTACGGCTTTGGATGAGCAGGAATTGGAACAATTGCTTTGTGCGTTAGATTGCTTTGAAGTCGCTAAGGAATATACCATTGAAGTGAACCCAGAATCGTTATCATTGGCTAAAGTACAATCCTTAGCAAAGCATAATATCAATCGCATTTCCATGGGGGTACAATCCTTTCAGCCACATTTATTAAAAATAATGAATCGAGTACATACAACAGAACAAGTGCAGCAGTGTCTGCAGTGGTTCAAACAAGTGGGAATTATGAATTGCTCAATTGATCTGATGTATGGATTGCCGAATCAAACGATGGAAAGCTGGAAGCGAGATTTACAAAAGGCAGTACAATTGCCGATTCAACATATTTCTCTTTATTCATTGACGATTGAAGAACATTCGGTGTTTGGTAGAAAGCATGTACAACCGATGGATGATGATTTAGAATTTCAAATGTATGAATATGCGATTGATTTTTTGAATGAACACGGATTTGAACAATATGAAGTGAGTAATTTTGCGAAAAAAGGGTATGAGTCAAAGCATAATTTAACGTATTGGCATTATGAAGATTTTTATGGAGTGGGTTTAGGAGCAAGCGGAAAAATAGGAAATCAAAGATATACGCATTCTAGTAACTTCCAAGATTATTTAACGGAACATGAAGCGATGGAAACGGTTCTACTGGAAAAACAAGAATTGCATTTTGAAGCGATTATGATGGGATTACGAGTTTTGCAGGGAATTGATCTAGTGGATTATCAAAGAAAATATGACTGTGATTTGTTGGATGAATATAAAGAAGCAGTTGATAAAAATATACGTAAAGGATATTTAGAGTGTTCTGATGGTTTTTTAAGGGTAACAAGACAAGGAATGTATTTGTTACATGAAGTATTGCTGGAATTTATGGATTGATATCCCCTTGCATATTTTTGGAATATATGATATCATATGAAAGCTTTTAGGCGAGGTTTAGTGAATCCTCGACGCTTTGCTTGGCTTAAAAGGTCTTGAACAATGGAGGAAAATGAAATGTTAACAAAAGAAGAAAAGACAGCTATTATGAAAGAATATGCACGTACAGAAGGCGATACAGGTTCTGTAGAAGTGCAAGTTGCCGTTTTATCAGCAACAATCAATCGTTTGAATGAACACTTGAAAAACAATAAAAAAGACTATCATTCATATCGTGGATTAATGAAAATGGTTGGACGTAGACGTAACTTATTAAACTATTTACGTGATACGGATATCAATCGTTATCGTGATTTAATTAAACGTTTAGACTTACGTAAGTAAACCCTGTATCAAGGGTTTTCTTTTTTAGGAGGTAATGGACAATGAAGAAATTATTCTGTATTTTTTGTATCCTTTTATTATCCGGATGTTTGAATAAAGAAGTAAAAGATGTATTTGTAACGCCGATTACTCCAGAAGAAGAGACTAAGTTTTTGTATACTCCTGGCACCTATTATGGACAAAGTATCGGCTATCATGGGGTGATTGAAGTTGAAGTAACGGTGAGTGAATCAGAAATTATTACGATTGAAATTTTGAATCACAGTGAACAGAATTATTTAAATCGACCAGTTACAGACCCTACAGATCCAACAGATGAGGATACTACAGAAGTACCTGATGATGCTGCAGATGCTGAAGAAGTGGAAGTGCTTGGAGCGATTGATGAAATCGTGAATAAGATGATCTATGAACAAACAACAAATATTGATGCTGTTTCTGGTGCTACTCAGTCTTGTGATGGGGTAAAAGAAGCGGTTCAAAGAGCTTTGGCCGAGGCAATGTTGTAATTTAAACCCAGTTTTGGGTTTTTTCTTATCTTCTTTCGTATTTTCGTTGATAAGAAGTAAAAATGTGGTAAAATAAACAGGTAAATTTAAGAGGTGAAAAAATGGCAAAAGAGATTTTTAGCATGGAGTTCTGTGGAAAAAATCTGACGATTGAAACAGGTGAAATTGCGAAACAAGCAGGTGGTTCTGTTTTGGTTCGTTATGAAGATACTGTAGTATTATCGACTGCTACAGCAAGTAATGTAGCGAAAGATACAGA
>JAQXZJ010000080.1 GCA_029227155.1 Erysipelotrichaceae bacterium
CAGGTTTACAAGATCTATGTGTTTCTAGAACATCGTTCAAATGGGGAATCCCTGTTGATTTCGATAATAAACATGTGGTTTATGTTTGGCTCGATGCGTTAAGTAACTATATTACGGGGTTAGGGTTTGATTTAGATGGTAATCATGGAGAATTATACAAAAAATATTGGCCTGCAGATGTTCATCTAATTGGAAAAGATATTCTCCGTTTCCATACGATTTATTGGCCAATCATGCTGATGGCATTGGATTTGCCATTACCAAAACAAGTATTTGGTCATCCATGGTTGTTAGTTGGTGACTCTAAGATGAGTAAATCAAAAGGAAATGTCATTTATGCGGATGACTTGGTTCATATTTTTGGTGTTGATGCGGTTCGTTACTTCGTATTGCATGAAATGCCATTTGCTCAAGATGGAACGATTACTTGGGAATTGATGATAGAACGGATTAATTCTGACTTAGCTAATATTCTAGGAAACTTAGTTAATCGTACTGTTAGCATGACAAATAAATACTTTGGTGGTTATGTAACGTTACCACAGAGTTATGAAGATACAGAAATTGATACAGATTTGAAACGAGTTGCATTGTCCGCTATGGAAAAAGCGAATAAGAAGATGGATGAATTACGCGTTGCGGATGCGATTGATGTTATTTTCGAATTATTGAGAAGATGTAACAAGTATGTAGATGAGACAGAACCTTGGAAGTTAGGTAAAGATGAATCACAAAAAGAACGGTTACAGGTTGTTTTATATAACTTATTAGAAGGAATCCGTTTTGCGGCTGTATTATTAAAACCATTTATGCCAGATACTGCGGATAAGATTTTTGCTCAGATTGATACCAAACAAACAACATTTGATACATTAGAATCATTTGGCCAATATGAAGTGGATCATCATGTAACAGCTAAACCTGAAATTTTATTTGCTCGTTTAGATCCAAAAGATGTGATGCCAAAGGTAGAAGCTTTGAAAGCACCAGCTAAAAAAGTAATTGAACACAAGCCAATGATTACAATTGATGATTTTAGTAAAATTGAATTGATGACGGGTGTTGTCGTTTCTTGTGAAAAGCATCCAAAGGCAGATAAGTTGTTGGTTTCTCAGGTTGATCTAGGTGGAGAAGTTCGTCAGATCGTGAGTGGTATTGCGGCTCATTATAAACCAACTGAAATGGTTGGGAAAAAGGTTATTGTTGTTACCAATTTACAACCAGTTAAATTACGGGGTGTGGAATCACAAGGAATGATTCTTTGTGGTGAAAATGGCAAGGATTTAGGTTTAGCAACTGTTGAGAATTTGCCTGAGGGTTCAACTGTAAGATAGGAATAAGGACGAAGTGATTATTTCGTCCTTTCTTTGAATTAAATAAGGTATATAGAAAAGGGGATATTAGTATGAATAGAGATCCAAGACCAATTCATTCAGATTTAAAATCACATCGGATCATTCCTGAACCAGAAAAACCTTCCAGATGGTCCTTTCTAAAGGTATTAAGAGAATATAGTACATTGAAACAATTCTATCCTGAGATCAATCCTTACGCAGAAGTATATCAATTCAGAGAGAATCTATACTGTATCTTTACAGAAGGGTTGTGTAAGATGTGTGGAGATATGTGGTGCTATTTAATAGATGGTCCAAAGAAGGCAATGTTAATTGATACTGGAATGGGTGCAGGAAACTTAAAAGCATTATGTCAGAAACTAGTTGGTGATAAGGAAATTGTAGTAGTTAACACTCATATGCATTTAGATCATATTGGTGGAAACTTATGGTTTGATCAAGTGTATTGTCATGAGTATGATAAAGAACAAATTGAGAAAAGCATCACGCCTACTTTTATTATGGATGCTACAACGGATACAAACGGTATCCCAAATGAAACATATTATGATGTGAATGATTTACCACCATTTCATACATATGAAGTCATTGGGGTAGAATCAGGACATATCTTTGATTTAGGAGATGGCTATGAAGTAGAACTATTCCATTTGCCAGGACATACTCCAGGACAGAGTGCCTTTTATGACAGACAGACGAAATGCTTGTTTATTGGAGATACCACCAGTGCATTTGGAGCTGCTGAAGGGGAAAAACATCCAGAATGCTGTACGATTCTAGCATTAAGAAATGCATTAGTGCATATATTAAATACCATTGGTGAAGATATTAGTGGGGTATTTCCGGGACATGGAACCATTGATTTGCATCCAATATCTTTGCAGTATTTATTAGATACAGCAAATCGAATTTTAGAACATCCTGATTGGTATGATGATAAAGTTATGTTTGGAGAAACAGAAATGTATGCTAAGATGGTATATCAACAAGGTAGTGATCTGAAGTATACAATGAAAGGTGTAAGATAAATGTGAGGGAATGAAAATGATTCGTTCCCTTTTGTGCATTTGCATTTTTATTAAAAAAACATATAATGAACATAGAGGTAGATAACATGAAAAAATGCACAGTTCTATTGTGTGTGCTGATGTTACTTTTATCAGGATGCACAAGCAAACAAAAGAATTTAGAAAAAGAAAAACTAGTTGCTATTAATGCGACTTCATTTTTTCAACAAAGAAAAGATCACGAGTTTTATATTTTATTAGATAGTGCTACGAAGAATCGGACGACTGAAGAGAGCTTGAGTCATGATTTTGATGAAATAACTCAATTATATGGGGAGTCGTTGGAGATGGACGCTGAGAGCGTTCAAGCAATTGTACAAGGGAATCAGGTATTAGTGAATGTTCCTGTTAGATTTGCTCATGGATGGATGGATTTTTCTTATACTATCAATAAGACAAGCAGTGTAACAGATTTTAAGATTACTGCATCAGATAAATTAGATGAAAATGGGTATAATGAACAACAGTATGTCTATAAGACTAGCATTGCAGAAGCAAATGCAGTATTTACAAAACCAAATGGATCAGAACATGCTCCTGTTGTGATCATGATTCATGATAAGAATGCGTTGGATAAGAATAGTACTATTGGTGTGAATAAAGTATTTCGTAATTTAGCATATACCTTAGCAGATGCTGGTATTGCTTCGATTCGTTATGATCGAATTCTGATGGATGTTGATATGGAGGATTCATTATATTTGATTTTAGAAGAATTGGAAGCTATTTTAGCATCTATAACTCAATTAGAGGGAATTGATTCTCAACAGGTTTACTTACTGGGTTATGGAGTAGGTGGTTATTTGTTGCCATGGCTAGCACAATCGCTGGATGTGAAAGGTATAATCATTTCCTCTGCACCAAGTGATCACTTGGAAGAAGTATTGTATCAAGAACAAATGTATCTGATTCAACAGGATCAAACATTGTCAGCATCTGAGAAAAATATCAAGGAAGAGGAAACAACTGCAGCTTTGCAAATTATTCAATCACTAACAAAACCGGAAGATTTCTCATATGATGTTTTTGGCTATTCACCAGAATTCTGGTTGTCATTGAAGGAATATCATGCGATCGATCAGGCAAAATTGTTGTCGATGAAAATGTTAATTACTCAAGGTAGCAATGATTATCAAGTTGATACCAATGAATATAATGCATGGATGAATGGATTAAAAGGGAAAAGTGATGTAACATTCAAGTATTATACGAATATGAATCATTTGTTGAGTATTAAGAAAACAACTTCTGGTTTGGCAGATCAGTATACAGAAAATGAGATTTCGAAAGCTTATATCATGGATTTGATTGCTTTTATTCAGAACGATTAACATAATATAAGAAAAATGCATATACTACAATGTAAAGATGTCTATGACATCTTTTTACATGGGAGGACAAGTGCTATGTGCGGTATTGCGGGATGGATGGATCAAACGATTCAAATGGCTCAGAAACAGGATGTATTCAAAGAAATGGGAGAAACCCTACAATCCAGAGGCCCTGATGATCAGGGATATTACTTGCGTTCCTCTTGTGGTTTGCTTCATCGGCGTTTGGCAATTCAGGACCCAAAATATGCTAAACAACCAATGATCGCGAATGTAGATGGTGTAGAATATGCTTTGGTATATAATGGACAACTATATAATAAGAAAGAATTACAGCAAGAATTGAAACAAAACGGTTATCAATTACAGACAGATAGTGATACTGAGGTCATTTTGTTTTCTTATATTGAATGGGGAGTAGAAAGCTTTTTAAAGTTTAATGGGATTTATGCTTTTGCTATCTATCGTTCTGATAATGAGGAACTAATCCTTGTACGAGATCGTTTAGGTGTGAAACCACTTTTCTTTTATGAATATGAAGAAGGTATCCTCTTTGGTTCTTTAATTCGTACTTTATTAGCACATCCTTATGTTGAACCTGTCATTGATGAAACAGGATTGAAACAAATCTTTCTATTAGGGCCGGGAAGAATGCTAGGAAGTGGAGTATTCAAAGGGATAGAAGAAGTATTGCCTGGGGAATATTTAATTTATCATGGAGGAGATATTCATCATCAGATCTATTGGAAACTAGAAGCAAAGGAACATGTGGATAATTTAGAAGAAACATTAGCACATGTGAAATATCTAGTTATGGATAGTATTCAACAACAATTGATATCTGATGTTGGTTATGGCACCTTTTTATCAGGTGGATTAGATTCTAGTATCGTTTCCAAAGTGGCTGCTGAACACTGTGAAAAACTAGATACCTACTATATACGCTATGCAGAAAATGAGAAATATTTTGAATCCAGTCGTTATCAACCGAATCAGGATGAAGACTATATTCAACGAATGGTAGATGAAATCCAGGGTAATCATCACGAAGTGGTCATTACTCACCAACAATTATTTGATTCTTTGCTTGATGCGATGAAAGCACGAGATTTACCAGGAATGGCAGATATTGACAGTTCCTTTTATTTATTCTGTCAAGCCATTAAACAACAAGAAACAGTAATGTTATCAGGGGAGTGTGCGGATGAAATCTTTGGTGGCTATCCTTGGTATCATCAAGATGATATTTTATGGCAAGATCAGTTTCCATGGATGACTTCAATTGAACTAAGGAAAAAGATTGTTAAAGAAGGAGTATTAACGAACGAAGATGATTTTCTAGCAAAACTGTATAATGAAACCATCATGAGAACTCCTTATCTATTAACAGATGATTCTAAAGATATTCGTATGAGACAAATGTTTTATCTGAATATTTATTGGTTTATGCAAACACTATTGGATCGTAGTGATCGGATGAGCATGGCATGGGGTGTGGAGGTCAGAGTACCATTCTGTGATTATCGTTTAGTAGAATATTGCTTTAATATGCCTTGGGAAATGAAGTCTTTATTTAATCAAGAAAAAGGAATTTTAAGACATGCGATGGAAGGATTTTTACCAGTAGAAATATTAAATCGTAAAAAGAGCCCATATCCAAAAACCCATCATCCAGAGTATTGGAAGTTGTTAGTAGAACGAATGTATAAGATTCTGCAAGAAGATGGATTATTAACATATCTAGTAAATGCAGATGTGATTTATGAAATCATGGATCACCCTGAAACGATTGAAACACCATGGTATGGACAGTTGATGAAAGCACCACAACTTTTGGCATACCTGATTCAGGTTGATGGATGGCTTAAATACTATCAAGTACGAATTGAACGATAACATGCAATCTTGAGTCTTTAAGATTGCTTTTTTTGAAAAAGATAGAAAGGTTTATAGTGCAAAATGATTTGGAAAATGCTACAATTTTGGCGTAAAAAATGAGGTAGCGATTATGGAAAAAATTGTGGATCTATTTGGTAGTCATGTGTTTAATGAAGAAGTAATGAGGCAACGTTTACCAAAAAGCACATATTTGAAATGGAAAAATACGATTGAAACGGGATGTTCTTTGGATCGTTCTATTGCAAGTGTAGTAGCAAATGCAATGAAAGATTGGGCCGTGGAACAAGGAGCAACTCATTATACGCATTGGTTTCAACCAATGACAGGGATTACTGCAGAGAAACATGATAGTTTTATTTCTCCATTGGGGAATTCTTCTATTATCATGGAATTTTCAGGTAAAGAATTGATCAAGGGAGAACCGGATGCTTCTAGTTTTCCAAATGGAGGGATTCGTTCTACTTTTGAAGCAAGAGGATATACTGCATGGGATCCGACATCTTTTGCGTTTATTAAAGATAAAGTCTTATATATCCCAAGTGTTTTCTGTTCTTATTCTGGTGCATCATTAGATAAAAAAACACCATTATTAAAGTCAATTGAAGTGGTTAGTAAGCAAGCATTGCGTGTTTTAAAGTTATTTGGTTCGAATGCTACGCATGTGAAAACAACAGTTGGTGCAGAACAAGAGTATTTTTTAGTGGACCAGAAATTGTATCAGCAACGTCGTGACTTGTTGATTACAGGAAGAACGCTTTATGGTGCTCGTCCAAGTAAGGGTCAGGAAATGGATGATCACTATTTTGGGCATTTGGAATCTAGAGTACAGGCGTTTATGAGTGAATTGAACCATGAACTTTGGAAACTTGGTATACTAGCAAAAACGCAACATAAAGAAGCAGCTCCTGGTCAATATGAATTGGCTACGATATATACGGATGCGAATACAGCGACGGATCATAATCAGTTGATGATGGAATTGATGCAACAGATTGCTTTGCGTCATGGTTTTGCATGTTTATTACATGAAAAACCATTCGCAGGAGTGAATGGTAGTGGGAAACATAATAACTGGTCACTATCTACAAACTTAGGAGAAAATTTGTTAGAACCAGGAGAAACACCAGCTAAGAATGCACAATTTTTAGTGTTCTTGTTGGCAGTTATTCAAGCGTGTGATGAATATCAGGATTTATTAAGAATATCAGCATCAAGTGCAAGTAATGATCATCGGTTAGGTGGACATGAGGCACCTCCGGCAATTGTTTCTATTTTCATAGGTAGTGATTTACAAGAAGTATTAGATGCATTAGAACGTGGAGAAACAATTGAAGGAAAAGGAAAGAGTTATTTGAAGGTTGGTTCCGATGTATTACCAGCTGTAAGAAAGGATAATACTGACCGGAATCGTACTTCTCCAATGGCATTTACAGGAAATAAATTTGAATTCCGTATGTTAGGATCTTCTTTCTCAATTTCTTGTACCAATCAGATTATTAATACGATCGTTGCGGAAGAATTAAAGAAGTTTGCGGATGAAATGGAACAATCAAAGGATTTTGAACAAGATTTGAATCAATGGATTGTGCGTACCATTAAGAACCACAAGAAAATAATATTTAATGGAAACGGCTATGATGAATGTTGGGTTAAGGAAGCACATGAAAGAGGATTGATGGATTTTACTACAACTGTGGATGCTATACCGCATTACATGGATGAAAAGAATGTTAAATTGTTTACTAGCCATGGTATCTTTACAAAAGAAGAGATGCAATCTCGTTGTGATACGTTATTAGAGAACTATATTAAAACAGTACACATGGAAGCATTAACCATGGTAGAAATCGTAAGAACAGAACTTTTGCCTTGTGTAATGGATTATATGAAAGATTTAGCAGAAACTGTCAATCAGAAGAAATTGGCTTTACCAATGTTGCAGAGTCAAATGGAACATGACTTATTAAGCAAGATCAGTCGGTTAAATGATGAGGCATATGAAAAATTACTACAATTAGAGGCAGACATACAAAAAGCGGAAGCACTCCATGATATGAGCTTGAAACAGATTGCACGCTTCCATTTAGATCATTTGGTTAAAGGAATGGAAGAAATCCGAATCCCACTTGATCAATTAGAGCAATTAACAGCTAAGAAATACTGGAAGTTGCCTACTTATGAAGATATGTTGTTATAAAATGATAGATTTAGAAAGGGTATTGCATTTTGTGCGATGCCTTTTTCTTTATGAAGGTACAAATCTACCTTATAAACGTTTACATTGTATGATATATAAGGATTATATAAAGTACGAGAAGGCTTTATCAAGTAATAATCATAAGGGGAAAGCGAAAAAAAACAAGTACTTCAGAAGAATTATTCAAGAAGCCTATTTTCAGCTTTCTTTCGTAATGAGGAGGAAAAACCATATGAAGAAAAAAAACGATAGATTCATATGATTTTCTATATGATTCAATTGAAACATATGATTTAAATAAATATTCGAAAGATATTATCATGCTGGAAGGACATCATTATACTAGCGATTTATTGTTTTTGGATAAGATAAGAGAAAATGCGAAAAAACTAGGCTATCTTTATGAAAGAGAACTTTTCATAGATAAAAAATTCTCCTTCTAGTCCTTTTTATTGGTACGAAAATTTAATCTATTTACAAAGATCGACACTACAAAAAGCGAAGAGTTCCCTATGGATAAGAGAGCAATATATAGATCGTGGGAATATTATGGTGAAGATTATGTGGGTAATGGCAGTTACTCATATTCCCTCTTTGCAGTGAAAGAAGCAGATAAATATCCTGATTATATGCGCTTATTCTGTGGTGTAAAAGGATTTGAGTGGAATAAAACATCAGATATGAATCCAATTAATACAATTCTTATTGTTGTTGCAGAAAGCTTCGAAGGAGTGTTGGAGGAGATTTCAACAAATGATGAAGAGTCAGTCAGTACGTTTGTATATACGAAAGATAGATACAAACATCTATTCAATAAATAGTAGATATGATATCGTTGGGAAATGAAACATGGATACGAGTAACGATAGCTTGATATCAAAACGGCAATGCTTGTTGGTGCCATTTAAGTACAAAAAAACTGTTGATCTTAGTCAACAGTCTAAATCATACATAGTATCATTAAATAATTTCCCAGACAAAAGTAGCTGAATCTTGGATAATGATTTCTTCTGGAGTCATAGCAGTATCAAAAGAGTTTGCTTGTACTTGGCGCAATGAATAGGTAGTTGCGGAAGGAATGTTAGCATTTAAGGTATGATAATCAATGGCGATTAGATCTCCTAAGGTAACATTTGATGATTCACAGAGAATAGTTGCTTGATGTAGAGCTTTTTCTGATAGTTTGTGTAATAAATCTTCTTTTAGTTTTGAAGTGTGCTTCAAAGAAAATGTTACGGATAGATCAGGGTTTGCTAAACAATGTGTAATGGCACTAATTGCTTTTGATAACCGCTCTAAATCAAATGAGAAAGATAATTTCAATTCATGTTCACAAGTAAAGCCTTGGAAAATCTTTTGATAATTGCCTTCCGGGGTTCTTTCTTGTGCATATTCTGTATGTACTTGGAATTGCACTGTTTTTAAGCGATCAGAAGCAAATCCAGCGTCTGTGATTGCTTTTGATAAAGCATCTAATTGTTGATTGGATATAAGCATTGCTTGTTCATATACAAGGTCATGGTTTTTTAGATTGAAGGATAATGTGATGTAATCCGGTTTTGCGGATACTTGAGCGGAAGCGTGAATAGATATTGTTCTTGTCATAAGTTCACTCCTTTTTCGAATGTATTATAACATGAAAATAAGAAAGTAAAGAAAGGATTGCTAAAAAGGTGGTTGTAAAGATAATTGACAACTTGTATATACAAGTTATAATGATAGTAAAAGAATCGTGGTTCAACATGATAAAGGAGGATGAAGATGAAAGCAGGAATTTCTAGAATTGAGATTACTCCAGCATTGCATATGACAATGTCAGGATTTAGAGAAAGAGACCATGGAGCGGAATCATTCCATGACCCATTATATGCGACTTGTGTCGTATTAGAGGATGAAGCAGAAAACAAATGTGCTTGGTTAACTTGTGATATGATTCATTTTGATCGTCAACTAAGAGAAAGAGTGTTAGACAAATTAGCAGATAAGACAACCTTAGGGGCAAATAACATCTTAATGCAGGCAACACATACTCATTCAGGTCCTTTGGCATGTACAATAGAAGCAACGGATTATTTAGATCGGGAATACACATTTACTGCACAAGATGAAGCATATTATCATTTTCTAGTGGATGCCTTAACACAGGTGATTCTTCAAGCAGAATCAAGATTGGTACCAAGCAAGGTGGGATTTGCTTCAGGAAGTTTAACTTCATTAGGAAATAATCGAAATGAACCAGAAAAGTATATGGATAATTCAGTCAATGTTTTAAAGATTGAAGATTTAGAGGGAGAATGTCGGGGATTGATGGTAAACTATGCTTGTCATCCAACGGTTTTAACGTTCTCTAGCTATCGTATTTCGGCAGATTTCCCAGGAGCTATGAGAAAACAACTAAGTGCTGTTTTCCCAAATGCAATCATTGCTTTCTCTCAAGGAGCTTGCGGAAATATCAGTACTCGGTTTACTAGAAGAGAAAATACTGTGAGAGAATTGGATCGTTTAGCATATGGTTTGAGTGGAGAAGTATTAAAACTATTAGCTGAAATGAGAACACAAGATGCGATTCATATTCGTACTATGGTGAAAACGGTTCAATTACCGATTCGTGATTTCCCAACAGATGAAGAAATTTATCAGGAAATTGCGGATATCAAAGCAGAAATGGCTCGTTTAAAGGAAACTAATGGGGATCCAGCATTGATTCGTAAAGCCTATGTTTCGTTACAGGGACCTGAACGGAATTTGATGATTAAGAAGAATATTGGAGATATCAAGGAAGTATCTGCTGAATTACAAGTGATTGATACAGGATTGTTCCGCTTGGTAACTTTGCCAGGAGAAGCATTTAGTGAAATTGCTCGGGATATCAAACATCAATCAACTACGGTTGTATGTGGTTATGCGAATGATTATTTAGGATATATCTTATCAAGAGAAGGATATGAGAATGCTGGATATGAAAAAG
>JAQXZJ010000081.1 GCA_029227155.1 Erysipelotrichaceae bacterium
CATTTGAAAAATGCTCTGGCAGACATTCACCCTTATTCAAGATCATATGCATATAGTGTATATTTTCATCAATAATTACCTTTTCAACTGTTTTTTCATTTCCTTGTGTTAATTTAAAAATTTGTTCAATCATATTTTTCCCGTCTCCCTTTGTGTTTCATCAACACTGTAAATTCCGATTTGCAGGTGTGTTCGGTGCCACATTATCACATAACAGGATAAAATACAAGAACAGACACAGCGGTTCAACCTATTGTGGCTGTTAACTGTCTTATGAGCACTTCGCTTTCATCCGGGTTATTTTTCTAGTTCGTTTGCTTGTTTTTCTTCTTCCACCATCCGTGTAATTTTTACTTTTTTTACAACACGTTCATTGGCATCTAAAACAATGATTTTTAAATCTTTATATGTTAAAATTTCTCTTTTCTCTGGGAATCGTTCTTGTAATTCCGTTATCCAACCACCAACAGTACTTGAGTCAAATTTATCTTCATCTTCTTCATAAGTATCAAAAGCATCAAATAAATCCACTAAGGAAGCATTTCCGGTAAATATATAAGTGTTATCATCCACTTTAATAACATCATCTACTACTTCATCATGTTCATCCCAGATTTCTCCAACTAACTCTTCTAAGATGTCCTCCATGGTTACGATACCTTCTGTTCCACCATATTCATCAATAACTATTGCCAAATGCGTCTGATTCTTTTGTAATAATCGTAAGGTATCCATCATTGAGAAATTAACAGGAACCAGAATTGGTGGCTGCATCACACTCATTAAATCTGGATTTTCTTTTCCATAAAGAGAAAAGAAATCTTTTTCATGAATAAAACCAATAATATGGTCAATGGTACCTTCATAAACAGGTAATCGAGAATATTGATTTTCTTGAAAAATCTGTCTGATTTTATTGAAATCCCATGTCTTATCGACAGCAATTACATCAATTCTTGGAGTTAAAATGTCACGAACATCTAAATCATTAAACTCAATTGCAGAACGTACCAATTCGCTTTCTTCTGCTTCTAATGATCCTTCTTTTTCTACCTCATCTACCATCGTCATTAACTCTTCATTGGTAATCCCTTTATTTTCATTAGATTTGAAGAACATATACATCAATTTCTTCCATAATTCAAAAATAAAAGTAATTGGAGTTAATAAACACTCTAATACATAAATGATTGGTGCAGAAAACATAGAAAACTCATCTGCGTATTGATTTGCTAAACTCTTTGGCGTAATCTCACCAAACAATAAAATAACCACAGTCATAAATATTGTGGAATATGTAGGTCCGTTATCTAAATACCAAGTGGTAAATAATCCAGTCGCAATTGTTGTAGCACAAATATTTACAAAGTTATTACCCACTAATATCGTAGAGATTAATTTATCGTAATTATCAACTAAATCAAGCACTAATTGTGCTCTGGTATTTCCTTTCTGTGCTAAATGCTTTAATCGAAAACGATTGCATGTTGAAAAAGCTGTTTCTGTTGCTGAAAAATATCCAGAAAAGAAAACTAAAACAGCTAATGAAATAATTAAAATAGTTTCTATCGACATACTGACCACCCTTTCTTTCTATTTTGAAACTTCAGAAAATAGAAAACACCTGGTGGTGCTAAGCGAATAACATTCGCCAGTTTGTTGTTACGATCAATACATATATTCGGGTCTGCGTCTACCATAAACACCATCCTTTAATGCATAATACTATAGCAAATTTCATATTAAAATGCAAATCAATCCTCATAATGCGTTAAAATCTTCTTCACTAGTGGATGACGTACAACGTCAGTATTTTGTAAATTGACAAAACCAATTTCATCTATATCTTGTAATCTATGTAACGCATCTACAAAACCACTATGTTTGCTAGAAGGCAAATCTACTTGTGTCATATCACCAGTAATAATCATCTTTGAATGGAATCCCATCCGCGTTAAAAACATCTTCATTTGCATCGTTGTTGTATTCTGTGCTTCATCTAAAATAATAATCGCATCATCCAAAGTTCTTCCTCTCATATATGCTAATGGAGCTATCTCTATGATTCCTTTTTCAATATATCGTTCTGTTTGCATTTGTCCTAAAGTAAAATACAAAGCATCATAGATTGGTCTTAAATAAGGATCCACTTTTTCTTTTAAATCACCTGGAAGAAAGCCCAAGTTTTCTCCAGCTTCTACTACAGGACGTGTCACGATCAATCGTTTAACCGTTTCATTCCGTAATTGAGTCACTGCGTATACAACCGCTAAAAACGTTTTTCCAGTACCTGCTGGTCCACTAACAAAAGTCATATCTTTTTCCATTAATGTATCTAATAAGATCTTTTGTCCCATAGTTTTCGGATAGATCATTTTATGTTCAAAGCTTCTTCCAACCGGTCGATCATACAATCGCTCTACTGTAACTTCTTTACCTTCTACGAAGTTTTCTGCAATCACACGGACATCAACTTCATTCATCTCTTTGTTTTCTAAAACAAGTTGAATCATTTCATCAAGCGCTTGAATGAGTCCGTCATTCTTGCATTCACCAACCAATTCATCAGCATCTACCTGCAAATCACAATCAAAAACTTCATTCAAAATTTGAATGAAATGATCATTTGGACCAAATAACACCCTTCTTTGATCAGCATTTAAATTCTTCATACTTCTACTTACTCTACTCAATGCATAACCTCCTATGGCAATGTAATATCTTCCAATAAGGTATAATGTACCTTCAATTGTATTGTACCCTCATTTTGTTGAAATTGTAAAATAGTTTCTTTAATAAGTTTCTCACCTGGATCTAAAGAGTGTCCGATTTGACTACGACATTCCATTAATAATCTAAAAAAACTCAATCCTTCATGAATAGATTCTTCTTTCGACATGGAAGCCTCTATCTGATACCAAGTATAACCAAAAACCTTTCCTTTTACAAACAATTCATGTGTCATTCCCTGACTATCCAACAAAATAGAATCAACCAACAAGGTACCTACCTGTACAAAATCATGTTCCTTAACTAGCTTATTACCATGTTGAAGTTCAAAATGAGAAACGATTGCCGATTTTGTAGCATATAATGGTACCGATTGAAATATTTCAAAATCAGTTTGTTTTCGTCTAGAAAACATCAATTTTATAACACTCCCTTCTTGGTAGACGTCCAACCAAGAAAGTTCATCCATTAATTTCGTTTGTAAATGAGCTTGAATCTCATCTGCTTTTGAATTCATAGACCAAGAAGGAAGTGGAAATTTTTCTAACTCTGTTTCAATTAGTGTTTGAATGTCTTCTCCTTGACCAATAATTTCATATTTTAGAGTTAAATGTTGAAAGAAAAACCAGACCAGAATCATAAATATACAAGAAATCAGAAATAACCGAGATTTCATTTTCATAAAGCAGAATCCTATCATACCTGTTGTTTTTATCTTTTTTGCACGTAAAAAAGCTGAAGAAACACGGTTTCGCTGAATTACATCTGCATAAAAAGAAACGTTCATTTGATTTTGTTGAATATCGTATAAATGAATTTTTTCTCTTTGAGCAATCAGAAATACTTCTTCTATTGTCATACTAATATTCCACAAATCGACTCCATATATTTTATTCATAACGAATCAGAACCTGTTCAAAAACTCCTTGAATAACCATCTCCGACAAATAATATTCTTTAACTTTTAGTTCTTTTCCAATAATAGTAAATTGATGATGCTTACAAATTACTTGAATTTCAGTATTACTAACGCTTAAAAGTTTGATGAAATCATCTAGTCTTAAGACATCGTGATGTAACAGTAACAGGATCCTCACCTCATATTACTATATCGATAAATAAAAAAAATAGAAGTTTATTCTTCTATTTTTTCATTTTTCTAGCTTTTCTTGCGGCTTCCGACTTCAATTTACGACGTACGCCCGGTTTAACGTAAAACTCTCTTTTGCGAGCCTCAGCAAGGGTTCCGTTGCGAGAAACTTGGCGCTTAAATCTACGCAATGCATCATCAAGCACTTCATTTTCTTTGAGTACAACTCTTGGCATTTACAAACCTCCCTTCTGAAACAAGCAACACAATTATACCAAATATTCTCAAAAAATCAATACTATTTGTAATTAATAACTCGTATTAACATTTTTTCCTGCCAATAATTGGCATCCACCACTGGTTCCAATACGAGTTGCTCCTGCTTTTACCATGTTATCAAAATCTTCAGCAGTACGAACTCCACCTGCAGCTTTCACTTCACAAGCATCTTTTACTGTTTCTTTCATCAAACGAACATCTTCTACAGTAGCCCCAGCCGTTGAAAAACCAGTAGAAGTTTTAACAAAGGCAGCATGAGCAGCAACACTTAATTCACACGCTTTCACTTTCTCTTCATCCGTTAACAAACAAGTTTCAATAATAACCTTAACTACATGAGGTGCACATGCTTCGACAACTGCTCGAATATCATCTTCTACTAGCTGATAATCTTTTGATTTCATCGCACCAATATTCATCACCATGTCAATTTCATCAGCGCCATTAGCAATTGCTTCCTTAGCTTCATAAGCCTTTACAGCACTTGTAGTAGCCCCTAAAGGAAAACCAACAACTGTACATACTTTTACATCTGTTTCCTTTAATGCATCGGCACATGTTTTTACCCAGACAGCATTTACACATACAGAAGCAAAATCATAAGTCTTTGCTTCTTCACAAAGTTTTAAAATTTGCTCTTTTGTTGCATTTGCTTTTAATAATGTATGATCAATATACTTACTCATTTTCATAAGATGTTTCCTCACTTTCTCCAAAATAATATTTATGTATTGCATCTTTTGCAGCAATATGATCTCCCATCCAAGGGTTCTTACCAAACTCATAAGCTAAATAGGATTCATCCCCTTTTCCAAGGATTACAACCGTATCTTTTACATTAGCCACTTCGATTGCTTGTCTAATGGCATCATATCGATTTTCAATAAAGACACAAGGTGTATTTTGAATTCCTTGTCTAATCTCATTGGCAATATCCTCTGCTCTTTCACTTCTTGGATCTTCTTCTGTCAAAATAATCAAATCGCAGTATTGATCTGAAAGTTTGCCAAACTCTTTCCTCTTCTTAGAATCACGATTTCCAGCAGAACCAAATACCGTAATCAGACGTTTATTTGGTTCTGTAATTGATCGCGCATATTCATAGATTTTAATGAATCCATCAGGGGTATGTGCATAATCAACGATAACCGTAAATGGTTGTCCTTCTTCAATCCGTTCCATTCTTCCAAGCACCTGAGGCAAATGATTGATATGTTTCAGAATGTCATCCATGCTTAAACCTGATTCATGCAATGCCGCAATACTTGCTAATAAGTTATAAACATTGAAACGAGCAACAAGATTGGTTTCAATAGCATATTGAATTCCATTATGGAATAAGTTAAATTGCGTACGATCCACCATTATTTTTATATCCATCGCTCGATAGGTTGCATCCTTTTCAATCCCATAGGTAACAACTTTAGCCTTTGTCGCCTGGATCAAACGTTCTCCATATTCATCGTCAATATTAATAATAGCCGTTTTGGTTTCATCTAATGCCGTAAACAACTTTTCTTTTGCCAAGTAATAATTTTCCATATTTCCATGAAGGTCTAAGTGATCATGTGTTAAATTCGTAAAGATTGCATAATCAAAATCAATGGAATCACACCGATGCATATCCAATCCTGCACTGCTAACTTCCATAGAAACAGCTTTCATACCCGTTTGATACATCTCATACAGTGTTTGATGTAAAGGAATAATATCCGGTGTTGTCAACATTGCATCCTTAACCTGATCTCCATAGAAAATTCCAATCGTACCAATATACCCACATGGTTCAAACTGATTAAGAACATTACGGATCACTGTCGTAATTGTACTTTTTCCATTGGTACCTGTAACACCAAACATCTTCATTTTATGAGTGACATCTCCATAGAATGTAGAAGCAATCACATTAAGAGTATCCAATACATTCGCTACCCGAATATAAATTAAATCAGGATCATATTCTTTCATTTCATCAGAATGTACAATGGCAATTGCACCATTTTGTTTCGCTTGATGAATAAACTTATGACCGTCATTTACCATTCCTTTCACACAAAAGAAAATTGAGTTTGATAATGGTACTCGCGAATCCGCCATCAAATGTTCAATTTCAACATCTGGCGCACCAACAAATAAATTCGATAATTTCATCCTATTCACCCTTCTTTAGCCAAATTCCCCATAATTGTCCATCATCTAGATGCGTTAAGGAAACTGGAATCATTTCATTCCTAGCATCCTTTTCGCTTTTTATACAACATGGAAGATACTCACTTGTATGTCCTTCTAAAACTCCGTTTTTAAATATTTCTACATAAACCTCTTTTACTTGATGCAACATACTTTGTTTATACTTATTGTACAATCTAGAAGATAGTTCCGTCAAACATTTCACACGTTTCTTCTTTGTTTGTGATGCAACTTTATCATTCATTTGATCAGCAACTGTCCCTTTTTTACTAGAAAATGGAAATACATGTAAAAAAGAAAATTCTAACATTGCTAAATTTCTTGCAGTCATTTCAAATAATTCATCTGTTTCCCCAGGAAATCCAACAATTACATCAGTACTAATTGATATTTGTGGCAACTCATTTCGTATTTCCTGTAATCGTTGATGAAACTGTTCCACTGTATATGGACGATTCATCTTTTTTAATATTTCATTGGTTGCTGATTGAATCGGAACATGCAAATGACGCGCAATACGAGGTTCTTCTTTCATCAATTGAATCATTTCATCTGTAACTTCTGTAATTTCAATAGAAGAAATCCGTAATCGCTTTAACCCTTCAATTGTCATTAACGCTCTCATCAAATCAATCAAATGATGTTCTCCATCAAAATAACGACCTGTATGAATCCCTGTTAATACTAATTCTTTATGTCCACTTTGTACCAGTCGTTTTGCTGTTTCCATTACATCTTCAAGAGGTAAACTTCTTTCTTTTCCTCTTGCAAATGGAATAATACAATAACTACAGAATTGATTACATCCATCTTGTACCTTTAAAAAGGCTCTTGTTTGATGATAATTCTGCAAAGGCATTTCATCCATCATATATTCACGAGTATCTTCGTAAACAACAATGCGATCCCGTTTTTCTAATTCTTTCATGACAAGATCCGGTAATTGTTTTTTTCCTGCTGTCGCAATTACCAAATCAATTCCCTCAAATACCTGTTCTTTCAAAGACGTCTGAATATAACAACCAACAACACAAAGAATCGCTTGCGGATGATTTTTACGTAACACATTTATTTTTTGACGACTTTTACTACTTGCTACATTGGTAACAGCACAAGTATTAATAATATAAACATCAGCTTCTTCTTTATAAGAAACTTCTGTTAATCCTCTTTCTTTTAATTGTTCACAATACCATTCAGATTCATAGGAATTCACCTTACATCCTAAGGTAACGACTGCAAATGTACTCATTCTTTCACCTCATTATATGCATCCAATACGCTCAAAGCATACAAACCAGCTGTTTCAGCTCGTAAAATCCTTTTCCCTAAGGAACACGGTTGAATTCCCATTTTCATAAACTGGTCAATCTCTTTTTCTTCAAAGCCACCCTCTGGTCCAATCAAAATCAAGGTACTTGTATCTTTTTTCAGATATTGAACAAAATGCTTTGAAACATTTTCTTTCTCATAAGCGACTAAATTAACATCAACAAGATAATTAGGTAAGTCTTTTATCGTAATCGGTTTTACTACTTTTGTACGATGTGCTTGATGAGATTGCTCACAAGCCTCTAAGACAATCTTATTCCATCGAGCTAATTTACGTTCTTCTTTTTCATTACTCGTTTTTACGATTGTACGCGAACTAATAAAAGGAACGATCATAGTAGCCCCAAGTTCTGCTGCTTTTTGTAACACATATTCCCATTTTTCTTTTTTTATCAAAGAAGCAACTAAAATAATTTCTACATTTTTGTCTGTATCCATTAACTGTTGTTGAACCATTGCATAAGGAAGTTGATTCTCATAGTGAATAGAAGCTAAAAATACATGATTTTCTTCATCTACGATCCTTACAACGGTATCTTGTTTCATACGTAATACATGAGCAATATGATGTTGTTGTTCCTGGTTAAATTCAATCTTTTGTTCACAATTAATTTTTTGATCTAAAAAATACTGTTGCATCTTCATTTCTCCTTATGTGTACTCGATGATGTAAAACACGTGTACCATCGGCACACGTTTAGTCAACTAATACTTTACCTTCTAATGCCAAAGCACGTAATTGTTTTACTTCAAACGGTTTTAAACGACGATATTCTCCAATGTTTAAATTTGCGTCAGTAATGATACCAAATTTTTTACGATGTAATAAAGTCACTTCATAGCCAAATGTTTCCATCATCCGTCGGATCTGACGATTTCTTCCCTCTGAAATAGTGATTTCAAAGAAGGTTTGCTCCTTTTTCATGTCTTTATTTGTTATTTTGATCTTACATGGTAAGGTCATAATTCCATCATCCAATCGAACGCCTTGTTCCAATTGTTTGATTTGTGTGGTTGTTAAAATTCCTTTAATGATAACACGATACGTTTTTTTGATATGATACCGAGGATGAATCATCAAATTAGTAAATTCACCATCATTAGTCATCAACAAGACACCACTTGATTCATAATCTAATCGTCCAACCGGATAAATACGATATGGGCAATCAATAAGAGATCCCACTGTATCCCGATCATGTTCATCTTGTGCAGAACAAATATATTTCTTTGGCTTGTTAATTACAAAATATACTTTCTCTTCTTTTTCAATCGCTTTACCATTTACTTCAACAAGTTGTCCTTTTCTTACCTTATATCCTAATTCGGTAATGCACTCTCCATCTACCTTAACTTTTCCTTGCACAATTAATTCTTCAGCTTTTCTACGTGATGCAATCCCAGATTGCGCAATTACTTTTTGTAAACGTTCCATGAGCCATCCTCCTACTAAGCGCATTAATCATATCACAAGCGAAATAATAACACTAGTAAAATTGCCATACAGATGCCAGCAATATCGGCTAAAAGCCCGATCCAAAGAGCATTTTTTATATTTTTAATGCCAACAGAAC
>JAQXZJ010000082.1 GCA_029227155.1 Erysipelotrichaceae bacterium
TTATCACTTAATCCGATACCATCCATTACAATTAATACAACAGGTTTTTTACCCATATAAAAAGCCTCCTTTTTCTACCTTTATAATATACCATTTATTTCACAAACTTGCATTAGTAATTTACGATTCCACAAAAACAGCGTTAGTCCCTAATGCTTTTGCCCGCTGTTCCATTCTCCTAATGCACTTTCACGACTATTCATCAACTCTTCCTCATAGCCTGCACTACGTCCACCAAATACATTACAAAGTCCTGCACCAATATCTCTCAACATATTAACACCTGTAATGACTTCACCAAACACAATTCCTTTATACTCGATCACTCTTTTTCCTTCAATTTGATTCGTTGTTGTAATGATCATAACCATGACCTCCCTGTAATTCCATTTTACCATAGGAGTTAAGAAAAAAGGGGGGTGTATCCCCTTAATTCTGTCTTCTGATTTGTTCTTCTGTAATCAATGGATATCGAATCAGATCCATTCCATCTAAATTCTCTTTATGCATATCTACAGCTGTAATCTGATGATTATCATAGGTCGTGTAATAATAAATACCTTTATCCGTATTACAACAAGAAGTATAAAGAGTAATTTCGTATTTTCCATCTCCTAAGTAACAACATCCTCTTTGTTGATCAACAGAGTTTAAGATATGGAAAAATTGACTTACACTAGCATTTTCTCCATCTTCAGATAAAGAATTCATTTTTGTAAATGCAACTCTTACAAACCGAGATTGTGATGATAAATCTCCTGGAAGCCCCATTGCTCCCATTCCACGACTATATTCTTTTAAGTCTAATCCTTTTGCAAAAGTATGTTCTGGTGATTTGACTGATAAACCCATATAGTTATTTAAATGAAAGAGCTGCATATCAAAAGGTGGATTATTTGTTAAAACTCCAACAGGATTTTTATAGATTTTAATTCCGTCTTTGACAGATTCTACCGTGATTGATTCTTCACGGTCAGAAATCATCCAGTGTAATTGTGCTACTGGTAGTTGTGGACTAAATGAAGTATTTAATAAATTGATTCTTTCTACCAATTGTTGGGCCTCTTTTACCGTTGCACATTGACTTAATATCCAAGGAATAAACTCAAATTGTGCAATATTATCCTTTCCTGCAACTGTTTCATGATAGTGAGCATTTCCTACAAAGTTAAGACCTGCCATTCCTAGTCCTTTTTCATTTATAGCATCATAATACAAAGGATAATCATTAGCCACATGTGCCATTCCTATGATTGCATAATGCGTTTCCCGCACTCCTTCTTCAACAAAACGAATAGGATAATTCCGTGGAGTGATTGTTACTTCATCTCCATAAGAAAATTCATAATCTAATGTCCGCCCAAAATAAAAATCTTTTGTTTTATAAGTTGCTGCTGTACACATAGAAATTCCTCCTTTTTATATTATGTGTCATTCACTCTCTATTCTTCCTTTAAAAAAGCATAAAAACTATCTTCTTGCACTTGATCCTCTTGTTTGATCCTACCGACTGGTTGCGTGTACACAATGTATTCCTGTTCTGGATCAATTTTTAATAACTGATTACAATATGTATCATCAAAAGCCGCTACACCACAAGTTCCAAACCCTAATGCTACACTAGATAAATATAGATTTTCTCCAATATGTCCTAGATCAATCAATGCTGGACGATGTGCTTCAAATCCATAACGCCATTCTGCTCGATAAGGAACACAAGTATATAGGAAAAGCACTGAGCATTTTTTAACCCATGCCTGCCCACATACACACTGATTCATAACATTTTTGATATCATCTTCTAATTCAGAGATTAATTCTAGTTCATGTTTTAAAGGCAGATAATGATAAATGCCTTGTTTCAAGCCCTCGCAATATTGCACAATTAAATAGGTTTCAAATGGATGACGAGCACCACCAGATGGTACCGTTCTTAGGGTTGCATAATTGTTCCCTCTAATACTTTTTACTCCTTGGGTTGCCCATAATAGATAGGATAATTCTAAAAGACTGATTGTTTCTTCTGTATAAACGCGATGACTTTTTCTTTCTATCAATAACTCTGTTAAATTCTTATTAATATTTAATTCTTCAAAACTCTTTGGTAACACAATTGTTTCGTCTTTTATTTGTGCTTTAACTAAAGGTGGTTGAGGTTTCTTTAACTGTTGATCAGATTCCCAATCCGTTTCTTCCTCATAACGCATAAACGCTCTTCCTTTAGCAACTTTTAATTGATATTCACGCTCATCCATAGCATATATCTCCTTTTTATGGTTTCTATTATATCGCTAGATAAAAACAAATACAATGATTCTAAAAAAGCGCTCAAACCGTTAAGGTTCAAACGCTATGATTACACCGTATACAATTGTAATTCATATAACTTTCGATAAATACCATCCTGTGCTAACAATTCCTGATGTTTTCCACTTTCACGTATTCTTCCTTTATGCATAACGATGATATTATCCGCATGTTGTATTGTAGATAAACGATGGGCAACCATAATTGTTGTACGACCTTCCATCATTTTTTCCAATGCTTCTTGTATCAACTGTTCCGTTTCTGTATCAATATTTGCCGTTGCTTCATCCATTACCAGAATTTTAGGATCATAAGCCAAAGTACGGGCAAAGGATAATAATTGTCGTTGTCCTGCTGATAAAGTAGATCCACGCTCACTAACTGCTTCATCATATCCATTTGGGAAGTTTTCAATAAAGCCTGCTGCATTCACATATTTCGCTGCTGTTTGAATAGCTTCATCATCAATACTCAAATCTAACAATCGAATATTGCCTTTGATATCGCCAGTAAAGATAAAGACATCCTGTTGCACCTGTCCGATAAAGCTACGTAACTGTGCAATACTTAAATCTTTGATATCTACATCATCAATTAAAATTTGCCCTTTCTGTATATCATAATAACGTCCAATCAAATTTAAGATAGATGATTTACCCGCTCCTGTTTCTCCAACAAAAGCCACCTTTTCTCCTGGTTGAATCACAAAACTTACATCTTTTAATACATAATCTTCTTTTTCATATGCAAACCATACATGTTTGAATTCAATCTTTCCTTTTATCTGATCTAAGATGATTGGATTTTCTTTTTCCAAAATCGTATTCTCTTCATCTAATATGCTGAATATCTTTTCTGCACTAGCAAATGCATTTTGAAGTGTAGAGAACTGTTCAGCCACATCTTGAATTGGTTCAAAGAAAGAAGTAATGTAGTTCAAGAAAATATACATCGTACCAATACTAATACTTTCAATCAGTACCAAATGACTTCCTTTGAATAAGACAATAATTAAGGCAATCTGTGATGCAAAGTAAATTAATGGACGGAATGTCGCAAAATTAAG
Organism: Erysipelotrichaceae bacterium; assembly: GCA_029227155.1. Taxonomy (GTDB): domain Bacteria; phylum Bacillota_I; class Bacilli_A; order Erysipelotrichales; family Erysipelotrichaceae; genus RGIG4607. The sequence goes on from JAQXZJ010000082.1 coordinate 3,374, forward strand.
AATTTCTCGATAATTCGCTTGGAATAATTCTTTACTCCTAGTTTCAAATTCTGCATATTTCTCTTTTTCTCTTGCAAAAATCTGAATCAATCGCATTCCAGAAATATGTTCTGATAAATATGTATTTAAAATACTGATTTTCGTCCTTACATTGCGATATAACTGACGAGATATTTTCTTGAAATAATAGGTCATCAACGTAATGACTGGTAACATTAGAAAAGAATAAAGTGCTAATTTCCAATCCAACGCAATCATAACAACCGATAATCCAATAATCTTCACAGCACTACGGAATAGACGAACCAGAATGGATGCATACATCTCATGAAGTGATTCAACATCATTCGTAATACGAGTTACGATTCGTCCAACGGGATGAGTATCAAAAAATTTCAATGGTAATGAGTGTACATGCTCAAAGATTTGTTGCCGAATTTCATAGATAATTTTTTGCCCTGTTTTTTGTAAGGTCCATGTTTGAACAACACTAGCAATTAATCCTACACCCATCAGGATTGCATAAATGATTGCAATCACAAGAATTCCATCAAAATCTTCTACCCGTAATGCTTTTAATTCTTCTTTTGTTAAAGCAGTTCCTTCAAAAACATAACCATCTGCACTTAATACCAACGTTCCCTCATTTGCTTGTTTAGGCGTCAGATTCTCTTGTGATAACTGATACAATGTTTTACTTTCTGCTGATGATAATCCACTAAAGAAATAATAGGTATCTTGATATAAAACCAATTGAGCATAAGAATCACTTTCAACCTTTTTTGTTAGATATAAATCTTTAAAAGGTACTCCCTGACTTTCATCCACAATTGCATAAGGAATGTTATAGCCTTCAATATGACGGTCAATCGCTTTTGCAATTAACATCGGCCGAACCAATTCGATACCAATAACAACCAATATTAACAACAATGATATAACAACAGACTTTTTATACTTTATCATATAAGACATCAAACGGGAAACTAACTTACCACTATACTGTGTTTCATTTTGTTCTACTACAATATCTGCCATAGTGTTTCCCTCCTTATGCTTCCTGTAATTCTTTCTCTAACTGTTGCTTATCATACATAGATTTAAAGATTCCGTTCGCCTTCATCAATTCATCATGCGTTCCATATTCTACTACTTTCCCTTCATCTAAGACAACGATATAATCTGCATTTTGTACCGTAGAAATACGGTGTGCAATCATGATCGTCGTTAGATTAGAACGCATCTGTTTTAAATGCCCTAGAATCTGTCCTTCTGTATCTGTGTCAACAGCAGATAATGCATCATCTAGAATTAAGATAGGTGCTTTCTTTAACAATGCTCTAGCAATTGAACTTCTCTGTTTCTGACCACCAGATAGGGTAACACCTCTTTCTCCAACCATCGTTTCATACTTCATTGGGAATTCCATAATATTGTCATGAATACTAGCAGCGATACAAGCATCAATCATTTCTTCATCACTGGCATCTTGTTTTCCAAATTTGATATTCTTTTTTAACGTATCAGAGAATAAGAAGTTATCTTGTGGAACATAGGCAATCTGTTCCCTTAGTATAGACAATGGAATCTTTTTGATATCACGTCCATCAAACAGAATTTTCCCCTTGCTCACATCATACAAACGTAATAACAAGTTCACTAACGTTGTCTTCCCCGCTCCTGTTCTCCCGAGGATTGCTAGTGTTTGTCCCGGTTCAATCTTTAATTGAATATCAGATAATACTTCAGGTCCATCATTTGAATAAGCAAATGTTACATCCTTTAATTCAATCCCACCTTTTAATTCTTTTACATCATCTACATCCTCATCCTTAATTTCTGCTTCTTGATCAAAAATATGACGAATTCGTGATAATGCAGCTCTTCCTTGAGCTAATGAGGTAATCGCATCACCAAATGCGATCATTGGCCATACAAGCATTCCTAAATATTGAGTAAATGCTACAAATCGTCCTAAAGTAATAGAACCATGTAAAGTCAAATATCCACCATACACTAAAGTAATGACATATGATATACCAATTACAAACTCTAAGAACGGTCCAAATGTTGCCATAAGCTTCACAACATTTAGATTTTTTCGATAATTATTTTCATTCACAAGTTGAAATGCTTTTGCTTGCATTGGTTCTTGCACAAACTCA
>JAQXZJ010000083.1 GCA_029227155.1 Erysipelotrichaceae bacterium
CATAACCAATAACAGCAATATCATAATAATGACGTACTTCGTTCGACTTTATGCAACGTAGTACTAACTCATTGATTTGTCTGTTTACTATACGGGCAGCAACTTCTGAAAGTGTCATATCTTCACCAAACAAATTGGTGGTTCTTCGCATACTTACCGAGTGGTCCACCAAAAAGATGAACGCAGTAGGTGTACTTCTTGTAATCTGCGCCGTATATGGTATTTTGCTTTGCAGTTGCTGCGGTTTATTGGGTATAGGGATACCGAAGTTTTCAATGTTTATTATATATTCTAATGGTATGAAGTTCTTGACCAGAACCTCTGCCTGATAAAAAGGTTGCTCCTCTTCTGGAATATCAAAATAGTTGCGAACCTTTGTTGTTTCGAAATGTATCTTCTGGAGGTCCTCTATTCCGTCACCAACTTGTGCTCCGTTTTTCGTTGCATTACGGTCTGCGAACTTGCTTTCTTGCCAGTAGAGAACTTCGGGGTTAATCTCAAGAATAACAGGGTTTGAAATACGCTCCTCATTCATGGCAGCATACATCATGGGATGTCGTGCAACAAAGCTAACACGTACATGAAATTGTAAATTGTCACGTACATCTAATGAGCGAGATGCTTCGTCGCCTCCTGGCTTTGAGATCTGGATTCCTTTCTTAATGCAATCTGCCCAAGAGTAAAGACCGCCATTCTGAATAATGGATGCTAAATTATCGCGGTCAGTAAAGTGGTATAATTTCTTTATGTCTTGTTGTTCAAGGATATTCTTATATTCCCGCCAATTATATTTCTTATCCATAAATTATAAATCGCTTAATTTAATTATCTTATATTTCACAATGCCATGCGTTAGGCAAAAGGTCCTAATTCTTTCTTTGTCTTTTTCGTTGTAATAACTAAATTCCCAAAGTACATTCTTTGCTTTAGAAGCAATTTCCGTTAAATAAGGAATATCGATTTCTGATAAGGATAATCCATAAACATGTATGCTGTAAACATTTGATACCGAATTGAAAAAGTTTTCGTATTTATTTATCAATTCTTCTACAGGTTTACGTAGAGAAGCAACCATTGTAAATGCAGCATCTTTGGCCAGTTGCTCATGAAGCTCAAGATTGGAACAATAGTCTTTATAGCATTGTGCAATCTTATTCTCCAACATGCCATCTATCTGCTTACACAAGTTTTTTGCATTTAGCTTCTCAAGCTCTTCATATGTCTTTCCATGTCCGATTATGAATTTCTCATCATCATTGACACATCCATGAATATGTAATATTTTCTTACTGTCTATTCTATATAAACTTTCTAATGTTTTGGTGTAATTGAAATTTAAGAAAAGCGAATCATTTAGATCTAACTTTAATCGTAGAGACGGATTGGGGGCATTTAACTGCATAATCCAATTATGAAAGTGTTTTTTTAGCTCTGAGAAGATGGAAGCAAGTTGATGTTCTACTTCAAACTGTGCATCTTCCCACATCCTGTCGCAATGTTCATCTGCCAAATCTGGTAAATTTTCAAATGATACTTTATTTGAGAAATCTAAAATGTCCAAAGAGGCCAATTGATTCTCAAATTCACACCACCATTCATCATTATAAACTCCATAAATATCTTCGATTCTTTGCATTAAATCTACATTGGTTTTGTTCAACCATTCTTTGAAACACGCATATGAACTGTTTATTTCATGATGAATATCAAATCCATTTCCGATAACATACAAATGTAGCGGGTACCTCATATAAAACATTATTATACATCATGTTGTCTAAAACACAACATCACGGTTGAGCATTATATTTCTATTATATTTTGAAAATAATTTGCGTAAAAATCTTTTTGGCCCTTTTGAACAATTACACAACATTGTTTAGATGGATTTTTTACTTCTCGTGAAAATTTTGTTGATTCTGGATTTTGTCCCATACTTTTATCGGACAAAGCCCAAACCAATCCATCGAAATGTATCTGTAGTAATTTTTCGCATTGAGAAAAAGCATAATCTCCGATTTTCTTAACATTGCGTGGGATTATCAATATTTCAATTTTGTTACAGCCTGCAAAAGCATTGTTCCCTATTTCATTTAAAGACTCTGGCAAGATAATCTTTTTTAGATTATTACCAATGAAAAACACTTGACACGATTCCTTATCAGCATAAACATCTACACTATATTCAAAAGCCTCAGAATCTATCACTTCACATCCATCCAACACTGTGTACTCTTCATTCATAATATTTGTACTATAACGATACAAGATTTTTTTGTCACTTGAATAGACTGCTCCAAACTCATCAATATAAACATCAGAACTTGTAACTATAGTTGATTCGTGCTTTATTAGAAATTTCTTTTCTGAATTTATTTTTAAGACTTTAACTCTACGGTGATCAAAATGTTTATAAATATATTCTCCGCATTTATCCGAGATCTCCAAGCACATAGGATACTTCAAGAAACGAAAATCATCTCGAAATTCTTTAAAATTATCTGTATTTTCATGTAGACGTATGGTTTCTTGAGAATTCCAACAATATATTAATTTACTGTAATCTTGTGTATATAAGGAGTTGTTCTGTATAGCGAAATAAGGCGATTCATTTATAATATTACCGACACCCATAGATGCCTCTCCCCGCCTTTTTTTTATAAATACATTTTTTCCTATCGCTTTAACTGATGATGGTATTGTAATTTGATTAGGAATGCATTCTTTAGAAAATGCTTCATCGCAAATTATAATTGTTCCATCTTTTATGTTATACGTATCTATATCCTTTGTAGCCCTAATTAATTTAGCACCATTGCTACTATACATTACTCCGTATTCATCTATGATTCCATTTGCAATGTCTTCCTTAGTTACATTTGTTCTTAATGGTCTTTCCATATCTCTTAAATCAAGAAAATGAGAAGAGCTAATAGTCAATTCCTTACTACTTAATACAAGTATAAAAGTTGCAAAAATACGAGCAAACACAGAGTCTGATATTAATGGTAAAATGGAACGAACGACAGCACAATTTCCCCATTTACAATAATCAGAAACAGAAAAAAGTAGATGCTCTTTTGTTACATATTGAAAGTATAGTGAATTTTTTAACGAAATTGCTTTTAATGAAAGCGCAATACTAACAATTGCGAAATCATCTATATGTTCGTTGAAGTCATTTTCAGTCCGCAAGGGATGGCGATAATCAGGACTTCCTAATTCTTGTGCCTCTTGGCCTTTCATAGTTGGCACATACATTCCATCATAATCAATTAATACTAATGTCCCATCCTGCTTTACTAAGATATTGTCAGGTTTCAAATCACCATGCGCAAATGGCTGTGAAAGTAACCAAATTCCCATTCGGCAAAAACGATAAGCAAGCATTTGACGTTCGTAATCATCTAGAATATGCATCCGAAGAAAAACGTTCAATGGAACCCCATCTACCCAATCCATTATCAGTACAGGGAACTCATCGTCATCGCTTTGTGTTGTGTCAACGAATAACTCTTTTTCAAGAAAACGAAAATGTACAAGGTATGGAGAAGAGACATCTTTCAGTTCCTCCGCTATTTTCTGATAATTAGCATTGCGGTACTTTTGTTCGCGCGTAAAGCATTTCACTGCGTACAATTTATCAGTCTCAACATCCTTCATTTTGAAGACGACTGCAAAGTTGCCACTCGACATAACAGGATTGCCGTCACTATCGAACACAGGTCGAAGATTGCTCAACTTGTCAAAGTTATCTTCTGCGAAGCGAATTGCTTCTATATATTCGGATATTAAAGGGTATTGCATATTTGTTGAATTAGAAATGATTATGTCTTAATCAAGAAAGATTCTATGTGTCAT
>JAQXZJ010000084.1 GCA_029227155.1 Erysipelotrichaceae bacterium
GCTGTTTTTGTGGAATCGTAAATTACTAATGCAAGTTTGTGAAATAAATGGTATATTATAAAGGTAGAAAAAGGAGGCTTTTTATATGGGTAAAAAACCTGTTGTATTAATTGTAATGGATGGTATCGGATTAAGTGATAAAGAGTATGGAAATGCGGTAACAAATGCTTACACACCTACTTTGGATCGCTTAATGAATACTTGTCCAATGACAGCAATCAAAGCTCATGGTGTGGCTGTTGGATTACCTACAGATAGTGATATGGGAAACTCAGAAGTTGGTCATAATGCGCTAGGTTGTGGACAAATTTATAGCCAAGGGGCAAAATTGGTCAATGAATCAATTGCAACTAAGGCAGTGTATGAATCTGAAACTTGGAAAGAATTGGTAGAAAATGCTAAAGGTCATACGATGCATTTCTTAGGTTTGTTATCAGATGGTAATGTGCATTCACATATCAACCATTTGAAAGCAATGTTGCACCAAGCAAAAGAAGAAGGTGTTGCACGTGTTCGTGTCCATGTATTAATGGATGGACGTGATGTGCCTGAAACTTCTGGATTAATTTATATTGAAGATTTAGAACGTACGATTGCTGAATTAAATGATGATTCATTTGATTGTAAGATTGCTAGTGGCGGTGGACGTATGACAATTACGATGGACCGTTATGAAGCAAACTGGAAAATGGTAGAAGAAGGATGGAAGATTCACGTAGAAGGTGAAGGACGTGGATTTGCTAGTGCAAAAGAAGCTGTTGAAACTTATCGTGAAGAATTACATTGTTCTGACCAAGATTTACCTGGATTCGTTATTGTTGAAGATGGAAAACCTGTTGGTACGATTGATGACCATGATTCCGTTATTTTATTCAACTTTAGAGGAGACCGTGCGTTAGAAATTTCTCGTGCATTTGAAAATGAAAATCTGCCAGAGATTTCACGTAATAAGTTCCCTCATGTGATGTATGCTGGTATGTTGCAATATGATGGAGATTTGCATATTCCTGCACGTTATTTAGTTGCTCCTCCAAAGATTGAACATACATTGTCTGAATTCTTGGTAAATCATAATGTGAATTCTTATGCAATTAGTGAAACTCAAAAATTTGGACATGTTACCTATTTCTGGAATGGCAACCGTTCTGACAAATTCTCTGAAGAATTAGAAACTTGGGTAGAAGTTCGTTCTGATGTTGTTCCATTTGAACAAAGACCATGGATGAAAGCTGCTGAAGTAACTGATTTATTAGTAGAAGCAATTTTAGAAAACAAATATGATTTCTTACGTGTAAACTTCCCTAATGGAGACATGGTAGGTCATACAGGAAATTATGAAGCTACGATTATTGGTGTAGAAGCTGTTGATTTGTGCTTAAAGAGAATCTTGGATGCTGTAGATAGTGTGGGTGCTGTTGCAATTATTACAGCTGACCATGGTAATGCAGATGAAATGTATGAAAAGAAAAAGAATCCAGATGCAGCACCAAAACCAAAGACAAGTCATACATTGAACAAAGTTCCATTTATCGTTTATGGTGCTGATGTAGAATTGAATGAAGGCGACTTTGGATTAGCTAATGTAGCGAGCTGTGTTGCTAAATTATTAGGATTAGAACCAGATTCTCATTGGTTAGAAGCTATTATTAAATAAACTGACGTATTGTAGTAATTTTCATAGGGGAAATACTTATGAAAAGTTTGTTGTTTTGATGTTAATGTTATTAATGACATTTTCATTGACAGCCTGCGGTAGAGAAAAGAAAGATGAAGATACCAAAATGGTATGTTCTGTAACACTTGAGAATGGCATTCAAATGAAAAATGAGATCATAGCAAACGGGAATCAGGGTAAATCAATCGCTTATAACAATTATTTTGAATCTGATGAATCATTTATTGGTATTGTCGAATCGGAAGCGATTAAGTATGATGAAATATTAAATAAATTAAATGGTGTAACCTACAGTTATGAAATTCAAGATAACAAGTTTAGCGAAAAAATAACGATCGATTTTACAGTAGCAGATTATAGTGAACTTTGTGATAATGGGTTGTTAGAAAAAGTTGACGGGAAAGTGCCAACAATGATTACATTAGATAAGACAATTGAAGGCATGGAAAACATAGGATGTGAATGCACAAATAAAGGGCGAGAAGAATGTTCTCGCTTTTTACATGGGAACGTGGTATATTAAACATAAGATATATCGGAGATATTCTTACATTATCAAGAAAAAGGGGGATAAAAAAGATGAAGAAACTATTTATATTGATGGTGGTTGTGTTGATGTCATTTTCATTGACGGCTTGTGGTAAAGAAGAAAAGGTTGAAGATACAAAAATGGTATGTAAAACAACACTTAATGGCGTAGAAATGTCAAATGAAATTGTAGCAAACGGGAACAATGTAAAGTCTATTGCGTACAACAATACTATGGAAGTGGATGAATCATTAGCAGAACTATTAGAATCAATCGCTGTTACTTATGATGAATCATACAACAAGATTGAAGGAGTAACTTATACTTACGAAATTAAAGATGGTGTATTTACAGAAAAAACAACAATTGATTTCACTAAAGCAGATTTTAGCGAACTATGCGATAATGATCTATTAGAAAAAGTTGATGGTAAAGTTCCAACTGCGATTTCATTAGATAAGACAATTGAAGTCATGAAAGAAATTGGCTGCGAATGTAAATAATTCATTCTATCAGAAGTGAGAAGTAATAGTTTCTCGCTTTTCTAATTTGTATAAATATGCTATATTTTATTCAAGAAAACATAAAAGATAATCTTACATTATCAAAGAGAGGGGAAAAGAAAAATGAAGAAACTATTTGTATTGATGATGGTAGTATTATTAACATTATCTTTAGGCGGTTGCGGGAGTAAGAAACCAAAAGAAACGAGGTTAACATGCTCAACAAAAGTTGATGAACTCGATTTTGATTTTGAAGTTGTGGTTGAGGGAGAGCTTGTAAAAACAGTAATTATGAAGAATAAGCTTGAAGTTGGATCTGCATTTATGTCACTTGCTGAATCTATTGCAGAAGAATATGTGGAAGAATTTGAAGAAGTAAAAGGTTTTGATTATTCATACCAAGCAGATGGAGATTATTTAATTCAAATTTTTACAATTGATTTAGCTACTGTTGATGGTGATGATTTAGTGGGTGCAGGAATTATTGATGAAATTTTTAGGGAAGACGTGGGAGAACTTGATATAAAGACTGTTAAAGATTCTCTTGAAAAAATGGGATGTAATTTAAAATAATAATACAGTAAAACAAAGCATCCTCCGTATTATACAGAGGATGCTTTAATAAATTGTTCAATGATGTCTTTCACTTCTTTTGTTGATTCTTGAGTAAAACGAATGGAAAAAGATTGAATTCCAATCGATTGATATTCTTTTATTTGCTGAAGCTTGTTATCTACTTCTGGTTGAAGAATATGCATCATGCAATTATGATCAAACTGAAGTGGGTAGATCGTATTTTGTTGTTTTAAATGATACAGATGTTGCTTACAGAGGTTACAGTGTTTTTGTTGTGTTTTGGTACCATAAGTGTTTGCGGCACAATACTTGGAAACCATTAACTCGCTTCTATTGTATAGCGGATATTCAACAACAGGTACTGTATGATAGATTTCTTGATATTGTTTCATGAAATCTTTTTTTTGCAGATCAGATAGTTCTAAAGATAGACAAATCGACTGACAATTGTGTGAGAATAGGAAATAAGCCGCATAAGCATTGGTGATGTTGAAATATATATCACCTTTTTTGTTAGGATGATTGATGTATAGTTGTCCTAATTCACGAACATAAGTTGATGAAGCAGGGATTGTTTCATCTTCTTCATTCACGCGACTGGTTAGATATCCAAGTTCTGGATGCTGTTTCCATAATTCGTAAGAATCGGTATAAATTGGATAATTGTATGCTTGTAATGCTTGATATTGTTCTTCTGTATGAATATGAAGAGTAAGCTTATCTTGTGAAACAGAAGAAATATTATCAAATACATAAGGTAATTCTATGATCTTTTGTGGTTTTGCAATTTCAGCCAATAATAATTGAATGGAATTTCTTCTAACTTCATTGATTGTCTTTAATGATAGAAAGATATTTTTATCAATATCTATTTCAATGGAAGATATGAGGAAAGGCGTATCTAGGGTTTTTGTCAATTGTTCCTGGATTTTTGGGCTTGTTAAAGGTTGTTTTTGTGCCATTTGAACAAGTTCTGTACTCTCTACAGTTACTTGATAGTTTCCATGCATTAATGTCAATGAGAAAGGATGGTTAATACGAGCTGTTACTTTGGCACTGATAGAGAAATATCGTTGTTGTTTCTGATATGTATTACGAATTTGTTTTAATTGTTGTATGTCACTTGTTAAAACAACCGTACTTCCTTTTTGGATATAGTGATCACAATCGATGGCAATGGTATCGTTAGGTTCTGCATGATTGACTAATAATCCATTTTTATAGATTCGATTGGTGATGAAGCCTTGGTCATTTTTCCCAAGGATTCGAATTCCATCTTGTTGGTTTAAGGAATGACTTAAAGTAATAAATACTTGTTTGTTACGATATCCAGTAACAGTACCGATTGGAATACCGACATGATTAGGACGAACAGGATTCATTAGATCAAATCCTCGTTTTGAAAAGAGATGACCTTCGGTAAAACCACGATGGAATAACTTTTGTAAAGAGGTGATGTCTGGTTTAAATGTTGCTTGATCCATTGCTTGACGATATTGAGAAGTTACAAATCCAACATACTCAGGACGTTTCATACGGCCTTCAATTTTAAAACTCGATACGCCAGATTCTATAAGTTCTTGCGTGCGAGATAGCGTGTTTAAGTCTTTAGGGCTTAATAAGTGATTTCCCTTAGTATTCATCGGAGTACCATCTTGTAATAATTCATATGTCAAACGACAAGGTTGTGCACATTCTCCTTTGTTACCACTACGATTTCCTTGATAAGCACTTAAATAGCATTGCCCAGAATAACATACACATAAAGCGCCATAGACAAACATTTCAATCTCTACTCCAAGGGCAGACATTTTACGAATTAGCTCGATTGGTGTTTCTCTAGCAACGACAACACGTGTGATTCCTGCATCTTTTAATAGACGAATAGCATTGAGGTTATGAGCATGCATCTGAGTAGAAGCGTGTAATTCCAATTCGGGTAAACGCTTGTGTAATAATTCTAAAAGTCCAAAATCTTGAATAATAAGAGCATCTACTTTATTTTGATGCAAAAATTTAGCGTATTCATAGGCTTCATGAATTTCATTTGGATAGAGAATAGTATTCATTGTTACATATACTTTTACTTGATAGTTATGACAATAAGCAATAGCTTCCAGCATCTCTTCACGATTAAAATTGCCCGCGAAGGCGCGGGCACCATATAATGATCCAGCTAAATAAACTGCATCAGCACCATTTTGTACAGCCGCATGTAATGCTTCCATATTGCCTGCAGGGGCTAATAGTTCAACAGTTGGCATTCTAGATTAAATCTCCTACAAATACTTGTAATTCGTGACTTCTATCTTCCAGTGAAAAAATATCATCTAATAATGTTGTATCAATAATCAAAGGATTTTTCAGTTGCAATTCTTGGATACCATTTAACAAAGTATCTAATGCTTCCTGACGATTTGATTCCTTATAATTGATACACAAGTAAGTACCAGCTGGAATACGAGTAATTACGTTTATGTCAGTATCAAAATTAAGGATAACACCCTTATACAAAGTGATAGGAATTAATTCTTCCTGTAATTTATATATCGTTCCACTTTCAAATGTAGTTGTTAATTCTGCTTCTTGAATCTTTAGCTCTAATTGTTCCATTTGTTTAACAAAACGATTATTGATTGATACTGGCAAAATAGGTGAAGTAACAACATCACGTTCTCCGATTTCTCTTTGATATAAACCCTGTGTATCGGTTAGAATTTCAGCTGTACTGATTTGATCCTGAATGTTATCAATATCAATCATGTGATTCTTTAATTCCTCGATTTGATCTTCCATTTGACTCTTCATTTCATTTAAAAAGTCTTTAAATGACTTCATCTCAGTTGTATCAAAAATTCTTTTCAAATCTTCTAGTGGCATACCGATCTTTTTAGCGAAGCGGATAATATCAAAATAGAATAATTGATTCGCGTGATAATAACGATAGTTGGTGTCTGTATTTACTAAAATTGGCTTGCATAGACCAATTTTGTCGTAGTGGCGTAGAGCGTTGATGGTGAATCCCGTCATCTTGGAAACTTCCCCAATAGAAAAATAATCTCTCATAACTTTGCCTCCTATAATACAAAGTGTATTGTATATATAGAGTATAGCAAATTAAAGAAAAATTTCAACTAAAGGATTAAATGAAAAAGTGGGCATTTTTTAATGGTTCATTTTTGTAGTATATGTGGAGTTCATTATCATTAGAAGCAATTGCTAATAGAATGTTTTCAACAGGTTGTGCTTTTTGCAATTGACATTGATGATGCAACCAATTTGCGTTTTTACCAATCGTCTGTAATTGTTCCTCCATGATTTTTCCATCAATGATGACATTTGCATATAACTGTGCTTCAGTGGTTTCGATATTCATATCTTTTGGTACTAAAGGAGCATTTTGAGATTTTGGAAGAATACTGATACGACCATTGGTTTCCATAATAGCATATTCAATATCAGCAATGGAAAAGAATCCTTGTGTGCGACATTCTGTTAATAGATCATTGATATCAAAGTGATTCTTTTTTAAATTTTCTTCAATGATACGATTTTTGTAGATCAGAATTCGAGGAATTCCAGTTAATACCTTACGTAGAGATAGACTTTTGGTTGTGATATACGATAATAAGTAAGTGAATACGAAGTATAAAATGATGGCAATTAAAGGTAAGCGCATAGGAATAGATTCATCAATAGCTAACGTAGCTGCAATGGAACCAATGGTAATTCCTGAAATATAATCATAATATGACAATTGAGAGATTTGCCTTGCACCGATGATTTTAGCTAAAATTTCTAGAGCAAGAAAGGAAACGAGGGTACGAATAAATATAGATAGAATTTGCATAGTAAAATACCTCCATTTACAGTATGGGAGAAATGGAGGTATTTAATCTATTATTTTTTCATATGCGTAGCGTTTGGCGTGGTGATTGACATAAACGATACCACAATATTGGAATTTATTTTTTAATAAAAAGCGTTGCATGGAATGATTATCTTCATGAGTATCAGCTCTAAGGCTTTGGTAATGAGACTCTTTTGCTTGTTTGGTTGCTTCTGTAAGAAAGAGTGAGGCGATATTTTTACCTTTATATTCAGGCAACACGGCGATACGATGAATCGCATAATATTCGTTCGTATCACAGAGCCAATTTCCTTGTTCAATGGTTTGATAATAGGGGTCCATCCCTTTTATGATAGCAGCACTCGCAATAATTTTATCTTGATGTTCTATCACGTATAAGACATGATCTTGAAGATCTTGTAAAATAGAATCCATGTTTGGATATCCATCTTGCCATTGATTAATTCCATTTTCATAGAAATATTCTTTAGCTAGTTGAATAATCTGATTGACTGCTAAAAGATCATCAGTAGTAGCAGAGCGTAATTTCATAAAGGAATCCTCCATTTTCTTGTGGATTATTATACCATGAATCTCACTAAAGTAGTGGAATTCATGGTATAATACAAAAGAGTATGGGGGACGATGGATATGAATCGTGGATGGTTTATTGTTTTTGAAGGATGCGATGGGAGTGGAAAGACGACTGTCAGCAAGGGAGTGTATCAGAAATTATTGGATGCAGGCTATCCAGTGATCTATACAAGAGAACCAGGAGGAATCGATATTTCAGAACAGATTCGCCGGATTATTTTAGATCCAAGTAATTTAGCAATGGATCGTCGAACGGAAGCATTGTTGTATGCCGCAAGTCGTAGACAGCATTTGGCTGAAAAAGTGATTCCTGCTTTAAAAGAACATAAGATTATTATCTGTGATCGTTTCCTATATAGTTCTTTGGTTTACCAAGGATATGCTAGAGGCATCGGAATTGAAGAGGTTTATCAGATTAATGAATTTGCGATTGAAGGGTATATGCCAGATCGAACGATTTTTTTAGATATTTTACCAGAAGTGGGGTTAGAGAGAATTCAAAATCGTACGTTTAAAGATCGTTTGGATCAGGAAAGTATGGATTTCCATCATCGGGTGTATGAAGGATATCAAATGATCAATCAGCGTTATTCAGATTCTATTGAGAAGTTTGATGCGAATCGTAAACCAGAAGAAATCATTGAGGATGTTTATTCCTATATTACAAGGTTGGTTCAAGAATGATTGAGCATTTGAAACAACATCAGCCGATTGCCTATCGGATGTTACAAAATGCATTACAACAGAACACGGTTGCGCATGCTTATTTATTTCATGGACCAAAGGGAACGAATAAAAAAGAGATGGCAATCTTGTTTATACAGTCTTTGGTATGTGAACACCCAAATGAAGATGGCTTTGCTTGTGGAAGTTGTGAAACTTGTCAAAGAATTCAAAATGGGCAGTATGCAGATTTTGTAAGATTAGATGGAAGTGAACATGCAATCAGAAAAGAAGAAATCCTGGGTTTACAGAATCAATTTGCGACTACTGCATTAGAACGATATGGCAAGAAGTTTTATTTGATTGACAGTTGCGAAAATGCAAGTGCAGCAGCAATGAACAGTCTGTTAAAGTTCTTGGAAGAACCACAAGGAGAGATCACAGCAATCTTGTGTACGGATCAATTAGAGCGAGTGTTACCAACGATCGTATCCCGTTGTCAATTAATTCCATTCCATTTAGAAAACCATCAGGTGTGGGAAGAGTTTGCGATAGAACAAGGAATGTTAGTGTTGGATGCTCATATTTTAAGTCAAAATGTGAATCAGAGAGATGAGATGACACAAATAGAACAATTAGAAGAGTATCAAGTAGCATTGACGGTGTGGTTATCTTTTATGGAACAGTGCCAACAAGATATTCGGGATGGAATATTCTATTTGCAAAATGAAGGATTTAAACCTCAAGCGAAAGAAAAGCTGAAAAACAAAGATGTTTTACAGTGGTTTCTAAATATTGGAGTATTATTTGCACAAGATTGTATTCATAAAAGAAAGATTCAAGATCAGAAATGGAATCAAGCTATGGAACAGTTTTCCAGCCTTCCATTATCTGCAAGACAGTTGTTAAGTATTTTATTACGAGCAAAGGATAGTCTTTTAAGAAATGCAAATGTATTATTAGTTGTTGATCAGTTAGGATATGATATGTTAAAGGAGACGAATGAAAATGGAAGAACAAATACAAGAGACAGCATCTTATAAATATATGATATCGGTGAAATTCAAAGGATCTAAGAAAGCTTATAATTTCGGAACAAATCATGACTGTTATCAATATGGAGATAAAGTCGTTGTGGAAACCGTTCGTGGGATTGAAATGGGCGAAGTGATCAGTGATTTGAGAGAATGTTCTGATCATACCTTGAATCTTCCTTTGAAACCAGTGTTGCGGAAGGCAACGAAAAAAGATGAAGAGGATTACGAAAAGAATAAAGAAGATGAACCAGATGCAATGAAAAAGTGTCAGGGATGTATAGAGAAATTGAACTTAGATATGAAACTAATCAGTTCCGAATATACATTAGATCGTAGCAAAGTCATTTTCTCTTATGTATCAGATGAACGGGTAGACTTTAGAGAACTGTTAAAAGAGTTGGCAGTTATTTTCCGTTGCCGGATTGAGTTAAGACAAATTGGGCCACGAGATAAAGCTAAAATTGTTGGTGGAATTGGTAGCTGCGGGATGGAAACCTGTTGTTCACGGTATCTAGAAGAGTTTGATGTGATTTCTATCAATATGGCAAAAAATCAATTATTAGCATTGAATATTCAGAAATTATCTGGTCAATGTGGAAAACTTATGTGTTGTTTAAACTATGAAGATGCATTGTATAAAGAACAACGTCAAGGTTTACCAAAGATGAATGCTCAGGTTGTTTATCAAAAAGAACGGTTTCGGATTACGGGAATGAATCTGTTGAATCAGACAGTGAAACTTTCAAATAAAGAAAATACCATAACGATTACGATTGATGAGTTAAAAGAAATAATGGCACAGATGGCAAAGGAAGCGGAAAAACATGAAAAGTCAAAAGAGCTTCCAAAATAGTGCTCCTACCTTATATTTGGTAGCGACCCCAATTGGAAATTTACAGGAAATGACCCCACGAGCAATTGAGGTGTTAAAAGAAGTAGATGTCATTGCGGCAGAGGATACTCGTAATACGATTCCATTGTTACGACATTTTGATATTTCAACACGTGTGATTGCACATCATATGCATAATGAGAAAAAAAGCAGTGATGGTTTGTTAGAATTATTAGACAGTGGAAAATCGATTGCTCTTGTGAGTGATGCAGGATATCCATTAATCTCTGATCCTGGGCAAGTGCTAGTGAATCGTGTCATTGATGCTGGTTACAATGTTGTGACGATTAATGGACCAAGTGCGATGATTACAGCGTTGGTTGCTTCGGGGCTACAAACGCAGCCATTTACCTTTGTTGGATTTTTAAGTGCACAGGAAAAAGAATGTCGTAAACAATTAGAATATTGGAAAGAACATGAAGAGACCTTAATTTTCTATGAGGCTCCTCATCGAATTGAAAAGATGTTGAAAAATTGCTTAGATATCCTAGGGGATCGTAGAATGTGTTTAGCAAGAGAATTGACAAAGCGATTTGAGGAATATCTGCGGGGAAATATTTCAGAAATTTTAGAGGTTGTTAGTGAATGTAAAGGTGAAATGGTAATCGTCATGGAAGGGTATAAAAAAGAAGAAAGAGAAAGACTTTCCACGATGGAACTGATACAGATCGTAGATCAGTATATTGAACAAGGTATGAGTGCTACCGATGCTATTAAACGGACAGCCAAAGAATATGGAATTTCAAAAAACGAAGTTTATCGAAACTATTTTAGTTAGAAGGAGTGATACAATGATCAAATTATTAGTCAGTGATTTAGATGGTACATTTTTAATGCCCCATCCAATTGACGGGAAGTCAGTGAGTCAAGAGAATTTTGATGCTATGCAACGATTCCGTGCTAGCGGTGGTACTTTTGTAACAGCGAGTGGTCGTCATCATGAATACTCTTATTCTCTAATGAAAGAATTGGGTTTTAAGTTTGATATGATTGGAACCAATGGTACAACTTTGATTCACAATAACAATTTAATTGAACACAATCATCCAGAACGTCATATTGTTCGTGAAGTGG
>JAQXZJ010000085.1 GCA_029227155.1 Erysipelotrichaceae bacterium
GCTGTGATTGCTATTTTTATCATGAAGTTTCCTAATCAGACGATTCTCTTTTTTCGTGGGATTGCTTCGATGATTCAGTGGCTTACTTACTTATTGTTTTTTATATCAGTTGTAGGTGTTTTCTTTCCACAATATGCTTATGCACCAACTTCGTTGGTATTAAATTCTATTTTAACCGCATTTAAAATTTCTATTATTGTCTGTGGCTCTTTGGTGTTGTCCGATTTGATTTTAAAACAGTTCAAAAAGCAGATTCATTCTTTAGCAAGCATTCTAGAGATCAATGATTTTGCAATGATGGGATTGATCTTAAGTTGTGCAACTTCCATAGCTATTTTACCTCTTTATCAAAAAATGGATGCGAAAGGAAAATTGTTGAATGCGGCATTTGCAGTAAGCGGTGCTTATTTTCTAGGAGGACAGTTAGGTTATATATCAAATATTGTTAGCAGTGGTTCTATTGTTGTCGTATACCTTCTAACAAAAATCGTATGTGGAATTTTAAGTATTGTAGTGATGTCATTTGTTAGTTCTAAGAAAGAATTATCCATTACTGATGATAATATAATTTAATTTGTTGTTCGATATCGAAATGTAATCGTTCTATCGTACCATCAGTATAAACTTTATCCATATCGTTTCTGACGCTTTTAGGGAATATATTTTTCATATCATCGAAATAATAACTTCCATCTCTCGGTATTCTAGAATCAGTGACGATATATTCTTCATCTATTTTTTCTACGGTTAATTGATAAGGAATAGAAGAACTACTATCTTGTTTAATGTTGTTATTCTCTAGATAGTATTTTTCTTCTAGAACCCAAGCATATATCATAAAATAGGTTGATTTTTCTTCACATAAATATAGTTTCGTACTAATAAATGTTTTTTCATTATCATGATGTTTGGGATTACTATCTCCTTTTTCTACTAAATAGTTTTTGATCACATTTTCGATTTCTTCAAATTTTAGATCAATTGGTGGTGCATATTTAAATCCCCAGGTACTAAATAATACCGGTTGATTGTTTTTCATTCGGTTAACGTCAGTACAAAATAGAGTGATTACAATTGCGAATAATACAAGGATCGAAAGGATAGTCAATTTTAAGATATATGTAGAACTTTTTATCTTTTTATCGTGATAATTGATGGTATTGATAAAATTCTCTTCTAATCTTTCTTGATAATTTTCTTTATTTAGTCTTTCTCCGCTTAATAATTCATTGATTGTAATT
The DNA here is from genome assembly GCA_029227155.1 of Erysipelotrichaceae bacterium. Taxonomy (GTDB): domain Bacteria; phylum Bacillota_I; class Bacilli_A; order Erysipelotrichales; family Erysipelotrichaceae; genus RGIG4607. The sequence goes on from JAQXZJ010000085.1 coordinate 1,242, forward strand.
CCTAATTCATCACAAAGCGGTTTGATTAATGATAAGTCTGGCATTCCACGTCCATTTTCCCATTTAGAAATAGCTCTATCTGTTACACCAATTTTATCGGCTAATTCTTGTTGTGTCATATTCTTTTCTTTGCGAAGTTCAAGTATGAATGCTCCTATTTTCTTTTGTTCCATAAACGATCTCCTTTTACGGATTCATTTTAATATACTTCTAACATGATTTTACCAAACGAAGCGTAGAGTATAAAAAAAACCATGAATTTCATGGTTTATTCTTCTGTAATCAGTTCATCATGATGATCAACATAGGATTCCGATTTGGTACTAATGATTTGTTTAAAGTTTTCACTGAATAATGGATGACGACGCATGGTCTTTAATTCATCAGATACTGTATGTGCTAGTAGTTGGAAGAATACAACATTGTGCAAACTGCTGATGGATTCTTTTGCACGATGTGGGATCCGAATTGCATGATCGTCATCAACAGAAGGATCGTTTGTGATGATGAATGTATGATCGGTTACGGTGCGTGTTGCTCGATATGCTTGTACACAACGTTTTCCTGCTTCATCTCCCGCATCAATATAGACAACCGTATAACTTGGAGCAAGTTGTAGATTTGGACCGTGAATATATTCATCAACTTCATAATCTAAACATGGGACATGAACGGTTTCTCCAACTTTTAATGCTCCTTCCATTGCCGTACCACGGTTGGTACCATTTCCAATAACATATAAATTATTCATGCTTGTGAAATCTTTACGATGGACTTGATAGATATGATCGAATGCATCAACCATCTCTTTATGAGCAACCATTGCTTGACGGAATTCTTCTTTTTCAGCCGCATATTGTTGAGATGATATCATTTCTTTCTTCCGAGCAACTTCTAAGCTAAATAACATAAAATAGGTAGCTAGTGTAACAACACCCTTGGTAACATAACCAATCAACTCTTCACCAACACCATAGTTAACAACTAAGTCAGCTTCCGTTTTGAAGTCACTTTCAGGGTTACCGGTAATACCGATAGCAGGAATCTGTAATTGACGACACATGCGTAATGCATCGATGGTATTGGTGCTGCATCCGCTTTGTGAGACACAGACTACAAAATCATCAGGGCTTACGATGTGTTCATAGTGAGTAAAGGTAAATGGAGTGATAATTTTAACATCAATATTTAAATGTTCCATCACATAGTAACGTGCCATGTGGCTAGCATTATGGCTAGAACCACAAGCAACGATGATCATTTGTTTATAATCTTTTTGTAAGAATGCTTCAACAAGGGAAGCCGTTAACTCATCGGAATGGTCTACATTATTTAAAACCACTTGAGGAGTTTCTAAAATGTAATCTCTCATAGTAACGTGTAATTTGTTCATAATATCTTTCTCCTTCTATTTTTTATTATAGCACTAAATACCATTGTCAAGTATTTATTTCATGACAAGATTCGATTATAATAATAGGGCAGAGGTGATTGATCATGACGGAACAACAATTTCTATCACGTTTATCCTTGGAAGGGATTGTTTTGAATGAAAAACAATGTCAACAGTTTAGGGATTATGCAAAATTGTTGGTAGAATGGAATGAAAAGATGAATTTAACAGCAATTACCGAGTTAGAAGAAATATATGAGAAACATTTCTATGACTGTTTGTTAATTCATCGTTTGATTGATCTTAAAGGTAGTTTGTGTGATGTTGGAGCGGGTGCTGGATTTCCTAGTATTCCATGCAAAATTGTTTTTCCTGAACTATCAATTACCATTATAGAACCATTGCAGAAACGCTGTGTTTTTTTGCGTGAGTTGTGTCATCAGTTAGGGTTAGAAAATGTAACGATTGTTAATGAACGGGCGGAGGATGTAGCTAAGGATAGTCAAATGAGATTTGATTTGGTTACTGCTAGAGCAGTAGCGAACCTTAGAGTGTTATCTGAGTTATGTATTCCACTTGTGAAAAAGAATGGTTATTTTATTGCGATGAAAGGAATGAATGGCTTAGAGGAAAAAGAAGCAGCATCACATGCTGTTTCAACACTAGGTTGTTCATGCATCAAGGAAGACGTGGTGCATTTGTCTGATGGATCCCATCGGGTGAATCTTTTATATCAAAAGTTTAAAGAAACACCAAAAGGATATCCTAGGATGTATGCAAAAATAAAGAAGAACCCTTTATAGGAGGAGGAAATGGAAACTGTTGAGATCGAATTATCTTTGATTCATCCCAATCCTTATCAGCCAAGATTGGAATTTGATCAAAGCGCGTTAGAAGAATTATCAAAATCTATTATAGAAAATGGCTTATTACAACCAATTGTTGTTCGTGAAGTGTTTGATGGATATGAAATCATTGCTGGTGAACGACGTTTTCGTGCCTGCCGGTTAGCGAATTTAACGAAGGTTCCTTGTATGATTTTGGAAGCAAATGAATTGCAGACAGCTCAAATGGCTTTAGTTGAGAATATTCAACGGGAAAATTTAAATGCAATTGAAGAAGCAAAAGCATATATTCAAATGATGCGTATGAGTGATATGACGCAAGAAGAATTGGCGAAGAAGGTAGGAAAACGACAATCTACAATTGCGAATAAGATTCGTTTATTGAATCTAAGTGAAGCAGTACAACAGGAAGTAGTTGCTCGTAATATTAGCGAGCGTCATGCAAGAGCATTGTTGCCATTAACGGAACAACAGCAACAACAGGCATTAGATGAAATCTTGTCAGGTAAATTGACGGTTAGTCAGACGGAGCATTTAGTGTCTCATACATATCAGCCAAAGAAGCGTACCCAGAAGAAAAGTACGGGAAAAGGTTTTACTCGGAATATTCAAATTGCGAGAAATACAATTATTCAGGCGGTACAATTGATTGAAAAAACAAACATTGAAGTAAAGACGGAAGAAGAAGACAAAGAAAATGAGTATGTGATTACAATTCACATAAAAAAATAATGGATTCTATGGTAAAATGTAGTGCAAAGGAGTGAGAGAATGGGGAAAATAATTGCTATTGCTAACCAAAAAGGTGGCGTTGGTAAGACAACAACAAGTGTGAATTTAGCAGCTGGTTTGGCATATAGTCATAAAAAAGTACTTTTAATTGATTTTGACCCCCAAGGAAATGCCACTCAGGGACTGGGAGAGAAAAAGGGTGTTACTTATAGCTCATATGATTTGATCTTGAGAGATAAAGAAGTTTCTGATTGTGTTAAAAAGTTATCGCGTCCACCAATGGATCTGATTCCTGCAACGATTGATTTAGCAGGTGCTGATTTAGAGATGGTTGAATATAAAGTGGGAAGAGAAAAGTTATTAAAGAATAAGTTAGATAAAGTGAAGAAGGACTATGATTTTATTATTATCGATTGTCCTCCATCATTGGGATTATTGAATACCAATGCCTTAACTGCAGCTGATTCAGTAATTATTCCGGTTCAATGTGAGTATTATGCTTTGGAAGGGTTGACGCAATTATTAGCGACGATTCGTTTGGTTAAAAAGTTGTTTAATAATGATCTGTTTATTGAGGGTGTCTTGTTAACAATGTTTGATGCTCGTACAAAATTGAGTTATGAAGTTCAGGCAGAAGTTAGAAAGTACTTTAAAGAACGGGTATATAAATGTTATATACCAAGAAATATCAAGTTGTCGGAAGCGCCTTCTGCAGGCAAGACAATTTATGAACATGATGTATATTCTGAAGGAGCAAAAGCTTATGCCTTGTTGGCTAAAGAAGTAATTGCTCAGAATTCTTAGGAGGTGGAATGGATGAAAGGTGAGAAGCGATTGGGCACAGGCCTCGGTGCAATATTTGGGGATGATTTATCCATGGCCATTGAAGCCATTCAATCGGATGCTCAACATAATGGAGGTTCTGTTGAACTTCCAGTAGATAGGATTTTTCCAAACCCTTATCAGCCAAGAAAAGAGTTTGATCAAAAAGCATTGGAAGAGTTAGCAGATTCGATTCGTGATCATGGAGTGTTTACACCAATCCTAGTAAAAGAAATTGATTCTGGCTATGTTTTAATTGCTGGAGAACGTCGTTTGCGTGCATCTAAATTGGCTGGCTTAGAAAAGATTCCAGCAATTGTAAAAGAGTTTAGTGATGAACAAATGATGGAAATTTCCTTGTTGGAGAATATCCAACGGGAAGATTTAACTGCTATTGAAGAAGCAAATTCCTATGAACAATTGATTCATAAATTGGGATATACGCAAGAACAACTAGCAAAACGAATTGGTAAATCAAGAGAACACGTTGCAAATCAGTTGCGTTTATTACGTTTGCCTCAAGAAGTTCAAAAAATGGTTTCTGATAAAGTGTTAAGCATGGGACAGGTTCGTCCTTTGATTACACTGGAAAATGATAAAACAATTGTAGAGCTTGCTAATAAAATCAAAAAAGAAGGATTATCCGTTCGTCAAGTTGAGAAAATGGTTAAAAATGAAAAGAAGAGCGGATTTGAAAAAGCAAAGAATGAAGTTCTTGTTGATACTGCTTTATTAAATGTACAACGAATCATTCAAGAACGGTTATCAACTACAGTTGCGGTTACAGATCATGAAATTCGGATTCGTTATTCGGATGTTGATGATTTGAATCGTATATTGGAAATAATTGATTGTTTAGATAATTAAGAAGTAACTTCCGTGTGAAGTTGCTTTTTTTATATATGAAGTTTTAATTCAGGCATTACACTTTGTACTAGAAAATCATAATTATTTCCTAGGCAATAATCATTTGCTTCTTGTTGGTTAAAAACAACAGGGGTTCTAGGATGAATAGAGGCTAAAACACCATAAGAATCTTTTGTAAGAATAGAGAATGCTTTTGTTTCATAATCATAAATTCCAGCAAAATAACAGAGATGTTCATCAGTAGTCAAATAGTATTTACGTTTTTGTTTATCCCATTCATAAAAACCATTTGCTAATACAACACAACGATTTTGTTTATAACTGGTTTGAAATAACTTCTTCTCTTTTACTGTTTCACTTCTGGTATTGATAATGATTCCTTGATCCCATTTTGGATAGCCCCATTTCATTACTTGTGGTTCCATTTTTCCTTCTTTTGCACATAATACAATTGCATTTTGAGAAGGAAAGATTTCATTTGATGCGAAATCTGTAGTTTGTTCTCGTACTTTCTCAAAATAAGATTTCGATTCTTCATCTTCTACTAAAAAATAACGTCCACACATAGATTTGTCCTCTTTTCTTATACTAATGTTATATCCCAAAGAAGAAAGAATAACTAGTGTATCAAGGGAAGTATGATATAATAGTGTGAAAAAACTTGAAAATGAAGTAAAATGAAAGTAGAAATGAGGGATTCGATGTTAAATGATACGATAGCAGCAATCGCTACAGGAAGAGATCTGTCTGCAGTCTCTATTATTCGTATAAGTGGTGATCAAGCGATTGATACAATAAATGCCTTATTTTCAAAACCATTAGATCAGGTGGAAAGCCATACGATTCATTATGGATACATAAAAAACCCATTGACGAAACAAACAGTAGATGAAGTTTTGGTCAGTGTTTTTCGTGCGCCTAAAACATATACTCGAGAAGACGTAGTAGAAATCAATTGTCATGGAGGTGCATATGTGACTCGAGAAGTATTATCTTTGGTACTCTCTCAAGGAGTTCGCTTAGCAGAACCAGGAGAATTTACCAAACGTGCTTTTCTGAATGGTAGAATTGATTTGACGCAAGCAGAAGCGATACAGGACTTGTTAGAAGCGAAACATGAAGATCATCTGCATCTAGCAATGAATGCGTTAAAAGGAAGCGTTCACCAGTTAATTGATCCATTGATGGAACAATTGGTTCAAATGATCTCAAATATTGAAGTGAACATTGATTATCCAGAATATGATGATGTGCAAGTGATTACCCATGATATCTTGTTACCAAAAACAGAAGAATGGTTAATCAAAATTCAGAAAATATTAGATAAAGCAAATCAGAGTTCGATGATCAAAGAAGGAATTCAAACAGCTATTATTGGGAAACCAAATGTAGGAAAAAGTAGTTTATTAAATGCGTTATTAGAAGAAGATAAGGCAATTGTTACCGATATTGCAGGAACGACAAGGGATATTGTAGAAGGAGATGTTCGTTTACAGAACATTACTTTACATTTAATGGATACTGCAGGAATTCGTGAAACAAAAGATGTTGTAGAACAATTAGGAATTGAGAAAAGTAAAGAAGTTGTCAAACAAGCTCAACTAGTCATTCTTGTTTTAGATAATAGTCAGCCACTAGATGAAGAAGATCAACAGTTATTAGAGTTGACCAAAGATCAAAATAGAATTCTTGTTTATAACAAGAGTGATTTAGGAAATATGCATGAAGGAATTACAATTCGTGCAAAAGAAGGTAAAATTGAACCGTTGATTGCAGAAATCAATCGTCGTTATGAAGAACCACATGCTGTAATTGATGAACCAACACTGTCTAATTCAAGACAGATTGGTTTGATGAGACAGGCACAACTAGCAATGATGAAAGTAAAAGAAGCATTGGAAATGGATGTGGAATTGGATCTGGTTGCGATTGATCTACAAGAATGTTATCGTTGTTTGAAAGAGATTGAAGGCAGTTATAGTAAGGAAGGATTACTGGATGAGATATTCAGCCGGTTCTGTTTAGGTAAGTAATATGAGTTATTGGATTGATAGTCATGCACACATGGTAGATGAAGTATTTCAAGAACATTTTGATGAGTATATGCAGCGAGCAAAAGAGTATGGAGTTGGAAAAACTTTGTGCATCTGTTTAAATTTAGCTGAATTAAAACGTGGATTTCAATTACAACAACAGTATCCACAATTGGATTTAGCTGTTGGATACTATCCAAGTGATATTCCTCATTTGACAGAAGAAGACTGGCAAGGATTAGAAGAAGCAGCACAGGATGAACGGGTTATTGCGATTGGTGAAATTGGATTGGATTACTATTGGGATAAGAGCTTTATCGAACAACAAAAAGAAGGATTTATTCGTCAGATTGAATTAGCCAATCGAGTGAATAAACCCGTATTGGTTCATGCCCGTGATGCATCTTTAGACACTTATGACATTTTAAAGGAACATCCTGTTAACGCAAAAGGAATCCTTCATTGTTACAGTGGTTCAAAAGAAATGGCAAAGCGTTTTGAACAACTAGGTATGTATTTCTCCTTTGCTGGGCCTTTGACATTTAAAAATTCTAAAGTCGCAAAAGAAGTCGCAAAGGAATTACCATTGAATCGGATGTTTGTGGAAACAGATAGTCCTTATTTAACACCAGAGCCTCATCGTGGTAAACAAAATGAAACTGCCTATGTGAAATATGTAGGAGAATATTTAGCAGAATTAAAACAATTAGATAAAGAAATCGTACAAAAACAAATGATTGAAAATTATCAGACATTATTTAATAAATAGAAAGTAGTAGGTATGAGAAAGATTCAGGAACAGTGGAAACGATACATAGCCAATATAAAAACACTCACATTTCATGATGTGAGCTTTTGGTGTATAGAAAAATTGAAACATACCCAAAGTAAGCAATATGCAAGAGCTTTGATTGTATTCATTGTTATTTTTACGATTCTATTTGCTGAAATAAATCCACATCAGTTATTGATGGGTAGTTATCAGTTTTATACGGGTGAAATCATTTATCAAGAATATCTTATCAGCGAAGGAACATTTTATGAATATCCAGAAACGGTACAGACCAATGTATCTCAACAACAAGGTCCGAGTTTCTTGTATTCTCAAGCAAATGAAGGAGAAATAGGAGTCACTTATCAAGATTATATCTTAACTTATGATATGTTTGGTCATTTATTAACACGTCAGGCTAGCTCCGATATTACCTTCCAACAAGCACAGGATATTGAATATAGCCCAGGATCGAAAGTGAAAACCGGTGCTTATTTCTATCCGAAGTACTCTCGTTATGGAGTTGATTGTGTGGGATGTACTGGAAGGAAAACGGGAAAAGGAAATTTTGCGAATGGGGTACACTATGAAAAGGATAAGGGTGTGCGACAGTTTGATGGTACATATAGTGGAGATATCAAATATGAAGGATATTATATTATAGCGGCAGATCCATCCATTCCTTTTTGTACAGTATTAGAAATTACAAATCATCGCTTCCAAGGTGCTGGAATTGTAAATAATCAGCCATTTCAAGTGGTGGTTTTGGACCGTGGTTCCGCTATTAAGGGAAATCGGATTGATTTGTTCGTAGGTTTAGAATCTGATATGCAAGTGGGGTATGGAAAATGGCAAACATCAAAAAAGACAACAGCAACGGTCGTGAAACGTGGCAAATGGACTAAAAATAGTTTAGGACAACGTGGTTGTAAGTTTTAATGGGGGATGAATAAATGAAACGGATTGATGAAGTAATTATTGTAGAAGGAAAAAATGATGCCCATCGAATTCATCAGGTCATTGATGCAGATATTATCTGTACCTATGGATTAAGTATGCCCCAAGAAATATTAGATTCCATTGTAGAAATTGCACAGCATCGTAAGATTATCATTTTTACTGATCCAGATTCTCCAGGGAATCGGATCCGTCATAAAATTGCAGAGTTGGTTCCTGATGCTTCTCATGTGTATTTACAAACCAAACAAGCAAGAGGAAATCATAAGGTGGGAGTGGAGCATGCAAGCTTAAATGATATCTTAGAAGCCTTTGAACATGTTTCTGAAGGGAAATGCCAAAAAGAATCATTATCTTGGAAGGAGTATATTGAATTAGGCTTAAATGGAGGAACGAAAAGTAAACAAAAACGACAACAGGTGGCAGAACGAATGCATATTGGAGAAGCCAATGCGAAAACGTTTTATCATCGTTTAAATATGATTCAAGCAACGAAAGAAATGATAGAAAGGGTGTTAATTGATGAGTAAAGCCATTGCGACAATTTCAAAAACAAGAGAAATCATGGAAAAGCATGGGTATCATACCAAAAAGAAGTTTGGGCAGAACTTTTTAACAGAACCTTCTATTGTTGAAAGAATTGCACAGTCTATTCCTCAAGCAGATCCATTGTTAGTAATCGAAATCGGACCTGGAATTGGTGCGTTGACAGAACAACTAGCAAAAGTTGCAGATCATGTAATTGCATATGAGATTGATGATCAACTATTGCCAATTTTAGCTGATACCTTGAGTGAATATCCACAAGTAGAAGTACGTCATCGAGATTTCTTGCAGGTGAATTTAAAAGAAGAATTACAACCATGGATCGAAGAAGGATATACCATTGCAGTAGCCGCAAACTTACCGTATTACATTACCACTCCATTATTATTTCATATCTTTGAAAGTGGAGCGCCGATTCATAGCATTACGGTAATGATGCAAAAAGAAGTTGCTGATCGCTTCTGTGCAGAAGTATCAACCAAAGATTACAATGCTTTGAGTGTTATTTCTCAATATCGCGCCGATGTCAAAATGGTGATGAAGGTACCGAAAGAAGTATTTGTGCCAAAACCAAATGTTGATAGTGCAGTCATTCAGTTTCAGCTAAGAGAATATAAACAAGTAGTGGATAAGGAAGAAGCGTTCTTTGCGCTGGTAAAAAGTTGTTTTACCCAGCGAAGAAAAACAATTCTAAATAATCTTTCGAATTACTTAGGTAATAAAGAAAAAGCGAGAACATATTTAGAAAAAGCAGGGATTGATCCTGCTCAAAGAGCGGAAACTTGTAGTTTGGATACGTTTATTCAATTGTATGAGGAGATGGATTTATGAGGGAATATGCGAATGCAAAACTGAATTTATGTTTGAATGTGGTAGGAAAACGAGAAGATGGATATCATGAACTAGAAATGATCATGGTGCCATTAGACTTGCATGATACATTAGTGGTTGAGTTGGCAGAAGAAACAACTTTGACAAGTGAAGTTCCATTACCAATGGATCGTTCCAATACCATCATCAAAGCGATCGAAGTGATGAGAAAACATTTTAGATTTACCGAACAGTTTGCGATTCAACTAACAAAGCGGATTCCGATGCAAGCAGGGCTTGCTGGGGGAAGTAGTGATGGTGCAGCTATGTTGCGTTGTCTCAATCAATTATTAAACCTGAATTTATCAATTGAGCAACTCGCTCAGATTGGAAAAGAAGTCGGTGCAGATGTGCCTTTCTGTGTATATAATTGTCCAGCGATTGTGAAAGGAATCGGAGAACAAGTGACACCATTCCATTTTCCACAGGAATATCATGTACTGTTAATCAAACCAGAACAGGGGGTAAGTACGAAAGAAGCATTTGCACGCTTACAGTTTGAGACGATGATTCATCCTGATTGTGAACAATTAAAAGAAGCGCTTTTACAACAAGATCATGAAAAGATCCAACGATCCATGCAGAATACATTAGAAGCTAGTGCATTTGAAATAGTACCAGTGATTCGTAAGATCAAACAGGAATGTTTAGATTATGGATTCCCTTATGTTTTAATGTCAGGTAGTGGTTCAACCGTGTTTGCATTGAGTGAATCAGAAGATTTTGTTCAACAAGCCTATCATTCCTTTAAAAATCAGTATGATTTTGTAGTGAAAACAAGAATAAAGGGTTAATAACCCTTTATTTTATGATAACTTTTATATACAATAATGAGGGGAGTGAGATACGAATGAAATCAGCGATAGTAATGGCTGCCGGAAAAGGTACCAGAATGAAATCAGATAAGACCAAAACTATGCATCAAGTGATGGATAAACCAATGATTGGTCATGTTTATGATAATTTAAAAAAAGCAGGAGTAGAAAATATTGTAGTTGTTGTTGGACACGGTGCTCAACAAATTAAAGACTATTTAGAAGATAAAGTAGATTATGCTTTACAGGAACCACAATTAGGAACAGGTCATGCTGTAATGCAAGCAACAAGTTTAAAGGGAAAACCAGGGAAAACGTTAATTTTTAACGGAGACTGTCCATTGGTACAACCAGAAACGATTCAACAGTTGTTTGAAAAAGCACAGGATGCTGAATTCACATTATTAACAACAGTGATGGAAGATGCAGCAAAATATGGTCGGATTATCCGTGACGAACAGGACCATGTGGAAAAAATTGTTGAATTTAAAGACTGTAATCCTGAAGAACTGTTAGTAAAAGAAATCAATGTTGGAATTTATTGTGCAGATAATGAATTATTGTGGAAGTATTTACCAGAATTGACCAATGATAATGCTCAACATGAATATTATGTTACAGACTTGGTGGAAATTTTTAAGAAACATGGGCATACCGTAAATGCGATGGTGGCTTCGGATCGAGATGAAATGATTGGTGTCAATGACCGTATCATGCTAGATGAAGCATCTCGTTGGTTAAAACGCCATGTGAATCGGAAGATCATGAGTGAAGGAGTCACATTGATTGATTCTGAAAATACATATCTATCTACAGATACGTCTATTGGAACAGACACGGTTGTTTATCCAAATGTTGTGATGGAAGGACATGTAGAGATTGGTAAGAATTGTCGGATTTTACCAGGAACTTATCTAAAGAATGTTGTTATTGGTGATGGCTGTACCATTGATAGTTCTCGTTTGACAGATACAAAAATAGGAAATAAAGTGACAATTGGGCCTAGTTCGCATCTAAGAAATGGCTGTGAGATTGCAGATGAGGTAAGAATTGGTAATTTTGTTGAACTAAAAAATACAAAATTGGGTTATAATACCAAGTGTGCTCACCTAACATATGTTGGAGATGCAACAGTAGGTGAAAAAGTGAATTTCGGATGTGGTGTCGTAACAGTCAATTACGACGGTAAACATAAATTCCATACAGAAATTGGTGATGGAGCTTTTATTGGAAGTAATGTAAATATAATTGCCCCTGTGAAGATTGGTAAAAATGCATTATTAGCTGCAGGTTCCACAATCAACCATGATGTAGAAATGGGAGATATGGCTATTGCAAGACCACGTCAGGAAATCAAAAAAGGTTTCGGTCAAAAATACAAAGATAAATAAGGGGAGGAACTATGGTAAAAGACATTATTGTATTCGCACTATCTTCTAGTAAAGAATTAGCGCAAGAAATCGTAGACTATTTAGGAATTCCACTAGGAAATTGTTCAGTTAGACATTTTGCGGATGGTGAAATTCTGGTAGAACCAGGAGAATCTGTTCGTGGAAAGCATGTATTTATCGTTCAATCAACTTGTGGTCCAGTTTCTGAAAATTTGATGGAAATTCTTGTTTGTTTGGATGCTTGTAAACGTGCAAGTGCTGGAGAAATCACGGTTGTGACTCCATATTATGGCTATGCAAGACAGGATCGTAAAGCAAGAGCAAGACAACCAATTACAGCTCGTTTGGTGGCAGATTTGTTACAGGTTGCTGGTGCGGATCGTGTAGTAACCATTGATTTACATGCTTCACAAATTCAAGGGTTCTTTAATGTGCCAATTGATGATTTATCTGCAGTATCTTTGATCGGCCAATATTTTAGACATAAAAACTTTGATTTAAATGATGTGGTTGTTGTTTCACCTGACCATGGTGGAGCTACAAGAGCTCGCAAATTGTCTGACTGCTTAGGTGGAACGACGATTGCGATCATTGATAAACGGAGAACACAACCAAATGTTGCAGAAGCATTGAACTTAATTGGTGATGTTAAAGGTAAGGTTGCTATTGTAATTGATGATATCGTTGATACAGGTGGATCCTTACTTGGTGGAATCAATATGTTAGTAGAAAAAGGTGCTAAGGAAATCTACTGTGCTTGTACTCACGGTGTATTGTCTAATAACGCAGTAGAACGCATCAATGCTTCTCCTTTAAAAGAATTTGTAATTACTAACTCTATTCCTTTGGGAGACAAGATTAACGAAAACGTGAATGACAAGGTTGTTGTATTATCTGTTGGTTTCATGTTAGCGAAAGTAATTGAAGCAATTACAAATGATGAACCAGTAAGTGTAGTATTTGATTTATTTAACCAAGAATAAAAAGAATTGATTCCTTCGGGAGTCAATTCTTTTTTTCGTAGGCAATCCAATCATTCCATTCAAAACTATATAAATAACAAGAAATACTATGATTTGGGTAATGATTATGCAAAGCTTCGTAATATTCTTGAATTTGATTTGCGTAACGATCTAATAACTCTTGTTTACTAACATTGCGATCGGATTTAAAATCAATCAAGATTATTTTTTGTTCATCAATGCCAATACAGTCCATAATTCCATGAACTAGAGAATGTTCTTTTTGATAAAGGAACGGATATTCTTTATAAATGGTCATAGTTTTCAATTGTTGGAAATTTGGATGTTCAAAGAAATTTAGGATCTGATTTCTATCCTTTTTCGATAATACAAATGGTAATTGATTGATGTCATTTGGTGTAAAATGATTGAAATCCAATAATTCCATTGCTTTGTGAAGCCGATTTCCTCTTTCGTTTGCTAGATGGTCACTTACTTTCAATTCGGTAATTTTGGTTGCTTTCTGTTGAGAAGGTGTAACATCCTGATGAGGGATCAGTGGCATGAAATAACGAGGGAAGTCAATTTGTGTTTGACTAGTACTAGCAGGTAGAACAGGAATATCCCATGGTGTATATATATATTGGACCTGGATGGATGGGAAATCGGTGTTCTGTAAGGCGGTTTGAATAATAGAAGAAATGGAATGATTCTCTTCTAAGTATCCAGCGGATAAGGATTGTGTGACATCTTGTGGCTGATTCACAACATCAACGATAACGAGTTTCTGTTTTGGCCGTGTAAAGGCAACATATAAAATACGAATTTCTTCTTCAATGCTTAATTGTTTCTGCTTTCGAGCAATAACCTTTTTTAATAGAGTTGGTTTTTGAAACCGATATGGAAGACGTACCGCATCAAAGGCAACACCTAATTCATCATCGGTATAGATAGGATTTGGATCTTTTCGATTTAATTCACTTCCCCAATAAAGAACAACAGGGAACTCTAATCCTTTGGAAGCATGAATAGATACAACACGAACGACATCTGCTGATTCTGATAAGGAAACAGCGTCTCCCATATCTTCTGCCTGATTTACCGCTAAACGCTGAATAAAATCAGCTAATGTTGCTCCATCAGCAGTTGCTTGCATTGCCAACTCATATAAAACATCTAAGTTGTCTTTGCTTGATTGTTTGGTATGATCATCATAGAAACGATGTAGCTTAAACAACTCGGTAATCAGTTCAGAAATATGATGATGCTTTTGGAATTCTAATAATGTTTGATAATCCTGTGTGATTTCATGTTGAAGGGATAAGAGGTAGTTCCAATAGGACTGTTCCTTTTTGTTGATCTGCAATTTTGCTAATGTATTATCATCTACATGGTAATATGCACTTGTTAAAACAGTAAATAAGGCAATTTCATCACTAGGATCCTGTAATAAACGTAACCAGTTGATAACCGCCTGAATCGCATCATCACTAAAGAAACCGGTTTTGGTTGTGAAATAATACGGAATATGATACTGATCAAATATTTTTTTAATGATTGTTTTTGGTGCATGAGTTCTTGTAAGAATGACATAGTCTTTCCAATGCTTGAATGGGGATTGTTGTCTCATTTCTAATATTTTATGAGCCATATATCGTGCTTTTAATTCTGCGGATGAAACATCCATTCCCTCATCTTTCAGATTCTTTTTACATAAAATATCTAAATCAATGACAAAGTCATCTTTTATCTGTGAATCTAATCCTATAGAAACACGATCTTCTTTTTGATATTGATCATGGAATCCATCAATGTTCATAAGTTGCTCAAAAAGTACATTATTAAATTCAACAATATTATATTTAGAACGATAATTATTTGATAAGTAGATGACATGATCATTTTCGTTTGCATGTGTAATCAAAGAACGCATTAAATCAGGTTTTGCATTACGGAAACTATAAATAGATTGCTTGATATCTCCTACACGGAAGACATTGTTACAACGACAAATTGCTTGTATCAATGATTCTTGAATATCATTAGAATCTTGGTATTCATCAACCATGATTTCGGCATATTGTTGTCGTAGTGTTTGAGCAATTTCTCCTTGATTTGCATGCAATAATTGAATCGCAAACCGTTCCATATCTTCAAAATCAATTCCTTGATTTTCTTTTTTTATTGTTTGAAAAGCAGTAAGATAATCTTTGGTTAGTTGGATAACTATTTTTATCA
The DNA here is from genome assembly GCA_029227155.1 of Erysipelotrichaceae bacterium. GTDB lineage: Bacteria > Bacillota_I > Bacilli_A > Erysipelotrichales > Erysipelotrichaceae > RGIG4607. The sequence continues at coordinate 16,485 of JAQXZJ010000085.1, forward strand.
TTTCATGTTGATTAGCAAGTGCTTCCACAAGAGCTTGTTCATTTTCTAATTCTTCAAATACATAGGATTTTATTTTCTCTTGGATGATATCACGAAGTTCTTTATACTGTGGTAGATCTTTCATTGGTTTTCCTGTCACTTTTCGACAATCTGGGCAGGATAATCGTTCAGCGAACTCCATTTCTTGTTTAAAAGCAACGTAATCATGTTGTAAAAGGTGATATTCCATATTTGTTAGATACTTGTTTAAGGTATCTCGATAGTGATCGAATAAAGGATGCCCTGCTGTAATTAAGAAAACGTATTGATCAAATGATTGTAATGCAGATTGTAAATAATGAATATCTCTTAGATAAAAGCTCCAAATATAATTTTGTAAGTTTTCTGGTAATTCATAGAGATGATTGACTGGTTGGTAATAAGAAAGACAAGAATCAAGCCATGTGTAAGCATCGGTTTTTTTAGAAGCCTCTTGTGCAAATGAAGCAATCAGTTTTTTTAGTGTTTGATGTTGATCATTTGCGGATGATAAAGTTTCTAATAGGGATAAGAAATTTGGATCATTCTTTTGATATTGATATTGCAAAGCTTTATCCATTGCTTGTTGCTGAAATAGAGTGACGGTATTTTGATCATAGACATTCTCAAAGCGTTGTGGGTCGATTCCTAATACATAAGAATAGTTTTTTAGTAGTTTTAAGCAGAAGGCATCGATGGTGCAAACATCTGCCGATGGTAATAAAGCTAATTGCTTTTGTAAGTAATTCAAAGTATCTGGATCGTTACAGGCATTGATACGGCTTTGCATTTCTTTCATTAACCGTTTTTTCATTTCTGTAGCAGCTGCCTCTGTAAAAGTCATGGCTAATATTTCATTAACAGAAATATGATCTTGTAAGATTCGTTTTAATAATCGTTGAACAAGGACTGTCGTTTTTCCAGCACCGGCAGAAGCAGATACAATGATATTCTGATTAATTGATTCAATGGCTTCTAATTGTTGGGGATTCCAATTTGGCATAATGTTAACCCTCCTTTTTGTTACGAGCACTAATTTTCCGTGTTTCTCCATGGTAGCGACAGATGGATAAGAAATGACAGTACTGACAAGTATTCTCGGTTGGATTGGTTTGAATATATCCTTCACAGATTGAGGTTGCTAATGCTTGATAAATTTCGAATAATTTTTGTTTTAATAAAGGCCAATCTTTTTCTTTTGCTTTAAAGTAAAGCGGCTGGGTGAGTTGTTCATCTATGCTGTGTTCCATTTGCCATCCAGAAGCACTATTGTTTTTTAAATAATTCCACTCTTGCTCTAAAGCAGTAATTGGAAATTGTTGTTTCGTTTCTTTATCTTTGGCACCATAAAAGGCATCATCACTGTTATTCGTTTGTAATGACACATAATAAGCACCAAAAGCTCGTTTATCATATAACTTTTCAGCAACATAAAGATAAGTTAATAACTGAAGCTGTAATCCTGCTTCGAACTTACCATCAGTGAGCGATTTATTCGAGCTCTTATAATCAATGATACGGAAATAATCTTGACTGGCATCGATTCGATCGATGATTCCTCTAAGTTCAATAGGAACTGGCTTTGTCGGTAAAACAACCTGAATTTCTTTTTCAAAAGCAACAGGTTTCATCAAAGCCTGTTTGTTTATTTGTTGCAGATATTCGATTCGTGTTGCCATTCGATTAACCATTTGTTGTTCTAATATATGAATATAGTCTTTTTGATGAGGTAATACATCAATGATTTCTTGGAAATATGGATGAATAAAAGATTGAATATCAGAAGCAGATACAGAAGATTGATAAGAAACAAAATGTTCTACGATCGCATGTTGAAGGGTTCCTAAGATTCTATGATCTACAACAAATGGTTCGTTTGGTTGTAGTTTGCATCCTCTTTCTAGGAAATAAGCATACTGACAGTTTTGATATCGTTCAAAAGAGGAAACAGAGCCATGTAACTTACCATTACGCAAAAAGAGTGCGGATGCATTGTTAAAGGATAAAGTATGTGTATCATGGTGAAAAGTATCAACCTGTACCAGTGGCCAATCTTGTGCATCTTTGCCATATCGTTGTTCCATTTCAATAGAAAGTTCATATGACTTCCCTTGTAGATTGCTAGAACTATAAGAGAAGATTATATTCGGACTGATTTGATACAGAGTTTCCATTTGTTGAAAATAATGATTGACCCGTTCTTCTTTACTAGGAAACCGTTTGATTTTTGCTAGATATGTTTCATCGATGGCTCCTGTGTAATTGGATGTTTTTGGAAAATTATTCTGGGTACATCCTAATACAATGGTATGTGTGTAATCTGGTAATAACTGATCAACGGTTGTAACCATGATCGAAGCATAAGCGGTTGTTGGATAGTGCTTTTCAATTTTTGAAATCTGTGATAGTAACACAGGCAAAGATGCATTTCGATAAAGCAATACTTGTAACATATCTTTTGCTTTTTGAAAGGCTTGTGCTTCTTCTTTTTCTTCTAGTAGCGGATCATTTAACAAATGTTGAAATCCAACTATGATCTTATCGGTAACAGAACAGTCACTCAATAAGATTTCTAATAGTGGTAAGATACTGACTCGTTGTTGTTCTGCTTGTGTTTCTAAGCGAACCAATGGATGCAAGTCTCTTTGGTCAATAATGGATGGTTGAATATTTTGCACATGGTTGAAAGGTGAAAGACAATCATCGAAAGACAGCATATAAAAACTCAAGTATTCTGCTAAAGCAGAGGATTCTAATTTCCAAAATTGATGATTGAGTAGAGAAATCAGTGATGATTGGTTGGGTTGTTGTATAAATTGTAAAAGTGCTATCATTTTTTGAACTATTAATGATGGTTGTGAAAATAAACGAAAGTCAATTGGTATTTCATAACGCTGAAATATTTGTGAAAGATATGGAAGATAGTCTTTTTGTAGAATTACGAGCTGTATTTGTTCTAAAGGCAATGTTGTCTGATTTTGGATGATCCATTGTGCGACAGCTTCTACTTCCTGACGCATATTTTGTGCTTTCATCAATTTTACAGTTGGTTTTTGTGCATGAAAGATAGGGAGCATTTGTGCTCCTTGATCGATCAAACGATTGATAATATTTTGTTGGTAAAGGGATGGTATATAGCCAACTGCTATAGTGAGCTCATTTGCTGTTAATTGATTCATATTTTGTACTTGTTTATGAATTCGTAATGGTAAAGAATGAATCAAAGAAAAGAGATGTTTTAGCTCAATTTCTGATGGTTTTGTAGTTGGCAATTCTTCTAAGGAAATCTGATAACGAACAAAGTCATTGTAGCGAGAAATTAATTCTTGTACAAAGATGGGATAATCAAGCATCGTTTGAAAAGTGGGTACTTCATGTTTATGCTCTTGTAATAATTGATAGATTTGATGAAATTCTTCACCTGGACTCGCTTCAAATTCTAAGCCTTTATTCGCTAATGTATCCCAACTAGATAATTGGATACCAAACAGGCTTTGACTGCTATGTTTTTTTAATAATTGTTGATACAAAAAGGGATGATAATGGAAAGATGCGAGTATGGTAGATATATTTTGTTTGTTCATATAGACCCCTCAATTCTATACTCGTATTATAATATGGAATACAAATGAGATAAAGAAAGAATTATATTTTGGCGATTTGTTTTTAATATTTATATTTTTCAACAAATTTGTAAACAATTTATACAAAAGAGCTATTTTTGGGTTGTACATTGGCTTGAGAAGCGTATAATGGTTTTAGATAAAAAAATAAGAAATAGTATTTTATCAGAACGAAAAAGGAGGACTTAGCTATGGCTATCGACCAATTGTTCTCCGATTTCTTGACATCAACAAATCGGGAACATTCCTTTCTGTATGATTTCGATGGTTCGCTTGAAGAGTATTTAACGTCATTCAAGGACGATTCAGTCATAACAAAACTACTACGGGAGTTATCTCAAATGACAACAGACATGCGAGTATGTGTTAATTTTAGATTTTCGATTACTCATAACGTTACCAACCAGATTATTCGGTATAAGGATGCATTTAAGATTCCTCAGCCTGCATTGGTATGCCCAGTCCTGCTTTATGGCACATTTAATGATCGTGAGATGGCATTAATTTTAGTTCCTGATAAGAGTTTAGGTTATATTTATGCAAAAGGGTTGTATTACATTTTAACAGAACCAGAAGGTTTATTTGATGGTGCCAGAAATCATATGGCCGCATTCATGGTTGATGAACATAATGTGCAGTCTGTACTTGAATCAATTCAGGAATTGATTCAAGGAACCAAGAGTTTAGGCTCTGTTCAACGGTTTTATGATCGGAAATACATTAAGGACATCGAAACGATGAAGACAATGTGTATGAAAGAAAGTCAAAAGATGTTCTCAAATGCATTTATGGAATTATCTAGAATGGAAGAAGATCGTGGACCATTAATTTACGAAACGGTTGCAAATTGTTTTCTGTTAAAGAAAAGTATGTATGTGCAATTTATGATGAATAAAACTTTATTGGATATTCGTTATCAAGGAAACATTAAAAAACAGCGTCAAGACGCAAAGCAATATGCTGATGGGATTCCTTTCATTTCTTACAGTGAATTATGGAGAGCAGGGAAAGATGATCCGTTGTTAGAAAGTGAAGTAAAAGACGCCATTCAGGGAATTTTTGCATAAGAGCCACTATTCACAGTGGCCCTTTTTTTCGACTTCAACTTCTAATGTCTCTAAATAAACAGGTTGGCAAGCGCCATTGGTAAGCTGTTGAATGAGAGTGTCCAATGGTTCTTTGCATAAATAAGTAAAGATGACTTGTTCCCCATATTGTTTATCAATGATTTCAGCCACATCTTTAAGATGAAATTCAATTTTGCCGATTAAATCATAACGAAAAGTTAAAGAATATTTTAATCGAGTTTCAATGCTTGTCAGGGTTGCGACTTTGCTTGCTTCACTTACTGCTTTCGAATAAGCTCGAATCAGTCCTCCAGCACCCAACTTAATTCCCCCAAAATAACGGACGACAACAGCTACACAGTCTTCCAATCCAATCTTTTTCAATGTTTCTAAAATAGGAATTCCTGCTGTACCAGCTGGTTCCCCATTATCATTGGAGCGTTGGATACTAGTTCCAATGGTATAGGCATAACAGTGATGTGTTGCATTTGGATGCAGTTTTTTTATGGATTGAATGAAATCTTTCGCTTCTTGTTCATTGAATGCTCTTGATAGATAACATATAAAACGAGAGCGTTCAATTTCAATCATGTGTTCTACAGGGCTTTGAATTCGCATATAATCACCACTTTTATTATACATGTCTTTATCAAATAAGGGATAGGAAAATCCTTGTTTGTAAGGGGAAATCAAAGGATTTATGATAGACGAAGGGGGATTTTGCGTTATAATAGATGGGAAAGGGAGTGAAGATATGAAAATAGCAGTAGTTACGGATACAGGCTCCAATATGATCAACGAAGGCATTGCTGTAGATGGAATTTACTGTTTGCCTTTGCAGATCTCAGACCAAGATAAAACATATTTAGAATCTCATACAATTAGTATTCAGGAAACATATCAATTGGTAAAAGAAGGACATATGTTGAAAACCTCACTGCCACCTCTAGGGAAAATAGAGGATTTGTTTGCTCTTTTGATAGAAGAAGGATATGAAGGAATATTTGCAGTACCAATCTGTAAAGGATTATCTGGAACAATTGGTGCGATGGAAATGATTGCCAAGCAGTTAGAAATTCCTTTTTTGGCAGTGGATTGTTATAGTACGGCTCATATACAGTTAACATTAGCTTTAAAAGCACGGGAAATGTTGGATCAGGGGTATTCTATGGATCAGACATATGATGTGTTACAAAAAGCCGCAAAAGATAGCTGTACCTTTATTGTGCCTAATGATCTACAACATTTAAGTCGTAGCGGTCGTTTAACAAAAATGGCTGCGACGCTAGGTGGATTATTGAAAATCAAGCCAATCTTATATTTAAACGAAAAAACAGAAGGAAGAATTGATGCTTTTAGTAAAGTTCGTACCATGAGCAAGGCGTGGGATGTAATTATAGAAGAATTTAAGAAAATGAATGTGGATGAATATTGTACGATGTGTGTTGCCCATGTTTGTGATGAAAAGGGCGCAAAAGAATTCATTCAACGTCTAGAGGCTAATTTCCCTGGTACACCAATTAAATGTGTTGATTTGATTTCAGTTGTTGGTGTTCATACCGGAATTGGCTGTATAGGGATTCAATATATTCGAAATGTATAGATGAAGGAGGGTATCAAGTGACAAAGAAAAAGGAAAATTCAAAAACAACAAAGTTTATAGCAAAGTATGGATCTAAAATCAGTTTGTTATTATTTATTGCAATTGGTTTGTATTTTTATTTCGTATTTCGTTCTTTTCCGATGTTTCCAAATGTATGGGGACTATGGTTATTAGGAGGAATTTTATCAGTTGCATTCATTATGGGGTTGATTTGCTTTCTTCCTAAAGTATCCGATATTGGAAAAGTATTAGCATCTGTATTAAATGTTTTGCTATGTATCGTTTTAGCAATTGCTAGCTGGTATTTGCCTCATATTCGTTCGAATATAGAAAAAGCATTTGCTGAAGTGCCTTTAGAAGGAGAAGCAGAAATCAATTTCTATGTACTGAAGGATGAGAATCAGACAGAAAAGAGTTTGGCTGATTATAAGGATGCTACTTTTATCATTCAGGATAGTGTGGACTTAGTCAATCAGGATTATGCAATGCTAGTTTGCAAGCGGGAATTATTGGCAGATGAAATCCAAACAACAGCTGTTGAAAGTATTTTTGATGCGGTTGATGCACTTTATGCTGGTGAAGGCGAAGTGATGGTATTAAATACTAGTTATATTCCAATGATTGAAGATATCACGGGATATGAAGATTTCTCTGAAAAAGTAGATATTGTGTATACGGTTTATAAAAAGCTGCAGTTAAGTGCAGAAGCGGATAGTGTCGATGTGGTAAATAAACCATTTAATGTCATGATTGTTGGTAATGATGCTTATGGTGAGGTTTATACAGCAGGTAGAACTGATGTAAATATGATCGCATCTGTGAATCCACAAACGAAACAAGTTTCATTTATTACAGTTCCTCGTGATGCTCATGTACCAAATGCTTGTTTGTATGATAATTTAGATAAATTAACTCATGCAGGTATTTATGGAATTAAATGTACGGAAGAAACGTTAGAGAACTATCTAGGTATTGATATCAACTACTATGTTGTAATTAACTTTAGTTCTTTAATTAAGATCGTTGATGCAATTGGTGGAATTGATATATATAATCCATATGAATTTAAAACAACGAATCTTAAAATTTATTCAGGTACGTTCCCTAAAGGAGATCTTCATTTAACAGGAAATATGGCATTGGCATATGTTCGTGAACGGTATAGTTTGCCAAATGGAGACTTTGACCGTGGAGCACATCAGGCAATCGTGATTAAGGCAATGTTGAATAAGATGACAGAACCTGCGATTATTACGAAAGTTGATAAGATCTTAGAATCTTTGAATGGTACTTTTAAGACGAATATTTCTATGGAAGAAATTTATGCGTTAGCTCAAATGCAATTGAATGATATGGCTCTTTGGAATATCGTTACTTATTCTCTTAGCGGTTCAACAGGTATGGACTATTGTGCAGCAATGGGTACTAGCAGAACATATAGCGTTGTTTATTTGAAAAATAGTCAGGTTAAGTTTGTTAAAGATGTGATCAAACAAGTTCATAATGGTGAAATTCTAACACAAGGAACGTTGCCAAAATGATGAATGTTAAGTTGATGATGGTGGATTTGGATGGTACCTTGTTAACCAGTGAGAGAAAGGTTACGGAAACAACGAAACAAGCAATTTTACGTTTGAAACAAACGGGTGCTTTATTTGGTATTGCTACAGGGCGTACGTTATATGCTTTAGAGCGTTTAAACCAGGAATGGGGTATTCGAGATCTGGTTGATGTAATGGTTGGTATGAATGGTGCTCAATACTGGGATTATACGGATGGCTTTAAAGAAACAAGAGACTATTTGAGCGGAAATGCAATGATTGAAATTCTAGAGAAGGTTAAGGATTTACCAGTTGTAGGACTTGTCTATAACAATGAAACAAGAGAAGTTTATGCAGAGAAAGAAACTCCACACACAAGAAGAATTGCGACCAATAATCATTTTGAGTTACGTCTATGTGATTTAAAGGAGATACTAAAGGATCAAGAATTTGAGAAGTTGATTCTTAGTTGTGATCCTAGTTATATGGATACATTAAAAGAAATCTGCAAACCATTTGATTGTGAACAATATCGTGGATTTTGTACCGGTCCTTCTCTTTATGAATTCATGAATCCAGTGGTATCAAAAAGCCAAGGAATTCAAAAAATCTGTAATCGTCATGGGTTTGACATGAAAGAAGTACTTGTATTTGGCGATAATAGTAACGACTTAGAAATGATTCGTGATGCAGGAATTGGTGTTTGTATGGCAAATGGTAGTGCAGATGCCATGGAGGTTGCGAATTATATTACGTTAAGTAATGATGAAGATGGTATTGCGCAATTTATTGATGATTATGTTTTATAAGCTCTTTCTATAGAAGGAGCTTTTTTGTGGCTTTACAATTTCATATGCATCGCATATAACAAAAATAAGAAAAAGAAGAATATAGAAAGGAGTTCAATGTAATATATAAAAAAATTACTTTGGATATTGTTGGTTCCTTTTATAATCATTTCATGTACTGGTTGTTCAAAGAAAGTCGAATATTATGAAGAATATGGGGTTCAGTATTCGCTAGATGATGAAACATTTATTAGAATCAATTTAGATCCGAAAGATTCTAAAACGATTACAAAGTTCTGGATCGTATCTTCTAATAATTTTATGAGAGATGGAAACGGGATGGAGAACTATCCATCTGAAGAAAGTGAAGATTATGCGATTGAATATGTAAGAACGGATTCACAAGAATCAATTGTTGTTAGATTCTATGTTGATCTACAAAAAGAGAATCTGGTGGCATTGAATCAATATGTTGGATATACCTTTTCAATGAAGACAGATATCAATGATCTATTGGAATCGGATACATTTGAGTATAAAAAGATTTTAATGAAGGAGTACTTTTGAATGATATTTCTTTTCAAGGGAATCGACCAGTAAAGATGTAAAGCGGATGAAAAATCATCCGTTTTTTAGGATATCCATTTCTTTTTGCATATTAAGAAAGTGAAAGGAATGATATGGAATGTCCAAGATGTAAGAATGCGGATCCGAAATACTTTTATTATGGCAGTAAAGGATGGTATTGTCGTAAATGTATTTCTTTTCGTAGGGTATTATTAGATCAGCCTCAACAGATGGATTTTTTGCCATTAGATGTTGTAGATGAAAGCTATGAATTACCTTTTTCGCTTACGCAACCACAAAAAGATATTTCTAGGCAGTTATTACAATGCTTACAAAGAAAAGAAAGTGTATTGATTTCTGCTGTTTGTGGTGCGGGTAAGACAGAACTGGTTTATGCGGCGATCGCTTATTATTTACGTCAGAAAAAAAGAGTGGCTTTTGCAATATCACGTCGTCAGGTGGTATTACAACTACAAGAGCGATTACAAAGAGATTTCAAACATTTAAAGGTAATTGCAGTTTGTGAAGGATACACGAAAGAATTGAATGGAGACTTGATCGTATGTACGACTCATCAGCTATATCGGTATTATCAATGGTTTGATTTATTGATTATTGATGAACCAGATGCATTTCCTTATCATAACAACGAGGTATTACAAGCAATTGCAAAATCAAGTTGTAAAGGAGAAATCGTTTATTTGAGTGCCACTCCAGATGAAGATTTATTGAAACAGGTAAAACAGAAAGAATTGGTACAATTACAGTTATCCATTCGTCCAAGTTTACGTCCTTTGGCGATGCCTATTTGTTATCGAATGCCAAAAAGTTGGAGCCGCATTTTTTTGTTTTTCTGGTTAGAAAAACGAAAAAAACAACAACGAAAATGCTTTGTCTTTTTTCCTACGATTCGTTTAGTAGAAATATGGTATCGTGTTCTATCTAAATGGTATCTGGTGGGAATGATTACTTCGAAAACAAAAGATAAGGATGAAGTGATGAAGCAGTTTGCTAAAGGTGAAATCCAGATTTTGATTTGTACCACTATTTTGGAAAGGGGAATTACTTTTGAGGGAATTGATGTGTTGGTGATGGATGCCCAACATATTGTATATAGTTCTAGTTCCTTGATTCAGATTATGGGAAGAGTGGCTAGAGGGACAAAGGATCCTTCAGGGGAGGGTGTGTTTCTATCGCAAAGAAAAACCGAGCGGATACAACAGTGTATCGAATACATCCGCTTGAACAACGAAGCTGCCTTTGGTGTGACAAAGACTTACGATACCAACAGGATTTGATTCATATGCTATGGAATGAGGACATATTATGTGTAGAGTGCCGTAGTCTTATGAAACCTATCCGTCAATCATTCTATCTAGAGGATTTATTGGTAGAGAGCTTGCATGTATATGAAGGACTATGTCGAGATCTTTTAATTCAATATAAAGAACTATGCGATGAAGCCTTATATCCAGTATTTCTGTTTTCTCACATCTCTTATCTACGAAAGAAATACGATGGATATGTGCTTGTGGGGATGCCAAGTAGTGAAAAAGCTAGTAGAAAACGGGGGTTTTCTCACGTGGAACAGATGTTTCAGGTATTAGGGATGCCGATGATCACATTATTTGAAAAAGAAGAAATGGAAGAACAGAAGCATGCGACAAAAGAACAACGTTATCAGGTTCGATCTCACATTCATTTACAAAAGCAAGTAAAGCTTCCTGATGCTCCTATTTTACTAGTTGATGATGTATGCACAACAGGAAATACTCTTTTGGCGGCTGCTTATTTGATTCAAAATCATGCATATCCTGTGCGGGCATTGGTTTATAGTTGCCATGCGAGTTATGTCGAAAAAAGGCGATGCAAATTGATTGAGTTTATTGATAGGCAACGGTATACTCAACATAAGTAGGGAAGGAGGTATATGCCTTATGCAAGGGAAAGTGAAGTGGTTTAATTCGGAAAAAGGGTTTGGGTTTATTAATAAAGAAGATGGAAAAGATATCTTCGTTCATTATTCGCAAATTCATGATCAAGGGTTCAAAACACTGGAAGAAGGTCAATTGGTTCGATTTGACGAGGTCCACGCAGACAAAGGATTTCAGGCTCATAATGTTGTGAAAATATAAATTGCAATAATGAAAAATAGGAAGTATAATGTAGAAGTACGATAGATTCGTCGAAAGAAAGGTATAAGGTTTTATTAGTATGCAAGGAAAAGTTAAAAAGTTTAACAAGGAAAAAGGATTTGGTTTCATCACTTTAGATGATGGTAAAGATGTATTTTTCCACTATTCTCAATTAGTTATGGAAGGTTTCAAAACTATTGAGGAAGGCGCAGAAGTTGAATTCGAAATCGTAGAAACAGACCGTGGGCCTCAAGCTCATAATGTAGTTAAACTATAATCGAGAAAACGACAAGAGAGGTTGAGAAATCAACCTTTTTTCATTTTCACTTGATGTTCATAAATCTATGTTATAATAAAACAGTTACAAAGAGAGGATGATATTGTGGCAAGTATATTAGATAAATTGTTCAATGTTGATAAAAAAAGATTGGATGAAGTAACAAAGAAGGCAAAACCGGTTGAAGATTATGCTCAACAGATGGCTGCTTTAAGTGATGAAGAGTTAAAAGCAAAAACTACGGAATATAAAGAAAGAATTGCGAATGGTGCAACATTAGATGAATTATTGCCTGAGGCGTTTGCGACGGTTCGTGAGGCGGCGAAACGTGTGATTGGTGAATATCCATATTTTGTGCAACTTTTAGGTGGCGTTGCAATGCACCAAGGGGATATTGCAGAAATGAAAACAGGGGAAGGAAAAACATTGACTTCTATTTTACCTGTTTATTTAAATGCGTTAAGTGGGGAAGGTGTTCATATAGTTACAGTCAATGAATATCTTGCAGAACGTGACTCGAAATGGATGGGAGATATCCATCGCTTCTTAGGATTGACAGTTGGTTTGAATTTACGCAGTATGACTCCAAGAGAAAAACGGGCTGCATATGCATGTGATATTACTTATACAACAAATTCAGAATTAGGATTCGATTATTTGCGTGATAACATGGTGACTGATGTGAATAACCGGGTTCAACGTGGTTTGAATTTTGCCTTGGTGGATGAGGTGGACTCTATTTTAATTGATGAATCTCGTACACCATTGATTATTTCTGGTGGTGAAAAACAGACTGCGAACTTATATTTAGCTGCAGATAAGTTTGCAAAACGCTGTGTGGAATTTAAACCGGAAGCAGGAAAAGAAGATGAATATAGTGAACATCCAGAATTAAAGAATGGGGACTATGAGATTGATATTAAGAGCCAGACAGTAACGTTGACGGAACAAGGGGTTAGAAAAGCGGAACAGATGTTTAATATTTCTAACTTGTTTAATGTGGAACATACGCAATTGGTTCATCATATTAACCAAGCTTTGCGGGCAAACTATATTATGACTCGTGATGTTGAATATATGGTAAAAGATGGTGCCGTTGTGATTATTGACCAGAATACCGGACGTTTGATGGAAGGCCGGGTATTCTCTGATGGATTACATCAAGCATTAGAAGCAAAAGAGGGAGTTCGTATCAAGCAAGAGACTTCGACGCTTGCAACGATTACTTATCAGAACTTCTTCCGTCTATATAAGAAATTATGTGGTATGACAGGTACAGCGAAAACTGAGGAAGAAGAATTCTTATCTATTTACAATATGCGTGTTATTGAGATTCCTACCAATCGCCCAGTGGCTCGTATTGATGAACCAGATGCTGTTTATGGTACGAAAAAGGCAAAATTTGAAGCTTTGACAAAAGAAGTGCAAAAGTGTCAAGAAACAGGGCAACCGGTATTAATTGGTACCATTTCAGTGGAAACATCAGAGTTTTTATCAAAGATGTTTAAGAGTCGTCGGATCAAGCATGAAGTCTTAAATGCGAAGAACCATGAACGTGAAGCTCATATCATTGAGAAGGCAGGACAAAAAGGTGCAGTAACAATTGCGACAAACATGGCTGGCCGTGGTACCGATATTAAGCTTGGTGAAGGTGTGCTGGAACTAGGTGGTTTATTAGTATTAGGTTCTGAACGCCATGAATCTAGACGTATTGATAATCAGTTACGTGGACGTTCTGGTCGTCAAGGAGATCCTGGTCGTTCTCGTTTCTATGTATCATTAGAAGATGACTTAATGGTTCGTTTCGGTGGAGAACGGATGAAAGGTTTATTCAATCAATTGGATGATATGCCAATTGAAAGTAAGGCTATCACAAAGTCTATCAGTAGTGCTCAAAAACGAGTGGAAGGATATAACTTTGATGTGCGGAAAGCCTTGTTAGATTATGATGATGTGTTGCGTCAACAACGGGAAATCATTTATGATCAAAGAAATATTGTGTTAGAAAATGATGATGTACATACGATCGTTCATGAAATGTTTGATCGAGAAGCCGTAAAGAAAGTACGTGCTTATACTGATTTTTCAACAAAGAATGAATCTGTAGACGAAGAAGGATTGGCAGATTCTATTCAGAAATTAGGTCTTTTGGAATCAGAACTAAGTGCTGAAGATATAAAAGGACGTTCTGTGGCTGAAATTGAACGGATCGTAGCTGATTCTTTATGGGCAAACTATGATGAAAAAGTAGCGCCTTATATGGATCAGTATCGTTCTTTTGAAAAGACGATCGTTTTACGTTCGATGGATCGAAATTGGATGAATCATATTGACCAAATGGATAAATTAAGAAATGGAATTCATTTACGTTCCTATGCTCAAGAAAATCCATTGAAAGCTTATGTTGCAGAAGGTTACGATATGTTTGAAGAAATGTTGCAGAATATTTCAACAGATGTTGTAAATTTCTGTATGAACTTAAGAATTAAAGTGGAGAGGAAATAGTTATGGAACTATATGAAATCAGACAATCTTTGGAGAATACAGCTGTTAAATTAAAACAGCTGGGTGATTCACTTTGACTTGCTTACATTGCAAGAAAAAGTAGAAGATATTCAAAGAAAGATGTTGCAGGATAACTTCTGGAATGATCAAAAGAAAGCACAATCAATGATTGCTGAAATGAATGAAAAGAAGGAAATCGTTGATGGCTATGAAAGATTTACGAAACAAGTGCAACAGATGTTAGAGGATGCACAATTGTTAAAGGAAGATTTTGAACCAGAATTATTTGCAATGCTAGAAGAAGAATACTTAGAATTTGCGCATGCATTTGAAGAATATGAGATTCAAGTGTTATTATCGCATCCATATGATCGAAATGCGGCCATTGTAGAAATGCATCCTGGGGCAGGTGGTACTGAGTCTCAAGATTGGGTACAAATGTTGTATCGGATGTATTCTCGTTGGGCAAATAAAAGAGGGTTTAAGGTTACAGTCTTAGATTATTTAGAAGGGGAGGAAGCTGGCATCAAGTCAGTTACTTTCCTTGTGGAAGGATTACGTGCTTATGGATATCTAAAGAGTGAAAGAGGGGTTCACCGTTTGGTGAGAATTTCACCGTTTGATTCTGGTGGAAGAAGACATACTTCGTTTGCTTCGGTGGAGGTTATGCCTCAATTTAATGAAGAAGTGGAAATCAATATTGATCCAAAAGATATTGAAATTGAAACCCATCGTGCAAGTGGCGCAGGTGGACAACATATCAATAAAACAGATTCAGCAGTGCGGATCATACATAAGCCAACAGGAATTGTAGCGAACTGTCAGTCAGAACGTTCTCAAATTCAAAATAAAGAACGGGCGATGAATATGTTGAAATCTCGATTATATCAAAGATTAATTGAGGAACAAGAAGAAAAAATGAAGGAAATCAAAGGGGAAGTAAAAGCCAATGAATGGGGGTCTCAGATTCGTTCCTATGTATTCTGTCCTTATACATTAGTAAAAGATGTACGAACGGGATATGAGGAAGGAAATGTGGATAAAGTCATGGATGGAGAAATTGATGAGTTTATATATGCTTATTTGAAATGGTCGGTATCATAGGAGATAGAGTATGAATTTAGCAAATGGTAGTCAGTTGCAAACAACAAAAGAAAAGATCGTAGATTTCTTATTAGTTATGTTAGGAAGTTTTCTTATTGCAGTCGGCTCTTCCTATTTCATTATTCCTTTTGATATCTTAACAGGTGGAGTTGCTGGAGTTTCGATAGTGATATCAAAAATAACTAGTATTCCATCAACAATTCTAATCAATGTACTAACCTATTCTATGTTTATTATTGGAGCGTTGGTTTTAGGAAAAGATTTTGCCTATAAAACCATCACAAGTTCCATCGTATATCCTTTGTTTGTAACTATTTTATCAGAGGTTCCAATTGTAATGGATATTGATCCTTTATTAGCTAGCGTCTATGCTGGTGCATTTGTGGGAGCTGGAGTTGGGATTGTTTTTCGTACAGGAGCTTCTACTGGAGGAATGGATATACCACCGCTTATTCTTCATAAATATACAGGTATTGCCTTACCTAGTTTGGTAATGTTAGTTGATGCACTGACTGTTATTGCAGGATGCTTGGTATTTGGAATTGAAAAAGCTTTGGTAGGTATGATTTCTGTATATGTTAGTAGCATTCTAATTGATAAAATGTTATTGCTAGGTGGTCAACAATCGAAGGCAATTTATATTATTTCTGAATATTATCAAGAAATTGAAAAAGAAATCCATACCAAAATTGGTAGAGGAACAACTTTGGTTTCTGGCATGGGTGGATATACGAAAAAAGAACGTCCGATCATTTTTGTGGTTATTTCACAGAAAGAATATCCGGAACTAAATCGTTTGATTTTACATATTGATCCTCATGCATTTGTTGTTGTATCAGACGCAACAGAAGTTCAAGGAGAGGGCTTCTCCTATCAAGATCGAGGAGGACTATAGAAATTATGGCGAGATTGAGTATCATCTTGCCTTTTTAGTTTATTCCATGTTAGAAACCATGTATAATAAATGCGGTGGTGGTGATATGAAACTCATTTGTGTAGGAAAAGTAAAAGAAAAAGCGTTACGGAGTCTGATTGAAGAATATCAGAAGCGGTTACAGCCTTATACTAAACTAGAAATCGTTGAGGTTGAAGATGGAATGGCACCTCAATCAAATAGTGAAGCACAAAATGAATTAGTAAAAGAAAAAGAAGGGCAACAGATTCTATCAAAAATCAAAGAAAAAGAATTTGTGATTTTATTAGATCTTTGGGGGAAAATGATGTCTTCTGAACAATTAGCACAAAAAATGGAAGAGTATCAAGCCTATCATGGTTCACAAATTACATTTGTAATTGGTGGCTCTTTGGGATTATCACCAGCTGTTGTACAACGTGCAGATGTACGGTGGAAATTATCCGATTTAACATTTCCGCATCAGATTGTACGCTTATTAGTGTTAGAACAAATATATCGGTCGTTTAAGATTTTGAAAAACGAGCCATATCATAAGTAGGAGGATTTATGCAATA
>JAQXZJ010000086.1 GCA_029227155.1 Erysipelotrichaceae bacterium
CTGGTAAAACGGCCTATTCTTGTGATGGAGGATCGGATTATCGTTGGTTATGTGCCAAAAGAATATGAAGAATTATAAGAAAATGAGTATGAATCTTATTAAAAATTTCACAAATGCTATAAAAAGGCCTGTATCATAAAAAAGACATATTTCAATAGGAAAAAGATGGAATTCGTCCAGAATCTGTTACTATCCAATTGTACGCAAATGGAACAATTGTTGAAGATAAGACATTAGTACTGAGCACAGAAAACAATTGGTTAGGAAGTTTTGTTGATTTGCCAGAATATCAGGCTAGTGAAAAAGTTGAATATACGATTACTGAAAATGAAGTCAGTGGTTATCAGACAATTATTGAAGGTAGTGCAACAGAAGGATTTGTTGTTACTAATAGCCATTCTCCAAAACCAACTCCACCAGATACAGGTGATGATACCAGTGTTCTACCTTGGATGACGCTATTATTAGTGTCTGGTCTTGGACTTGGTGGCACAATCGCTTACAAAAAAAGAAAAGAAGAAGATAAATAGAGTTTTCTAATAACATGAAATAGGCTCCTTCACATATGTGTAAAGGAGCCTTTATTCATGGCGTAGCGAATAGCGACAGCCACAGTATGTTTGATTGTAAAGTTGATGTTGTTTGACTAATTCATTTCTTCGTAATAAACCATCTTTCTTTTTGAAATCCGAATAAAAATATTTTGTATTTGGATACTTCAAGGAAAGTTCTTCGCCGATTTGGTTCATTACTATAGATGATTTCTGTCTAGAAATTGACATTACGGTGCAGAAGTAATCAAATTCATGATCATTTGCATAGTGATATGCTTCATCCATTCTCAGATAATAACATAAATAACAACGTTTTCCGCATTCTGGTTCATCTTTTAGTGGTTCTAGCAACTTGTGATACTGTTGTTCATTATATGGAGTTACGATAACCTCGATATGGGTGTTGTGTTCTTGATTAAACTGTTCAACATATCGTAATTGTTCCTGCATTCGAATTTGGTATTCCTTTTCTGGATAAATATTCGAATTATTATAATAAATCGTAATATCCATGTATGGAAAAAGAAATTCTAATGGAAAACTACTACATGGTGCACAACAACTATGTAACAAGATACGAGGACGTTGATTCGCGTTTTTGATCGCTTCTAGTTCTTTTACGGATAAATCATAGTAATAGGTTTTTTTCATTATAGTATTAGCATACTATCGCCAAATGAAAAGAAACGATACCGTTGTTCAATGGCGTGTTGATAAGCTTCCATAATGAGTTCTTTATCCGCAAAAGCACTAATTAACATCAATAAGGTTGACTTTGGTAAATGAAAATTAGTAATTAAAGCATCAATCGCTTTCATTTCATAACCAGGATAAATGAAAATATCTGTTTCATCGGTATCTCCACGGAATTCATTGAATTTCCGATAGACAGATTCTAATGTACGAGTTGTTGTTGTTCCTACACTGATAATACGTCTTCCTTCTTTTCTAGCAAGATTTAGTGTATCCGCAACCGATTGGTCAATATGATACCATTCTGTATGCATTTTATGTTGTGATACATCATCAACTTGAACAGGACGGAAAGTACCAAGTCCAATATGTAAAGTCACTTCTTGAATGATGACACCTTTATTTTTTAATTGTTGGAATATTTCATCCGTAAAATGTAATCCAGCAGTAGGTGCAGCAGCACTGCCCTCGACTTTTGCATATACCGTTTGATAGCGTTCTTTATCTTCTAACTTTTCTCTAATATATGGTGGAAGTGGTACATTTCCTAACCGATCTAATATTTCTAAAAAAACTCCTTGGTAAATCATTTGAAAATGACGAATTCCACCTTCTTTAATGGCAACACATTTCGCTTTGAGTTCTCCATCATGGAAAGAAACGATCGTACCAATTCTTACAACACGAGCATTTCCAACTAAACATTCCCAGATATCATTTTCTTCTTGTTTCAATAATAATAGTTCTACATGAGCTCCGGTTTCTTCTTTGATTCCAAAAAGACGTGCCGGAATAACACGGGTATTATTTACAACTAAAACATCTCCTTCTTTGAAATAATCGACAATATCATAGAAGTGTTTATCTTCATAGGATCTTGTACTACGATCTAGTACTAATAAACGTGATGTTTTACGATCCGCAAGGGGTACCTGAGCAATTAATTCTTCTGGTAATTGAAAATCAAAATCATCTGTTCTCATATTAAAATCCTCTGGAATCTACAGAATTGAGATTCATCTTTTTAAAGAATTCATCTTTAAAATCACCAAAGCGATCTTGTTCAATAGCTTCTCGAATTTGTTCTGTTAAATGAATGAGATACCGTAAATTGTGAATAGACATTAAGCGCATTCCTAATCCCTCATTACAACGGAATAAGTGATGAATATATGCTTTCGTGTAATTTTTACATGCGTAACAATCACATTCAGGATCAATGGGGGTAAAATCATTCTTATATTGTGCTTTTTTGATATTGACTCTTCCTTGAGAAGTCATTAAAGCACCATGTCTTGCAATACGTGTTGGTAATACACAGTCAAACATATCAATTCCACGTAATACACCTTCTAAAATAGCATCCGTACTGCCAACACCCATCAGATATTTAATAGATTCTTTTGGTAAATATTTAACGCTGTAATCAATCATTTTATACATCGTTTCTTTGGTTTCTCCAACACTGGTTCCTCCAATAGAGTATCCAGGGAAACCAATTTTTACCAGTTCTTCAGCACTATGACGACGCAGATCTTCATATTCTCCACCTTGAACAATACCAAATAGTGCTTGAGTTTCAGGGTTTTGATGTGCTAGTTTTCCCCGTTTTGCCCAGCGTAAGGTACGTTCTACACTATTTTTCATATATTCATAGGTTGCAGGATAAGGTGGACATTCATCGAAACTCATGATGATATCAGCACCTAATTTATTCTGAATCTGAATTGATTTTTCTGGGCTCAAGAATAATGGAGAGCCATCGATATGGCTTTTAAAATGTACTCCTTCTTCTGTGATTTTACGAGAATCCGCAAGAGAAAAAACTTGGAATCCGCCGCTATCTGTTAACATTGGGCCATCATAGCGCATAAACTTTTGTAAGCCACCAGCCTGTTCTACGATATCTTCACCAGGACGTAGCCAACAATGGTAGGTATTTGCCAAAATGACTCCAGCACCGATTTCTTTAATTTCCTCTGGAGATAAAAATTTTACGGTAGCCAAAGTGCCGACTGGCATAAACATTGGGGTTTTCACATCGCCATGAGGCGTGTGTAAAATACCAGTACGAGCACCGGTTTGTTTACATACATGAGTTACTTCAAATGAAATTGCTTCTTTCGTCATATTAAATCCTCTATTTCAACGGATGGGAAATTGCCAACAGTTGTTCTTTCTTTACTTTTATTTTCTCTTTTAGATCCTGAATTGTCTTCTTATAATTCTCTACAATATTTGGATCTTTCAAGGTGTCTAAATTAATTTCCATGTTAATAACGGCAGCCTCAATTGCTGCACAAAATAAAACAATAGCAACAGCCGTATCGCTAATGATACTGCCATTTCGATAAATTAGCAAGTTTTCTGTAGCAAGTAAACCTTGATAGCATGCTTTTGCCATTCGCAAAGGACACTCAATCGCTTCCATCGTAGCTTGTTGAATCTGTAGATTGCGGTATTCTTGTTCAGAGGCAGTTTCTTTTGGCAAACGATATGCTGCAAGTACCTTAGGATAAATCGTTGCATCTAAATCAACTAGAACCAATAAAGTATCCTTAATGGTTAACAGTTGATGAAAAGCAGTTTCAAACGCTTCTTTTTCTTCTATCGATAATTGTTGAAAAGTTTTCTTTTCTAAAGAAAAATGACCATACATACGAGATAGACTACTCGCTAAAGCACCAACACAGGCCGCAACGCTGCCACCGCCTGGTGCAGGTTCTAAACTATCTAAAGCATCACAGTATTCTTGAATGGATTGTTGTATCAGCATGCGATTCCTCATTTCTAATAGATATATATTGATTTTATGGGAAAAGGGCATAGATTACAAGTCAAAGTCATTTATTTGTGTTAAAATGGTCAAGTTAGGATGTGAAGTAATGAAAAAAAGGTTTCATCATATATACGTAGAAATTACCAACCAATGTCAATTAAATTGTAGTTTTTGTCCCAAAAGTAAGCGTGAAATCCAATGGATGCAATGGGAACAGTTTCAAATGATCGTACAACAGATCGTTCCCTTTACCGATATGATTTATCTTCATGTAATGGGAGAACCTTTGCTTCATCCTCAAGTAATAGAAATGATTCGTTATGCAAATCAAAGGGGTTTGATGGTAGGGATTACTACTAATGGATTGATGTTACCTAAATTAGTGGATCAATTCCATGATATGCAGATCAAACGGTGGAATCTCTCTTTACATAGTTATTATGATCAAAACAATCAATGTATGGAACAATTGCCAAAAACTGTTGAGGCAGTTGATCAGATGATGATGCAGCTTTCTACGACGGTATTTTATCGTTTATGGGATATGGATCATCCACAAGCAAAAACAATCGCTGAATATTTGAAAAACCATTATCAGAATCCAACGATCGAACTAACAGATACCGATCCAAATGGAATAGCATTAAAACATCGAGTGCGTTTACAATTTGAACATAAGTTTACTTGGCCAATTGATGCAACACAACAGGATGAAACAGGATTTTGCCAAGGACTAAGAAGTCATGTAGCAATTCTGGTAAATGGAGATGTCGTACCTTGTTGTTTAGATAATGAAGGAACGATTTGTTTAGGGAATTGTTTTACAACACCGTTTGAAGAGATTTTGCATCAACCATTAGCAAAAGCAATCTATCAAGGATTTAGTGAACGAAAGGTTGTGCATCCACTCTGTAGTGCTTGTAGTTATAAACAACGATTTGAAAAAAAGGGGCGAACTAATCAGTAGTTCGCTCCTGTTCATTTTTACGAATCACATCATACATCGCTTCCGCAGCGGAAGAAACAATGTGCCCAGCATATTTTTGTACACTTGGTAATGAATGACTCATACAGTAACTATGGTTGCAAGCAAGAAACATAGAAATGTCATTCTGAGCATCTCCAATCACTGCGACTTCATCCTCATTCAATCCATATTCTTCCATGAGGTAACGCAACCCATCTCCTTTGCTTACACCCGGTGCCAAAAATTCAATAAACGATTCTCCACTGGAAAGAATATCAAACCAGTCACCGAATCGATCACGACAGATCGTAAGCCATTCTTCCACACTTTCTTCTGGCCGTAATTGTAAAACCAATTTGGTTGGGTTTGGAGAATGAGGATTGTGCATATATTCATTCAAAGGGACTTCCAAACAAGGACCAAATTCTCCCTTTTTATGAAATTCAACAAAATCATCATAAGGCCATTGATGTGGTTGGGCAAAAATGTGTTCAAAGTTATTGTTGATCGCAAATGCTGCTAAGCGATCCCAAACATTCATCTGATACAAGGTATCAATGACTTCAGTAATTTTTTCTCGATCTACATGACGATGACGAATACATACTCCATTTTGCATGATAGTAGCTCCATTGCCACCAATGGCATCAAATGGGAATCCTAATTCTTTTGCTAATTGTAAAGAATAATCATGATGACGACCACTTGCAGATACAAACCGAACTCCTTGATTTACCAAAGTATAAAGAGCTTGGCGGTTTTCATCATTGATATATCGTTCTGTGAACGTTTTGACGGTTAATAACGTGCCATCTAAATCACTAGCTAATAACTTAATCATTTACTTTAACCACTTTTACTTCCCCGTTTTCTTCAAATAGACGAATAGGGAAACCTTGCTCTTCAATAGTTTTATAATCATGAGATGCATGGACAGGATAACAAGCAATAACAGCTAATACTTCCTTTCCTGTATTTACCATACGATGTGCATATTTACCATCGATCCAATGTAGGGAACCACGTGTCATCTTTTCTACAATTACTTCATCTTTCCCATCCCATTTGATTAGATGTCCTTCACCACCAGCACAGAGATAGTATTCTGGTTGACTGCGATCTAAATGAAAATGACCGCGAGTTAAATTATATTCCTTTCCAACTTTTATAGGTTCCATATAGGTGACACCCCATGCTAAAGGATTATCGCACACATCTTTCGAGTTGTCCTGATAAGAACGAACACGATAAGCGAGTGTATCTCCCATTTCATTTGCTGCTTGTTGATCTGCATAAGCACCAGCATAATCCTTAATGTGTTTTTCATACATCTTAACTTCTGCTCCAGCTAAAAAAGCTGCTTCATCTAAATCTTGTTTTAAAACAGGTTCTAAAACTTTCTTGATTTCCATCATTTCTTCCTCCCCTTGTTAAAATATTATAGCACTTATAAAATCAAAATATAAAACTTAATTATGTGAAAAAAAACAAAAATAAAAATGTACAAATATTTATCGTTCAAAATCGATTTTTTTTATGTTAATATAATAAAGATTGACAAAAAAAGGAGTGATTTGGTGAAACTGAAGTTTAAAAAATTACGCATTGGTACGATTTATATGATTGTAAGTGCAATCTTCTTATCGTCATGTGTTGTATATTATGGAGCAAGATTTATTTATTATTATAACTTAAGTCAAGGTAAATTGGCAAAAAGAACTACCAATTTAAATGAAATACTCACCGATCCAATTAAACTTGTTGTTCAGGGAGATGGCTTACAGGTAGATGGTAACCGTTATGTTTTCCGTGGAAAAGAAGTGGATAACTATTTAAGCTATTCTGGATTCTTGTGGAGAATCATGGAAATTGATGATCGTGGGAATATTAAATTGATTACAGATGAAACCATAACAGTGATGCCATGGAACAGCACGGAAAATGATTATGAAACTTCTTTGATACGTCAATATTTGAATCCAATTGAAGGAGTAGAAGGATCAGGTACGTTCTATCAATTGTTAGATGAACCAGAAAAATATTTAGTTCCAAATGAATTGTGTGCAGATAAAACGATGCAACCTACGGAAGTTTTGGGATGTAAAGTGCATGTGAGTGACTATGTTGGTTTAATGAACGTGAATGAATACTTTTTTGCCAATGGTGTAGATAGTTATTTAAATACGCAAACAAGACATTGGACATTGACAGCGAAATCGGATGATAATCGGGTTTACTATGTATTCTCAGAAGGTGGAGTCGGAGATAATTCTGAAAGTGCAACGGATAAATATAGTTATGGTGTTCGTCCGGTGATTACATTAAAAGCAAATTTAGATATTACAGGTGGTGCTGGATTAAAAGATAATCCTTATCGGATCACGGAAGATGCTTTAGATATGGAAGAAGTGTATGCTTTGAATTCATTACCAGTAGGAACCTATTTCCAATATGAAAATCAAACATGGCGTACGATTGGTTTTGAAGATGGTAAGACGAAAGCAATTATGATGGATGTCATAAGAAATGAAGATGAGACACCTTTGATGTATCGCTTTGCCAAGAATACAGCGAAGTTTAATTTAAAGAGTGGCTCTTTGGGAGCGTATTTAAATACGACTTGGTATAATACATTTGAACATCCGGAATATTTAACAGAAGGTACTTTCTATACAGGCGCTTTCAATAGTCAAACTGGATATGCTATGGACAAAATCAAAGCGGCAACGGTAAAAGCGAAGATTGGTTTGCCTCAAATCAATGACTTGTATACAACCAATACTTTAGAAGCAACTGAATATGATCCAGAATTAATTTACTGGACATGTAACTATAAAGATTCTTTTGAATGGTTGACTTGGACAGTACGTAATGGAGATTGGTTATTTGCGGATTTTGCGACGGAAAAATATGCAGTACGTCCGGTTATTTACTTAAAAGACTCTATCATAATTACCACAGGGGATGGTACATATGATACACCTTATGAAATCATGGAGGTTACAGAATGAGCGAAAAAAAGTCAAGAGTTGCTCGTTATCAAAGCCTTCATGTAACGGAAGAAGAATTTAAAAAACAGGGAGTTGCTGGTGAAGATCAAAAATCTCGTTTGAATCAAATGGCTAAGACGATCCAGATTCATAGTGTAGATGTAGAACTAACCAATGAAAATTCACAGACAATGGTGGATGTGAAAGTAGATAAAGACAATGTTGTGGAAGATATGCAAACGATGCAAGAGTTTGCAAAACAGGTAAGTCCTGTAGAAGAAGATAAAACGTTGTTTCTAGTAGAAGATGACCCTTTCAATGAAGATGAAGAATTAGTAGTGGAAGATGTTGAGGTAGATTTTAAACCTATTAGAGATGATGAAAAAGAGCCAATGTCTGATACTGCAACGATTGATGAGTTAGTAAGAACAATGGATAAGGATGAAACCTTAATGCCTTTAGAACGCTCTCAGGAAGAAATTGATGCAATCGTAAAAGAAGTATTAGATAAAATGGAACAGGATGAAGCTCAAGAAGAACATGTTGAGCCTATTTTGAACACTGAAGAAGAGGATGAAGAACCAAAAGAGGAAGTACAAGAAGATCCTCATCCAAAGAAAACAAAAGGAAGTCGTTGGTATTTCTTTGGGATTGGATTTTTCACTTTCTGTAATATCTGTGCATTAATTTGTTTCTTTGTGGCTTATGGACCATTTAGCTATGTTCGTGATTTATTTGTTACTACGGCAATGAGTACGATGTCACACAAATATTTTGCGAATGTATTGTATAGCACAGAAACAATTCAAAACATTCTGGCTACCAATGTTACTTTGGAACCGGATGAAATCATGGATACCAATGCGATTCAGATTGGTAATATTCAGGAAACACAAGTGTATTCTTCTATTTATGAAGAACAGGTGTTAAAAAGAGACGAAGGAAATGATCTTTATAAAGTGATTCGATTGGATGAAAATGGATATAAAGGATATGTTACTTTTGTCTATGACCCTACGAAGATTCAATTAGCAGTAACCCGTTATTTAGGTGATATCGGAGAATATGTAACGACGATGGCGAAGCGTACGAATGCTGCTGTAGCAATTAATGGAGGAGGATTCCTCGATTATGGTGGTAACGGTTCTGGAGGACAAGCTGCAGGATATATCATTCAAAATGGTAAAGTTGTCTGGTCTAGAAAACGTGGAGGCCGTTGGGGCGGTGGAACCGTAGGTTTTAACCAAGAGGGTGTCATGATTCTGACGAAGAAAAGAGGAAAGGATGCCATTAAAGAAGGAGTCTACAATGGAGTCGATTTTGGACCATTCTTAATTGTGAATGGGAAACATGCAGAAGTGTCTGGTAATGGAGGATGGGGAATTAATCCTCGGACTGTTATTGGGCAAAGAAAAGATGGTATTGTTGTTATGTTAACGGTTGATGGTCGTTCTTCTTCGAGCCTTGGTATCGGATTAGGCACGGCGATTGAAATCATGGAACGTTATGATGTTTATAATGCAGCGAACATGGATGGTGGAGCTTCTACAGTATTGGCAATTGAAGGAAAACTAATGAACAAACCAGTTGCTTACACGGTAACCGGAGAACGTGAAGTTCCAACTGCGTGGGTAGTTGTTAGAGATTAAAGATGTAAGAAATGATTGAAAAAGATATCATAAATCTTTTAAAGGTCATGGAGGAATAGTATGGATGAGAAAAAGTCACGCGTTTCTCGTTATAAAAACTTGAATGTAACAGAAGCGGAATTTAAAAAACAAGAGGTATCGAATCAAGATACCATTTCGCGTTTGAATCAAATGGCGAAGACAATACATGTTCAACCGAAAGATACGGAGGAATCAATGAAACCTCAAACAGTGTATTTGGTGGATGAGGATGTAGATGTGGAGGAAACAACTGATTGTCAAATGGATTCAGTGGTTATAGAGGATGAACAACCACAACTGGAAGAAGTAAAACCAAAGAAAAAGAATAGTCGTTGGTATTATTTTGGAATTGGCTTTTTTACCTTCTGTAATATTTGTGCGTTAATCTGTTTCTTTGTAGCCTATGGACCATTTAGTTATGTGCGTGACTTGTTTGTGACTACAGCTATGCGTACGATGACTCATAAGTATTTTGCGAATGTACTTTATAGTACGGAAACGATTCAACAAATTTTATCAAGTAATGTGACGATTGAACCAGATGAGGTCATGGATGCGAGTGCGATTCAAATCGGAAATATTCAAGAAACACAAGTATTTTCTTCTATCTATGAAGAGCATGTATTAAAACGTGATGAAGGAAATGATTTGTATAAAGTCGTTCGTTTGGATGAAAATGGATATGAAGGTTTTGTGACTTTTATTTATGATCCAACGAAAATTCAATTAGGAGTAACCAGTCGTTTGGGCAGTTCTGGTGAATATGTATCTAAGATTGCGAAAAGAAATAATGCAGTGGTTGCGATTAATGGTGGTGGATTTATTGATCGTGGGGCTGGTGGACAGCCTTCCGGTTATGTGATTCAAAATGGAAAAGTCATCTGGTCTCGTCGGCGTGGTAATGCTTGGGCAGGTGGAACGATTGGCTTTAGTCAAGAAGGAGTTATGATCTTGACGAAGAAAAGAGGAAAGGATGCCATCAAACAGGGAGTCTATAATGGAGTCGATTTTGGACCATTTTTGATTGTTAATGGAAAAAGTGCAGAAGTGTCTGGTAATGGTGGATGGGGAGTGCACCCAAGAACGGTCATCGGACAAAGAAAAGATGGTATTGTAGTCATGTTAACAATTGATGGGCGTTCCGCATCAAGCATTGGTGTTGATTTAAATGTAGCAATCGATATTATGGAGCGTTATGATGTATATAATGCTGCAAATATGGATGGTGGAGCTTCTACAACATTAGTAATTGAAGGACAAGTTAAAAATAATCCGGTTGGTTGGTCAAGTACAAGAGAACGTCAAGTACCAACAGCATGGATGGTTGTGGATGAATAGATGGGTGAATAATTGGTTTCACTCATCTTTTTTCTATTGATAATACAGGCTTCGATTGGTATGATTGATTATATAATAAGGAGGAAAGAACAAATGGACAAACTAACAGAACTAAATCAATTTAGAAATCGTATTTTTATTGCGAACATAATAGCTGGCAGTATGATTGCCATTGGCTTTTTATCCTTTATGGCATCACCAGGATTGGGAATGATGTTATTTGTTGGTGGAGGAATCGCGCTGATTGTGATTCAATGCACATTGGGGAAGCAATATCGAATCAAGTTCAAAGAATATATCTGTAAGGATGTAATAGAATCTATTTTCGAAGTGGAAGCATATGATCCAGATCATGGATTTTCTGAAGAATTTGTGGAAAGTACGTATTTTGTTCCTCATGGGAATCGCTTTTCTAGTGATGATTATTTGCGAGGCAGTTATCATGGTTGTACATTTGAACGGAGTGATGTCTGTGTTCAAGAAGTACATAGTGATGGCAAAAATACAACGACGGATACTTTATTTCAAGGAAGCTGGACCGTATTCTCTTTTCCAAAGAAGGTATCCAGTTATCTTGTACTAAGAGAAAGAGGCTATGGTTATGGTAAACCAGGAGGTGGGGGATGGTTCTCTACTGCTCCAAAAACTTCAAAAGTTACTTTTGAAGATGTAGAATTTAATAAACGATTTGATGTATATGCTGAAGATGAGCATGATGCTTTTTATGTTCTAACTCCAGCATTCATGCAAAAAATAAAAACTATTGAACAAGCCAATGAAGGTGGCATGATTTTAGGAATCATAGATCAGAAAGTACATATTTTATTCCATACAAATGAGAATGCGCTAGAACCACCAATTGTTGGAAAAATCACGGATCAAACAACAGAATCGATTCGTGAAGAACTCTTTCAAATTGTAGATTTGATTGATGCACTTGATTTAATAGAAAAAGAAGTATAGGAGGTCATGAGATGGGATTATTTATCATAATATTAGTATTGGCAATTATCTTCTATATCATATCGATTTATAATCGTTTTGTTCATGTTCATAACAAAATTCAAGAAGCACTTTCAGGAATTGATGTAGCACTTGCCAAACGTTATGCGATTTTAACAAACTTGGTTGAGGTAGTTAAGGGATATGTAAAACATGAACAGGAACTGCTTTTGAAATTGGTGGAAATGAGAAATCAACTAACGATGAAAGAAAGAATAGAAACAGATGACAATTATAGCGTTGCAACAACAAAGTTACTTGCTCTTCAGGAAAGTTATCCTGAACTAAAAGCAAATGAACAGTTTTTAGAATTACAAAGAGCGATTCGGGATTGTGAAGAACATTTAGCTGCATCTCGTAGGATGTATAATTCGAATGTTAGTATTTATAATGATCTTGTTTTATCTTTTCCAAGCAATATAGTAGGACAGTTCATGAATGCTCAAACGGAAGAGTACTTTTATGCGAAATCAGAAGAAAAGGAAATGGTGCAAATTAAAATGTAAATAACTGAAAATGAATGAAATGCATGTAAATTATGAAAGTGATAAAAAGTACTTGCAGGAATTACAGAATGTATTACAATATACTTACTAAAGACAAACAAACGGAAATTGAGGCGAATCGTTATGAGACACAACGGTGTTTTTGTTTCACAACAAATGAAGAAGAGTCAAATGGTTGGGGTAAAAACTCAAGGTGTTTTGCGTGTGCATGGTTCTGTTTGCGGGGCTTTAACTTGTGTTTCAAGTGTTTTTATGAGGATTGGATGACGTACGCCAATCCTTTTTTGTACTTTGTACAATCAATGATTCATTAAAGGAGGAAAAAACTATGGATCAAGTAAACAAAACATTTTTCGATGCTGCAGCTGCAGGGGAATTGGCAAAAGTAAGTGCAATGATTAGTCAGGGTGCTGATGTCAATGTAACAAATGGTGAAGGAAGAACTGCATTAATGCGTAGTGCAAAACGTGGTCATGAACGTGTGGTTCGTCTTCTATTAGATCATGGTGCAGATGCAAATTTAAAAGACAAAAACGGAAAAACAGCGATTATGGGTGCTGCAAAAAAAGGGCATTTAGAAATCGTCAAAATGTTGATTGAAGCTGGTGCTGCGGCTCGTATCCAAGATAATAAAGGACGTTCGGCTTTGATGCGTGCAGCATTTTTAGGATATGACGATGTAGCATTGATGTTAATTGAACATGGTGCTGATGTGAATGCTAAAGATGAAATGGGTAGAACCCCTCTTATGGAAGCTTGCAATGCTTGTCGTGTACCTGTAATGGATGTTTTATTAAGTCATGGTGCAGATATTAATGCACAAGATGTAAAGGGATGTACAGCTTTGATGAGAGTTAGCTATACCGGATATAAGGAATTAGTTCAATATTTATTAGATCATGGTGCTGATAAGGATTTGGAAGATAATAATGGAAATAAAGCGATTCACTATGTAAGAAAAGAATGCTTTGAAGACTTAAAAGAGTTGCTGAAATAGGGGGATTGAACCATGAGAGACTATTTAGCGAATGAGGTTAGAAATGTTTGCCTTTTAGGACATAGAGGAGCTGGAAAAAGCTCAGTAGTAGAAGCGATGCTCTATTTTACCAAACAAACCGAACGTTTCGGGAAAACGGTAGATGGAACCAGTGCGATGGATTATGATGCAGAAGAAGCAAAAAGAGGAATGAGTATTTATACTTCAATTGCTCCAATTGAATGGAAAGATTGCAAAATTAACTTTGTCGATACACCTGGTTATTTGGATTTTGCTGGTGAAGCAGAAAGCGGAATTGCTGTTAGTGATAATGCCGTTATTGTTGTAGGGGCAAAAGATGGTGTAGAATCTGGTACGAAAAAAGCTTGGAATGTTGTAACTCAAAGAAAACTACCAACGATTTTCTTCGTGAATAAGATTGATGAAGAACATGCTTCATTTGATGCTGCTTATAATGAATTACGGGATGCGTTTGGTAAAACAGTTATTCCATTTGAAGTTCCGATTGTAGAAAACGGAAAAGTAGTAGGTAGTATCAATATCTTAAAGGGAAAAGCTTGGTATTATAATGATTCAACTACTCCAAAAGAAGTTCCAGATGATATGAAAGATATCGTAGCTGGCTATATGGATCAAATTTGTGAAGCTGTTGCTATGAGTGATGATGAACTAATGGAGAAATATTTCTCTGGTGAATCATTTACGGATGCTGAGATTGCAAAAGGAGTTCGTTTTGGAATTCGTAGTGGTGAAATTCATCCAGTATATTGTGGTAGTGCAATCAATTTGACAGGTATTGAACGTTTGATGGATCTGATTGTCGAATATATGCCAAGTTATGCTGAAAAAGGTATGGTAGAAGCTATCGATACAAATGGAGAACCAGTATTACTAGAAACGAGTGAAAACGAAGTTGCAACTGCCTTTGTATTTAAGACGATCGTAGACCCATTTGCTGGAAGAATTTCTTTCATTAAAGTAATGACTGGTGTTGTTTCCATGGATTCTCAATTGGTGAATGTACAAAAAGATAAATTAGAAAAAATGAATCAAGTGTACATTATCAAAGGTAAGCACCAAGTGGGTGTTGGTAAACTATTTACTGGTGATATTGGTGCGGTTATTAAACTACAATATACAGAAACAAATGATACCTTAGCTCAAAAAGGAACAATGGTTACTTATCCAGCAATTGAGTTCCCAAAAGGAATGCTAGGCATGGCAGTATGGCCTAAGACTCGTGCTGATGAAGATAAGATGAGTTCTGGTTTGCAAAGAATTCAAGAAGAAGATAAGTCATGTTATATCGAAAATAATCG
Organism: Erysipelotrichaceae bacterium; assembly: GCA_029227155.1. GTDB lineage: Bacteria > Bacillota_I > Bacilli_A > Erysipelotrichales > Erysipelotrichaceae > RGIG4607. Next base: position 14,816 of record JAQXZJ010000086.1, read on the forward strand.
AGAAACGAAAGAAACGGTTATTTATGGACTTGGAGATCAACATCTAGATGTAATTCGCAATAAGCTGAAATCAAAATATAAAGTAGAGGTTGAATTAACAAAGCCTAGAGTTCAATATCGTGAAACGATTCGTGGTAAAGTTCAGGCAGAAGGTAAACATAAGAAACAATCTGGTGGTGCTGGACAATACGGACATGTAAAAATTGAATTTGAACCATGTGATAGTGAAGAAATGGTATTTGATGAACGCGTATTTGGTGGAGCTGTACCACGTCAATATTTCCCTGCAGTAGAAGCTGGATTGCGTGAATGCATGGAAAAAGGTGTGCTTGCTGGCTACAAAGTAGTAGGAGTGAAGGCAACTCTTTATGATGGCTCTTATCATGAAGTGGATTCTAAAGAAATCGCGTTTAAGATGGCAGCTCACTTAGCTTATAAAGATGGTATGCCAAAAGCAAAACCAGTGTTACTAGAACCAATTGTAAGTGTTCAAGTAACAGTTCCTGATGAATATACAGGTACAGTTATTGGAGATTTAACCAAACGTAGAGGAACTATCATGGGACAAGATGCAATCGGTGGAGAACAAGTGATCCAAGCAGAAGTTCCAATGGCTGAAATGATGGTTTATGCAACTGAACTTCGATCTATGACTCAGGGAATTGGAACGTATACCCAAAAGTTTGAACGCTATGATGTAGCACCAAAGAATGTTGCTGATAAAGTGATTGCTCAAGCAGCAAAAGAAAAAGAAGAATAATAAAACTGGCAGGATTAACTCCTGCCTTTTTAAAAGCATTTCCATCTGTTTCCGACTAGCATACTTAGTAAAAAGTCGTTATAATAAAAGAGATGTGAGGTGAAGAAGGTGGCAAAAGCATATGTAATTGGTGGTGCCAACATTGATATTCAGGGAGCGTCTAATCATCCCTTGGTTTTACAAGATTCCAATATTGGAAACGTATCTTATTCCTTTGGTGGGGTAGCTAGGAATATTGCAGAAAATCTTGCTTTATTAAAAGATGAAGTGGTTTTTGTTTCTGCAATGGGAAATGATCCTTTTGGAAAAGATATGTATCAATATTGTCAATCATTAGGAATGGACTTAACCTATTGTGTACAAGCCAATCAGACAAGTTCCATGTATTTGGCAATTATGGATGAGAAGAATGATATGGCTTTAGCAATTAATGATATGAGAATTCTGAAGCATATTGATCAATCATTGTTGGAAACTGTTTTTTCTAAGATTCGACCAGATGATATCTTAATTATGGATACGAATCTAGATAAAGAAATTATCACTTATTTACTGGATCATTGTCCTTGCCCTATATATCTTGATCCAATTTCTACGACCAAAGCTAAAAAAATCTGTCCTTACTTAGATCAAATTCATATGATGAAACCAAATCGAATGGAAGCGGAAATCATCAGTGGAATTTATTTGGATTCTAAGGAAAATTATAAGAAGGCGTTACAGTACTTTTTAGATCAAGGTGTAGAAGAAATTATTATTAGTTTGGGAAAAGATGGAGTCATTGCGGCAGATCGTAATCAACAATTCTGGATGAAACATGCTTTTGTACCTATGAAAAATGCAACGGGTGCTGGAGATTCCTTTTTAGCAGGATATATCCATCAGACACTGAAACACGCAAATTTGGAAGAAAGAGTCCGTTTTGCGATTGCGAGTGCTATCTTGACAGTATCGAGTGAATTTACAGTGAGTGAATATATGAGTCAAGATGCAGTAAATCAAGTATTAGAAACAATAGAAATGGAGAAAATAGAATTATGTTAGTAAGAGTTAATCCTGAAGTGCAAAAAGCCTTGGATGAAAATCGTCCAGTAGTGGCATTAGAGTCCACAATTATTTCTCATGGTATGCCATACCCACAAAATGTTGAAACAGCATTAGCAGTGGAAAAAATTATCCGTGAAAATGGTGCGGTTCCAGCAACTATTGGTATTATTGATGGAGTTGGCGTTGTGGGGATGACACCAGATGAAATTGAAGAATTTGGAAAAAGAAAAGGCATTCTAAAAGTTAGTCGTAGAGATTTGCCTGTGGTGATGTCTAAAAAACTATGGGGAGCGACAACGGTTGCGACAACTATGATTTTTGCGGCAAAAGCAGGAATTGAAGTCTTTGTAACAGGAGGAATCGGAGGCGTTCATCGGGGCGCACAACAAACCTTTGATATTTCAGCCGATTTACAAGAATTGGCTCATACAAATGTTACTGTTGTTTGTGCAGGAGCAAAAGCGATTCTTGATCTTCCTTTAACGCTAGAGTATTTAGAAACATTTGGTGTTCCTGTATTGGGATATCAAACAGATGAATTGGCAGCATTCTATACCACTCATTCTGGATTAAAACTAGATTATCAAATGAATAGTGTAGAAGAAATTGCTTCTGCGATTCAATTGAAACGAGAAATGGAATTAGACGGTGGAATTTTAATTTCTAACCCAATTCCAGAAGAATATGCAATGGATCCAGTAGAGATGAACCATTATATTGATGAAGCAATCAAAGAAATGGAAGAAAAGGGAATTCATGGTAAAGATTCTACACCATTCCTACTAGCAACTATTAAAGAAGCAACCAAAGGAAGAAGTTTAGATTCAAATATTCAATTAGTATTCAATAATGCTAAAGTGGGGGCTAATATCGCAAAAGCGTATTGTGCTTTAAAAGGGTAATTATATGTATCAAAAATGTTGCGACTTATTAAATAGTCGTGGAGTAACGCTAGAATCGTTAGAAGAATTGGTGTTTTTTCTGCAAGGAAAATACTATAATAATCTGACACAAGAAGAAGTACGCTCTGCAATTGAAAGTGTATTGCAGAAACGAGAAGTACAGAATGCAATTTTAACTGGAGTTGCTTTAGATCTTGCGGCAGAAGAAGGTCGCTTAGCTGATAAAGAGTTAGAACAGCTATTAATAGATGATGCGGGCCTGTATGGAATTGATGAAGTGTTAGCATTTGGTATCTGTAATCTATATGGTTCTATTGCATTAACCAGTTATGGATATGTTGATAAATTAAAACCAGGAATTGTAGGTGTGCTGAATACGAAATCAGAACATTGTAATACGTTCATGGATGATATTGCAGGGGCGATTGCTGCATGTGCTGCTTCTAAGGTTGCTCATAATAAACAAAATGATGAGCCTGTATAAAAATCATGTGTTTTGTATTTATTGGCACATGATATTGATATAAGGAGGATTTTTATGAAAAGATTATTTGTATTAATATTGAACATCTGCTTAATTTTCTCTTTGGCAGCTTGTTCAGGGAAAGATGATGGATCGTTCATTAAAGGAAAAAAAGGAAATGCGATTGAAATTACTGCTGAGCAATGTAAAGAGAAAATAGAACAAAAGGAAACATTTGTTTTAGTCGTAGGATTGTCTGATTGTCCACATTGTATAAAATATAAAGGAATTTTAAAGGATTTCATGGATGAAGAGCCATTACATGTCAGCTGGATCGTTGCCGATAGTGAAGAAAACGAAACAGTATTTGATGAATTATTGACTACGTATTTTGTTGGATTGGAATATACTCCAGCAACGATGTATATTAAAGATGGTGAAGTAGTAGATTTTGTTGAAGGCACATTGACGGGTGAACAGATTCAGGTTTGGTTAAATAGAAATGGAATCGAATTGGAATAAAAAAGAGCCCGTTCACGAAGTGATTACGAAAGCGGATCTAGTAACGGCTTTTGGAAAACTGGGCGTTAAAAGAGGAATGGTATTAGAAGTGCATTCTGCATTGCATACATTTGGTTATGTGGTTGGTGGTGCACAAACGGTGGTAGATGCT
>JAQXZJ010000087.1 GCA_029227155.1 Erysipelotrichaceae bacterium
CCATAGCTTTCTTACCCCAAGGTGTCATTGGAGATTTACGTCCGATAGGAGTTCTACCTTCACCACCACCATGAGGGTGATCTACTGGGTTCATAACAGAACCACGAACTGTTGGACGAACACCCATCCAACGAGAACGACCAGCTTTACCAACATTAACTAAGCTATGGTCTTCGTTACCAACTTCACCAACTGTTGCACGACAGTTAGATAAGATTTTTCTTACTTCACCACTTGCTAAACGTAAGATGCAGTATCTTCCTTCTTTACCAAGAATTTGAGCACTAACACCCGCAGAACGAGCAAGTTGTCCACCTTTACCAGGTTTTAATTCAACGTTGTGAACGAATGTACCTTCAGGCATATTTCCTAATTCCAAAGCGTTCCCAACTTTGATATCAGCAGTTGTACCAGAAATAACTTGTTGGCCAACTTTTAATCCTTTAGGAGCAAGGATATAACGTTTTTCACCATCCACATAGTGAAGCAACGCAATGTTTGCACTACGGTTTGGATCGTATTCGATCGTTGCTACTGTAGCAGGGATACCATCTTTATTTCTCTTAAAATCGATGATACGGTATAAACGCTTGTGTCCGCCGCCTTGATGACGAGTTGTAATTCTTCCAAGGTTGTTACGACCAGCGTGTTTGTTTAATGATTCTGTCAATGAACGTTCTGGTTTGTTTGTTGTAATTTCATCGAACGCCAATGAGGTCATGCCACGACGACCAGGTGTCGTTGGCTTATACTTTTTAATCGCCATAATTTCCTCCTTACGCATTTATCCGGGAATCGCGCATATCTCCCGATACTTTTTATTTACAATTAATCAAAGAAATTAATTGTATGTCCTTCAGCAAGTTTAACCATTGCTTTTTTCTTGCCGCCAACAGTACCAACATAACGACCCATTCTCTTTGTTTTCTTAGGTGTGTTGATAACATTGACACGTTCCACCTTCACATTGAAGATTTCTTCAATTGCTTGACGGATTTCTGTTTTGTTTGCACTCTTAGCAACCTCGAATGTTACTACATTGTTATCACTTTGAAGTGCCATAGTTTTTTCAGTAATGACTGGTTTAACGATAATATCTCTAGCTTTTGACATTATGCCAATACCTCCTCGATTGTCTTGATTGCAGCTTCTGTTGCAACTAATACATCAGCGTTTGCAAGGTCAAGAGCATTCATTCCTTCAACTGTTGTTAGCATTGCATTTGGAATGTTACGGCAAGATAAGAATGCATTGTCCCATTCTTCAGCGACATCAACAACGAATAATGTTTTTGATTCAAATTTGCAAGCTTCCATCATTCCAACAAAATCCTTTGTTTTAGGAGCTGCAAAAGTTAAATCATTCATAACCGTCAACGCATTGTCGATTACCTTTTGAGATAATAATGATCTTAAAGCTAAGCGACGAACTTTGCGGTTGATTGAGTATGCATAACTTCTTGGAGTTGGGCCGAATACGACTCCGCCGCCTCTCCATTGTGGAGCACGTCTAGAACCTTGACGAGCATTACCTGTTCCTTTTTGGCGGAAAGGTTTCTTTCCTCCACCTCTAACTTCTGTACGTCCTTTTGTATCATGTGTTCCTTGACGTAATGAAGCTTGTTGCATAACCAAGGCATCGAACATTGCCTGTTGATTTGGTTCAATTCCAAATACAGCATCAGATAAAGTTAATTCACTAACTTCTTTACCAGTTTTATCAATTACACTTACCTTTGGCATGTACTATTCCCCCTTATTTCCTTCTAAGTTGACCAACTCTTTTGGTTGAACAGCTTTTACAGGTTTTACAGTTGTTTTAACAACAACTAAACCTTTTCTTGGACCAGGCACATTACCTTTAATCAATAAGTAATTACCTTCAACATCCACTTTAACAATTTCCAAATTTTGAGCAGTAGTATTTAACACACCTTCATGACCAGCCATAGCTGTACCTTTATTGATGTAACCATTGTTACGACCAATTGTAGCTAATGAACCGATATGTCTAATGTTCTTAGAACCACCGTGGCTCTTAGGCCCCATTCCTGCATTGTTTCTGTAAATCGTACCCATGTACCCTTTACCTTTAGAAACACCAGAAACATCAACCTTGTCCCCAGCTTGGAAAATATCAACTTTTACTTCTGAACCTAATTCTAAGTTCATCATCTCTTCTCCTCTGATTTCACGAATGAAACGTTTTGGAGCAGTTTCTACTTTTTTCGCATGACCAATTGCAGCTTTTGTAGCTCTTGATTCTTTTACATCTTCAAAGCCTAACTGAACAGCTTCATAGCCATCTTTTTCAATTGTTTTCTTTTGTAAAACAATGTTAGGTGTTGCTTCAACAACAGTTACAGGAATCAATTCACCATCAGTTGTGAAGACCTGAGTCATGCCAAGTTTACGTCCTAAAATACCTTTCATGCTTGCACCTCCATTGCCTATAACTTAATCTCGATGTCAACACCACTTGGAAGTTCCAAACGACTTAATGCGTCGATTGTTTCTGCCGTTGGGCTAACGATCTCGATTAATCTTTTGTGTGTTCTGATCTCGAATTGTTCACGAGAATCTTTGTACTTGTGTACCGCACGTAAAATCGTGATAATTTCTTTTTCAGTTGGTAGTGGTACAGGACCAACAACTTTTTTAGCACCGTGATCCTTTGCTGCTTTTACGATTTTTTCGCTAGCTGCATCAAGACTTCTGTGCTCATACGCTTTCAAACGAATGCGTACAACATTTTTTGTTTTTGCCATGGAAATCCTCCTTTTACACTCGTCTATATCCATGATAGACACCGCTCGATGCGAATTCCCCAACTACACTGCCATGACAACGTCTGTCGGTGTGTCAGCAACCTCGCACGTCCATACGGTCGTACAATAACTATAACAAAAAGCTCTTGCTAATGCAAGAGCTTTTTACATGTTTTTTTATACTTTTTTCATTCATTTTTTCCTCTTCCATTTTAACAAAAAAGCCCTATTTGTAAAGCTTTTTCTACTATTTTCTTCGATCTATTTTTGCAAGCGTTTTCATTGTTTGTTTCAAAAAAAGAAGACGGCTTCCATAAGCGACATGCCCTCTCCTTTTCTTCATAAAAGTTTCATTTTATCCATCTAATTCTGATGTTATCGCACTTTATTATAGACTTTTAAAGCAAACTGATAGAGTTGATACATAACCGGAGAGATTACATAATCAAATTCACCTAACAAGCGTGAAACCTTACCATGGAACCCTCTTTTGATTAAGTACACACCATAAGTATCTTTATCTTCTTTATCTAGAATATCTGGAATTCCATAAAAGTTATATCTAGAGTATCCTTCATCAATTGCCTTATTGATCATATCCCAGTGCAATAAATACTGACCACCATATTTTAGTAATTCCTCTTCATTACCTCCATACAAGTTCAATATTTCATTACCCCATAAGAAGTAACACGCACAAGACAAATCAACAATCTTACCGTATACAGCCACAACTTCTTTCACTTCATCTAATCTTTTTTTGCTTGCTTCTAAATTAACAAGTGCTTCCTTTAATTCTCCATCACATCTAGAAGATTCTGGATTTTGTTCCTTCTTTGCAAACAGACGATCGTACACATTCTGCGCTTTTTCATATCTTTGTTGTAATTGTTCTTGATAAACATCCATGTTCAGTGTTGCCATGCGAAAAATCATTTTCCCTTCTGTGGCAAATGACTGATACATTTGTTGATAATAGCTTAATGGTCGATCAATGAATCCTCTTCTATCTGCCGTTTTTTGTAACATTGCTTTAAATCGTGGTAATTGATCATAGGTTAAGTCTTCAATCTGTACTCCATATTTCATTGCATTCTTAATACTTTGTTTTACATGCTTAGAAAATTGTTTAAATAATTCATCGGCTGTTTGTTGGTGAAATTCCAGAACAAACATTGAATGAATCATCGTAGTCTTAGGACTACCATCTTTGCGAACAAGATAATGATATCCATAATCTTGTAACATAGATTTTACCATTCGATTATCATATCCATTTTCAACAACTTCTCCATCTAAATCCAATTCTCTTTCATCTAAATATGGATCAATTTTAAAGAAGATGCCTCCTTGTTTTTTCACATGTTCTTTTACTGCTGCTGTAAATTCTTTTACCAGTTTTTTATTTTGGTAATCTAATAAAAATCCTCTTGGAGAATAATACATTTTAAACACGCGAGCCATCGTTTTTGACAACAATAGGGCTGCCCCACATAATCCGTTTTCATCTTCTATACCTACGAACTCATAATTCCATCCATTGCTTGCCTTAACCTTTGCCCAATTCGACGATTGATGAAAACTAGTTAATGGATGATTTTGTGAATATTCGTCAAATTCATTCTCTGATAATAATCGAAAATTCATATGAACTACCTCCTATAATATACTTAACAACTCTGTAAGATTTGATATACAGATTACCTCTTTATTTTCATGATATTTTTCTTTCGTGATCCAAATAGGCTTCATTTTTGCACCAATTGCGCCTTCTATATCACATCTTGGATTATCTCCAACATACACGCATTCTTCCGGTTGTACTCCCATATCCTCACAAACCTTTAGAAAGATTCTCTTGTCTGGTTTGTGAATTCCTAATTCGCCAGACACTAAAGAATATTCAAACACATCTTTAAATGGTAAGCGATTGATTTTTCTCCTTTGTGATTCGACGCTTCCATTGCTTAACAACCCTAAACGATATTTTTTTTGCAATTCATGAACAACATGTTCTGCATCATCAAACACATACACAATATCCCCACTGTGTTCTTTCCAATAATTATTAATAGTATCTGCATCTACTGAAAGATGATAATAATCAACATATTTTTTGAACACATCTAAGCGATCCACATTACCAAAATTATCCCAAGCCATTACTTGTTCTACTACACCTAATAATTCTTCATAGTTCATATTTGGATGATATTGCCCTAGTTGGTCTAACAACATTTCTCTAAATACTTTTTGACGATCAATCAATGTATTATCCAAATCAAATAGAACAACTTTTATCATATTAAAATACTCCTTCTTATTACTATAGAGTCCACTGTCATAAAAGACAAAGTCAAATGTTATAGCATGATTTCATTTGTGATAACCAACTCAACAAGATTATAAACAATACACACAAAAAGCACAACAAAAAAAGCTGCTCTCATGAGCAGCTTTATCAGTATCGTTTAGAATTAAGCTTCGATTTCAACAACGTTACCAGCACCAACAGTACGTCCACCTTCACGGATAGAGAACTTAGTACCTTGTTCAACAGCGATTGGGTGAATTAATTCAACTTCCATTGTGATGTTGTCGCCTGGCATAACCATTTCAACACCTTCTGGCAAACGGATAACTCCAGTTACGTCAGTTGTACGGAAGTAGAATTGAGGACGATAGTTAGATACGAATGGTGTATGACGTCCACCTTCTTCTTTTGACAATACGTATACTTGAGCTTTAAATTTTGTATGAGGATGTACGCTTCCTGGTTTAGCTAAGCATTGTCCACGTTGAATTTCATCACGGTTTACACCACGAAGCAATGCACCGATGTTGTCTCCAGCTTCAGCGAATTCCAATTGTTTACGGAACATTTCAAGACCTGTAACAACTGTTTTTCTTGTGTCACGGATACCAACAACTTCAACTTCTTCACCAAGGTTCAAACGACCACGTTCAACACGTCCAGTAGCAACTGTACCACGACCAGAAATTGTCATAACGTCTTCTATAGCCATTA
>JAQXZJ010000088.1 GCA_029227155.1 Erysipelotrichaceae bacterium
TTTGGTTGTATGCTACAATTTGAGCCGTAGTTTCAAAATCTTGTTTGACTCCTGTTACATCAATCAATGCTTTCACATAAGCAATCTGATCGATCGTTTCCTGCGAAGCCTTCACCAGAACCTCCGTCGTAGAGAGCACCGGTTCATTATCCAGAGCATAAATCTTATCCATCTTATTCAGATTGACATATTCATGAGTAATCTTAAACTTCGCTGTCGTTTTCTTACGAATCGTAACCACGACATTAGAAGGATTCAAACTAATCGTCAAACGATTCGAGAAATCAACCGGAGTTAATTTAATCTGATGAGTCCCCTCTGTTAAACCTGATAGATCCGCAATGACTTTATAACTGGTTTGTGATTTTACTAACTGAATATCAGAAACATCTCCAATTACCATTGCTGAAACAGTATCAGGAATTCCACTAACCTCATATGCATCTGAGTTAACAATCACCTGTACAGGAATATTCTCTAATTGCGTTCCTCCTGAACTTGCTAAAATATTAGCTGATTTGGCATCTGAATTCACCGCAATATAAAGAACAATTGCTAACAGCAATGCTGTATATTTTCCAAACTTTTGATTAAATAAGAACTTATCAATAATTCCACCCATCCAGCGGAAGAAATAAATCACTGTATTTTCAATCTGTGCATAAGTATTGACCACCCGCTTAGAGTTTCTTGCAATACTATTCGCCAGCTCTAATTTATAATCCGAATCTTTATTCAGATCCCGACTTTTGCGCGTCGTCTTACGCACTTTCGTTGGTTTCTTTTCTGTTGGTGCAGCCATTACTTGTCACCTCCATCTGTGTCTGTATTTTGAGCCTTGCCCCGTCTTGCTAAAAATCCACGTGTTGGTTGATTTCCCTGCTGGGTTTGCTGACGGCTTACACGCGTAATTTCAATTGGTTTCACCGGTGGCAAAGAAGTCACTTCAATTTCCCACTCCAAAGATTCATCAATTGGTTTAGGCTTGCTTACATGAGAAGTCGTTGAAGGTTGTGGTGTTTGTGGCTTTGTCTGCACTGTTGGAATCACCAGTTTTTTCGTTTCATTCAGCTTCTTCTTAGCTGCTTCCGCTGCTTCATTCGCCTCCGCAATTTCCTTCAATTTCAACTGTTGCGTCGTATGTATTTCTTTTGCAACTTCTTTAACAACCAACTCAACATCTGTTTTCTTTACTTTTTTATCTTTTCTTAAAAACTCAAAAATACCAGTTTTTTCTGAAGTCTCTGTTGGAGCTTCTTCTTTCTTGTTCTCAGCACCATCAATCATGAATACTTTTTCTGTTTCTGGTTTCTTTTCTACTTCCTGTTTTACAGGTTCTGTATTCTTTTCTTTTGGATCAACAATTTCTAGCACTTCAACAGTCGGTACTTTTGTTTCCTTTTTATCAGTCACTTTTTCTTCCTTTACCGTAGGAATCGTTGTTGTATCCGCCTTAAAATCCGCTTTCTTAAACGTCTTCATCTGCGCCTTATGAACCACCTCTGGTTCATCCACAACCTTTTCATCATTTTCATCAATGACAATCACCGAAGTTTGCCCCTGTGCTACATTTGGCTTATCCATCGAAGTTTCCTTAAACTCTTCCTCCAATTCCTCAGCTTCTTTCTTAAACAAAGAATCAATAGAAACAGACTCACTGCTAGTTGGATTAACAGCTGAAGTCGTAACTGTTTCTTTATTAAGAATTACTCGATTCAAATAAGCACGCAGTTTCCGTTCATTCATCTGAATCAATTTTCCTTGTTCCGCAATCGCAACACGACCCGTCTCTTCAGAAACAACAATCGTCACAGAATCCGTAAGCTCACTAATACCAATCGCAGCTCTATGTCTTGCCCCATAACGAGAAGGTAGATCTAACGTCGTTGGTGGGAAATAGGCAGAAGCACAAGACAATTTATCTCCCTGAATAATGACAGCGCCATCATGCAAAGGAGTCGTCGTCGCAAAAATAGAACACAACAATTCAGCAGATACCAAAGAATTCATCTGAATACCTGTCTTGATATATTCTGATAATGATGTGGATTGCTCAATGGTAATCAAAGCTCCTGTCTTAGATTCTGCTAAATTACTAGCCGCATCCATCAAAGCCTGCACCAATTCTTCTTTTTCAGTACCACTTAAGGTAGACATTCTTGTAAACACATTGGATTTCCCAAACCGTTCCAAAACCGAACGAATCTCAGGCTGAAAGATAATGATCAAAGCCAGAAAACCCCATGTCATTACATTATCTGTTAAATATGCTAACGTCTGCAAGCCTAAATATTTGGCAATTGCCTGCGTTAAAATCAAAAAGATAACACCTTTAAAAATTTGAGTCGTACGAGAACTACTACGAACGATTTTAATCAGATAATAAATCAAAATCCAAACGATTACGATATCCAAGATCATACGTAACGCTTGCATCACCTGTACTAAAGTCAAATAATCTAGCATAGTTCAACCTCCTAACGTATCTAATATTATATCATATAATTGCTAGCTCTTACCACCATTTGATTGATTCAGCTTTACATGAGCCACATTTAATCCAATGATATATTGGAAACGAACCAACCCAAAGATAGCAATCATGAATAAACAAATTAATACAACCATACTCCAGATATAATCCAACCCTGTAAACTGCATAATTGCTTCTACGATCCAGGTCATTTTAATCTGATACCACAAAAAGAAGATGGAAGACATATATAATGCATTATTATTCCATTTTAAAATCTTCTGTGTTTCATTGGCAATATCTAATCCCTTTAAATGTAACTCTTCACAACGACGTAAAGAATACAAAGCAAAGAAAATAGCAACAATAAAATTAAACAATATATTTCTTGTTACAAAGAAAACAAACAAATGCCACAAAAATATAATCGTTCTTAATAAACTTGGTTTTAGAATATACCAGATTTCATACCATTTATTATGTAATTTCCAATAAAGGATAATCGAACCTACCAGTCCGATCCCCCACATATACAATCCCGTCTGTTCCATACTGATTCCGATCATTTCCGCAAAATAATAAATAGCCGAAATCCAGACCCATACCATCATAAATAATGATGCATATGCAAATCCCTTTAATAGGGTATCTTTCTTTTTCATTTGAATCACCATTTCTATTTTAGCTTATTTTTCTTTGAAGTGCAAAAAAACAGCAGTGCTGTTTCTTAAAATTTGTAATGGTATGGTCCCTTTCCAATAAAGTCCGTCTGATTTCCATTCATATTGAATCATTTCCAACGGTTGAATCTGTTTCACAATTTTCTGAACATACTCTTCTGCTAAGCGTACTTCTTTTAAAAGGGAATCCGGAAGTGCGATTTGGGAAACATGAACCTCACTGATATGAAATTGCATCTGTTCTAAATCCGGTAAACAAGTAATCGTAATAGGCATACCTGCTATGATTTGAAGCCATGTTTGATAAGTTTCGTATTTCGGAATTCTTTTCTTTAATAGTTCTTGATTCGTTGTTAATTTAAACTGAATCTTCAACTGATCTTCTTTAACGATCGAAACCTCTGTTAATACTCCTTGGGATGCATCTTTTAAAATTGTGCTTATTGTCGTATAAGGGATCGTGTCTTCAACACTCGTTTCTCCAATACAAGTAAATGGATACCACAGAATACCTTCCCAATCATAATTACTTATTTCTTTTTGTTTTGGTAATTCAATGACAATCGTTTCACGATTGAACATTTCAAACCCTAAATAGAAAATAAACATCCACAAGCCGCCGATAATGAGCCATTTCCAGCCATCTTTCATTATTTTTCCTCCCTTCTTACTAGTTTTGTTCAATTCTATCTAGCATATACATATCTTTTTCAGAGGATTTCATGTATAATATGTCGTGATATTTTAAGGAGATCAGGATATGGAACATCAAGTCGTTCGTTTACAATACCAAGAAAAAGAATTGATTCTCATTCCCACGGCACACGTTTCTAAGGATAGTGCTGCCTTTGTTAAAGAAGTAATAGAGCAGGAACAGCCAGATAGTATTTGTATCGAGCTAGACAAAGACCGCTATGCGTCTTTAAAACAACAAAAGAAGTGGCAAGATACAAAGATCATTGATGTGATCAAACAAAAAAAAGCAGGTTATCTATTGGTCAATCTTTTATTAAGTAGTTATCAGAAAAAAATGGCAGAACAGCTTGGCTCATCTTCTGGACAGGAAATGATGGAAGGAATCCAAGCCAGTGAACGTCTCAACATTCCTTTGGTATTAGCAGATCGTTCCATCCAGACAACCTTTACTAGAATCTGGCGCACACAATCGTTGTGGGATAAGATCAAATTATTATCCATCGTTGTTTCCACATTATTTGAAAACGAAGAAATCAGCGAAGAAGACTTACTAGCACTCCAACAGGAAGATGCTTTGAATGCTGCCTTACAAGAAGTCACAAAAGAATTCCCTAAAATTGCTCAGGTACTTGTACATGAAAGAGATCAATATTTAGCTTATAAAGTAAAAAACGCCCCTGGTAAAAAGGTAATCGCTATTCTTGGAGCAGCACATACCATTGGAATGCAAAAATTGATCTATGAAGAATATGATATTCAACCATTAGATGAAATTCCTCCTAAAGGCAAATGGTCAACCATCCTTTTATGGAGCATTCCTATTATACTCATTGCTTTAGTCATTATGACTTTTACCAAAGATGTCGACATGGGTCTTTCGCAGATTCTTTACTGGGTCATCTGGAATGGTTCCTTATCTGCAATTGGTTGTATGATTGCTTTAGCTCATCCATTAACTATCCTAACTGCCTTTTTGGCTGCGCCATTGACCTCTTTGAATCCAATGCTTGCGGCCGGATGGTTTGCTGGACTTATGGAAGCTCATTTAAGAAAGCCTACGGTAAAAGATTCTGAAGATATTGGAGATGATCTGCATTCATTTAAAGGATTATGGAAAAATAAGATTACCCGAATCTTACTGGTTGTTGTACTAGCAAATATTGGAAGTACTTTAGGTACTTTCATTGGTGGTTTAAGCGTTGTTCGTACCTTTTTTGAATCTTTACTATAAAAACAGTGTGAGAATTTCACACTGTCTTTTTTATAGTTTTTCCTGATGTGTTGCGTATAAATACTCATCAATGGTATTCACAACACGATCTTTTACTAAGGCCTCTGGATCATTTTCAAGAAGACCTTCTCTTACTTTGGTATATTGAATTGGCATAAATTGACTCATTAAATTCAATGGTACTTCTGGTAAACTTCTAAGGTTTTTCATCAATGTAGCGATTGCTTCTTGTACTGGAGCTGTTGGAATATAATATCGACAACGATCGGAGAATGAATATTTCCGTTTGATGCGAATTTCATTTTCCGTTCCGGTATAATATTTAGCCCATTTATCTGGTTTCGCTAACATCTGCTCTTCTAAAACATCCATTAGATGACTTGTTTCTACTTCTGTACCTTTGAATGCTTCTTCTTCAATATGAGCCAATGCAAACAATCCTTCTCTCATCGCAAAGGTTAATCCTGGACCTACTTTTAAGATTCCCACTCCATCTGCAACAAGTTCTTGTAGTTTTGTTTTTGTTTGGTAATCTGTAGAATGTCCCTCAAATACTAAATTTGGATATTCTTTGATCGTAGCCATCAAATCTTTCGCTTTTTCACGATCATATTCGGTACATCCAGCATCTTTTTCTTCTACCCCTGGTTGTACTACTACAGCAATTACATCGTTCCAAGTTTCTTGTAAACCTTCTTTTTTGAATGCTTCTTCAAAAGCAGCTACAGTTGCTTTGAAATCTTCCACTCGAGTAACTTGTACACCCGTATCAGCACTAGCACCTTGAGCACCACCTGGAATTGGAACTTCTGAACCCACAACATAAACTGGACGAACTGCATCAGGGTTGGTTTTTAACAATTCATGATAAGCATCATCAGCCACTTTTGCTAGATATGCTCCTCTACGAGAAATCGTTTCATCACTCAAACGAGTATTTGGATCATCATCCGCTACCTTCATTGATGTATCAATATGGATTTTCGTAAAACCAGCCAATACATAACTACGAATCAAGTCTTCTGCATTTTTCATTGCTTCTTTTTCTGGTAAATGTGTCCATGTCAATGGTCCTAGATGATCTCCACCTAAAAAGATACGAGAGAAATCATACTCACATTTTTCACAGATTTCTTGGACAAAGCGTTTAAAATCAACCGGTTTCATTCCTGTATAACCACCAAATTGATCTACTTGATTAGCCGTTGATTCAATCAATACCACAGCATGATCTTTTTTTGCCCGTTCAATTGCTGCTTCGATAACATAATTATTGGCACTACAGCAAGAATAGATACCGACCTGTTCTTTTGCTTTTTGTTTGGTTACAATTTGTTTTAATGGATTGGTATTCATATTGTCCTCCTATTTTTACGCTCCTATTTTACTATGCGTTTTCTTTTCTGTAGATACAAAAATATACGAGTTATTTGTACTTTTTAACAGAAAAAGGAACTGGTCTAAAGCCAGTTCCTTGGTATGTTGAATCCCGTTCAGAAGGTAGAGAGAATTAGAAACAGAATTCACAAACCTTCTATTATTAAGCGAACATACCGATTGCTGGAATAGCTCCAATGATACCGATAGCTAATAATAAGAAGATACACCACATAACTTTCCAGTTCTTTTTAGCTAATAGAACATATAGTCCTAATGTGATTCCTAATGGGATCAATTTTGGCATAACAGAATCTAAAACTGATTGTAATACGATTGGACTTTCACCGTTTGGAATTGTCCAAGCAATTGTTGTTCCACCATAGTTAGAAATCAAAGCACCAACAACTAATACACCAAGGATAGTAGCTGCATGTGTGAATTCTTTTGCATTTTGGGTTAACATCGTAATTGCGTTCGTACCCATATTATAAGACCAATGCATCAACCAGAAACGTAATGCAAATTGAACACCATTGAAGATTAATAAGAACAATACTGGTCCAAAGAAGTTTCCTTGTAATGCGAAGTTAGCACTGATACCAGCAGCAATTGGAAGTAATGTCATCCAGAAGATAGCATCCCCGATACCACCTAAAGGACCCATTGCAGCAACACGTACTGCGCGGATAGATGTAATATCCATCTTTTGTTGTTCCATTGAAAGAACGATACCCATAACGAATGTTACTAAGAATGGGTGTGTATTGATGAAGTCCAT
>JAQXZJ010000089.1 GCA_029227155.1 Erysipelotrichaceae bacterium
TTTGATAAAGAAGCGAAAAAAGGAACATACGTTCGTTTACCTGAACGTTCAGAATTAAACCAAGAAATCAACGAAGCTCTAGTTGTCGAATTCTACAACAAATAGTCTTAGTCTTTGGACATGGAAGATTTTATATCTTCCATGTTTTTTTATTTAAAAAGAGTTGGAAATCACTGTAAGCTTTCCAACTCTTCTTTTGTTAATTCTCGATATTCTCCTAAACCTAACGAATCATCTAACCATACTGTTCCCATACGCAAACGTTTTAAATACGTAACTTCGTTTTCAGCAGCAATCATCATTCGTTTCACCTGATGAAATTTACCTTCCGTCAAGATCAAATGTAAATGTTTTTTTGATATGTTCGTTATTTTTGCTGGAGCACAAACTTCCTCTTCATTCAAGCGAATTCCCTGTTCAATCAGCGGAAGATACTTCAAATCAAATGGATGATCCAGTTCCACATAATATTCTTTTTCCACATGATGCTTCGGGGACAACAACTGATGGGCTAATTGTCCATCATTCGTTAATAACAATAATCCTTCAGTATCTTTATCCAAACGTCCACAAGGGAACAGATCCTTTCCTTCATATTTGGTTAATAGATCCATCACCGTAGGATCATAGAAATCCTCTGTAGCCGATACATATCCTGCTGGTTTATTCATCATTAGATAAACAAACTTTTTATAGGAAACGACTTCATCATTCACCATAATGATATCCTTCTCTTCATCAATTTTGATATCATCTTTGGTACATACTTCACCATTAATCGTAACCCAGCCATTTCTAACTAGTTTTTTTACTTCCTTACGAGTTCCAAAACCTGTATGAGATAAAAACTTATCTAGTCTCATGAGCGTTTCAACATTCCTTTCACTTTCTGCAGATCAAAGTTAAAGATTTCTTGTGGCAATTTCAACCAATAAGACATCACAGCATACACCACAAGAGCCATACAACAAATAAAACCTACACCAAACATTGTCACGATCCGTCCGTAATTTATCCAGTCAATCTTCAAAATGGAAAACAAGAAATAAACCACAACAATCCCTGTTAAACAGAATAAAGATTTCGTAATCGTACGAACAATTGGTTTAAAAGCGACATTAAAATTTCTTTTGATTAAATAAGTAGCCAGTAAAACAAAGAGAGTATATAAAACAATATAGAAAACATACATACCCTGATATGCAAAATGGCTCACCACTGGACCAATAAAGATCAGCATCATAACGACATCAAAAATATTCCAAATCAAATTAAATCGTTTTAACTTTAAAGCCATTAAAATATTAGAACTCAAAGTCATCAATATCCAAACACAAGTCACTAATAAATTCCACCGCAATACATCCGCACCATATGCTAAATTCTCTGCACCATACATAACATAATAGATTTCTTTTGCATACAGAATCATTAACAAAATAATCGGATAAATGATATAGGAACAAGACGTATATACTTTTTTAATATTTACGCCAATTGCATCAAAATCATGTAACGTCAATGCTGTTGTTATATGAGGAATGATAGCAATCGCAAACCCTGGACCTAATATCTGTGGAATAGAAACTAATTTATAAGAATTAAAATTCATAATACTATAAATAATATCTGCTTGTTGTGCAGTGTAGCCAAAACTCTGTAAAGACCGATTGACAAACATTAAGTTAATCATTCCACTACAGTTTCCAATCACACTGATCAAGAAATAGGGAATCGCAAAATATAAAATTTCTTTCAATAAATCCTTTGTATTTTGTGCTTCTTTTTCCTGTTTCTTTGATAACTGTTGCATTTCTGTTAAATGTTTTTGATCAAAAAATTGAAAATAAATAATCGCAGCAACTGCAGAAATTGAAGTAGAAACAATTGCAAAATAAACCGCCCATATCTGTTCCTTATGAAAGACATAAATCATCAACGCTCCCATACCAAGTAAAAAAACAATACGAACAAATTGTTCCAGCACTTGAGAAAAAGCATAGGCTTTCATTTCTTTCATTCCTTGATAAAACCCACGGAACATACTTAAAATCGGAACAGCAATCACCGCAAAAGAAATCAAAATGATCGATGTCTGATACTTCTGAATATAGATGGCATCTCTACCTGCCCCTAAATATTGAGCAATCGTTCCTGAACTCAATACAACCAGAACAAAAATAGTAATCCCAAAACATCCTAAAAGATAACCTGAAAGTTTACGAACCAATAAAGCCGTTTTATAATCCTCTTTCGCAAGATACTTCGCAACCAAAGTCGCAATCGCAAAAGGAATTCCCGAAAGAGAAATCGTCAATAAAAACTCATATATTTGATATGTACTCGTATAAAAGATCATCTCATTTCCAACCATTGCTTGAAATGGAGATGCATATAAAAGACCTAACGCTTTTGTAAAGAAAATACCGGCAGTACCGGTAAGTGCTCCTACAATAATCGACTGTTTTTTTCTAGTTTCACTCATTAGTTTCACCTGTATAAATTGCTTTCAATTGGAAAAAATCCCGATTCTGAGCCAATTTTGCAAAACCACTCCAAATAACCATAATTTCCAGTGTCACTTCTGGTTGATCAGTAACCCCACTAATTGATATTCCAGCAGGATACCCTTTTTCTACATCCACTTGATTCGGAATTAGATTATAAACATCAGCTTCTAATATTCCTAAAGAAGGCATCAATTTATCGTCTTTTAAAGTACCGATCACATTCTTTTCAACAGCCAACACCTGAATTTCATACATCGCTACCAAAGGTTGATCAATAATTACATCATAACGATATTCGTTTTCCCCAATTTTATTCATAGCTGTTGTAATCGAATAATAAGGAGATTGGGCAAGAAAACTTTCATTATCTTGGATAGCTATAATATAAGAAGCATACTTTTGAGCACGTTCTTCATCAATGTTAATTCTGTTTTTTTGACATCCTGTTAACATAACAGTTAGGCAAATCATCACAAGTAAAACCTTCTTCATATTTTCACCTC
Organism: Erysipelotrichaceae bacterium; assembly: GCA_029227155.1. Classification (GTDB taxonomy): domain Bacteria; phylum Bacillota_I; class Bacilli_A; order Erysipelotrichales; family Erysipelotrichaceae; genus RGIG4607. Next base: position 3,014 of record JAQXZJ010000089.1, read on the forward strand.
GGAATTATTATAACACACTTCTTTCTATTCCCCAATAAAATAAAGAGATTCCATTCTGATATAATGGCTTTTGCTCTTTATAAAAACAGATGAATTTTCGCCATTTTAGGCTACTTATTCATCTGTTTCATAAGACTTAATTGATATTATCTAGTTGTCTTTCTTCTAAAACGTAAAGCTACAAGACAACCCAATGCACTGATCAGCATTGATACCAACCAATTTGTTGTATTTGTAGTATCCGCTGTATCAACAAAGTATACATTCTTGAATTCTACTGTTTCTACGGATTCACCATCTTTGGTAATTGATACAACTTCTGCAATTAAGTGACCTTCTAAATCATCAGTAACTAAAACTTCGATATAGTATACAGAAGAATCATAAATCACATTCTTAGTTGTTCCTTTTTCTTCCTTCACTACATAGTAGTAAGATCCAGCAACCTCATATAACAATTCTGTAAATGCGATTTCACCATTAGCATTATTCGATACAGTTTCTAATGCCGCACTATCAGTCGTATAAGTTTCATCTGTTTCATATAGACTGAATAAGAATTCGTTTTCTTTTAACGTTTTTCCACTGAATACTTTATTTGCGGTGATAGAAATACCGTCTCCTTCTGGTGTTGGACTAGGTTGATAACTATTTTCAAATGTTACATTGTCAACTACTGTATTCTCTTTATCATTTTTTACAATAGAAACAACTTCAGCAACCAACTTACCATTTGTATCATCTGTTACACGAACCGTTACTCTATATTGAGTTTCATCATATGTAACTCCACCTAATGAACCCTGTTTTTCAAGAACTACATAGTAATAAGTTCCAGCAGTATCATATCCAATTTCATCGAATACAACCGCACCAGTAGCATCATTTGATTTTGTTTGCATTGCAGTGCCTGTCACTTCAAATGTTTCATCTGTTTCAAATAAATCAAAGTTGAATTCATCTGCGTTCAATTCTCTACCAATCAATGATTTCTTAACAGATAAGGTAATACCTTTTCCATCTTCTGTCTTAGCAGGAGCATATGTGTTATTAAATACAATGTCTTCTGCAGATTGTTCGTTGACTAAGATTTGTTGTTCACAAGAGAATGTTCCATCTAACATATCCTTAAGTGTAACTTTTATATTGTATACCGTAGTATCATAAGTAACTCCACCAAGTGATTCTACTTTTTCTTTTACAACATAATAGTATACGCCTTCATCTGTTAACTGAATTTCTTTGAATGCAAATTCTTTATTTTCTTTTGTAGCAAACGCTTGATCAATCAATCTCACTGCGTCTTGACCTTCTTCATATAGTTCAAATGTGAATCGATCAGTATCTTTCCATTGACGTCCTGTTAATACTTTTGTACCATTAAATACCACTTTATATGGTTCTGCATGGTATTTATTTACGAATGCTAATGTTTCCTTTTTTGCTCCAGCAGCATTTTTGATAGACTCTACTTTAGCAACTAATTCGCCTTCTTCATCATCTGTAACAACAACTTTTACAGAATAGATCGTTGAATCGTATGTTACACCACCAAGTTTTGTATCTTTTTCTTTAATTGTGTAGTTATAAGTACCTGTTGTCTCATACTTCAACTCAGCAAATGTAAATTTACCATTGCGATTGACTGTGCTTTGTAACAAGTTACCATTTTCATCATACAATTCGAATTCAAATTCACCACTCACAAGATCACGTCCTGTTAATGACTTCGTACCTTCAAGCACTAGACCAATTGAATCGGTTGCAACATAGGTATTATTGAATTCCGCTTTATCAACAATTGATGTACCAGAGTTCGTAACCTTTTCTACAACAACTCTATCAACCTTCGTTGAACCAACTTCATCGTCTACGATCGTTACTGTGAAATGATAACGATTCGTATCATAAGTAACACCACCAAGATTTCCTGCTTTTTCTTTCATTACATAATAGTATGTACCTGGTTGTTCAGCTAAATCTTTAAATGTTACATTACCGTTTGCATCATTAGTTACTGTTTGGATCAGTTTCTTTTCAACAAATGTCTCATCAGCTGCTTGATATAATTCAAATGTAAATTCTTTGTCTTTTAATTGACGACCAGTTAAAGACTTCGTTGCAGTTAAATTGAATTTATCAGGTGTAATTTCATAAGTATTATTAACTGTAATTACTTCCTCATCTTCAACAACAATCTGCGAAACAAGATATCCAAGGCCACCATCTGATACAACAACTTTTAGACGATGTTCTTTTTCATCGAAAGTTACACCATCTTTCGTTTCACCAGCACGCATTTCTTTTACTACATAATAGTACGTACCAACTTTGTCATATTCAATCGTTTCAAATGTAAATGTTACACCATCATTCACTGTTTGAATTGGTTTTACACCTGGTTTAATGACATAATCACTTGCTGTTGCATATAATTCAAATGTAAATTCACCATCTTTAATAGCACGAGTTGTTAATGTCTTGATACCAGAAATTGTTGCTTTCGCTACAGCACCTTCATATACATGGTAAGTATTCAAGAAGTTTATAGAAGAAACTAACGTTCCATCTTTATAGTACTTGCTTGTAACATCCAATGTACCATCATGCTCATCTACTACTGTTACTTCAACATTGAAGAATGTTTCATCATAAGAAATACCAATTCCATCTGTACCAGCAATTTCTTTTACAACATAGTAGTAAATTCCTTCCTTGTTGTAAGTAATAGTGTTAAAGCTAAACGATTTCTGAGCTTTTGTTGCTTTCTTAGTATCCAATGCCTTAGCTTCATCTACCACATAACTACTATCTGTTTCATACAATTTAAATGTGAATTCATCCGCATCCATCCATTCACGACCAGTGAATGTCTTTGTACCATCAATAGTAATCGATGCTGGAGTTATAATTTCATAAATATTATTAAATTGTAATTTATCAACTGGTCGATCATTTGCATCTTTTATACTATCGATACTAGCAACCAATTCACCATTTTTATCATCAGTTACTTTTACTGTTACTGTAAATACCGTTCCATCATAGGTCATACCACCCGCATTTAGATTTCTTTCTTTAACAGTATAAGTATAGGTTCCAACTGTTTCATACAACAATGATTCAAATGCAAATTTACCATTTTTATTTACTGCTGTTTGAATTAGAACACCATCAGCATCATATAGTTCAAATACAAATTCTCCCTCTAGTAAATGACGACCTGTTAATGCTTTAATTCCTTCAATCACGATACCATCCGTATCTGTTGCTTGATAGGTATTGTTAAATATAACGCTATCTGCAGGTGCAGTGTTATCACCTACGGATACTTTTACAATCTCTGTTTTAGCAACTTTAGTCGTTCCATCACCATTGTCCACTATAGTAACTGTCACATGATAACGAGATTTATCATAAGTAACACCACCTAAATTACCTTCTACTTCTTCAATAACATAGTAGTAAGTACCTGGCATTTCTTTTAATCCGCTAAATACGAACTTACCAGTTGCATTATTGGCTACGGTCTGAATATTTGTACGTGATGTAAATGAATAATCAGACTTATATAATTTGAAGCTAAATTCTCTGTTGTTCAAAGTACGACCGGTTAATACTTTCGTTCCTTCCAAAGTAAATTCACTAGGAGTAATCGTATAAGTATTTGCAATTGTAATACTTCCAACATCTCCATTGATCGTTGATTCAACA
>JAQXZJ010000090.1 GCA_029227155.1 Erysipelotrichaceae bacterium
TGAATGAACCTTATGCAAGGCGTCATTTTTCTGATGGATGTGGCTATGGTGCGGAAATTGAAACCTTAGTTTTGGAAGCACCAAAGAACAAGAAAAAAGGTCGCTCATATTTTCCTAGCGTTGTAAGTGACTTTGTTAAAGGCTCTTGTCAGAACACAAAGAAAATCTATGTTCTTCTTGTAAATATGCAGTTGTTAACAAGCAACTCAAAGAGAAATGGAGGAGATACCGGTTTATTATGGCGTAACGATTATGATTACGATGTTGAAAGTTTCTATAGACCTTTTGATGCAATAGCTTCTACAAAACCTATCGTTATGATTGATGAACCACATCGTTTTTCTCGTGATCAAAAAGCTTTCAAAGTTATACTTGAAGAGATAAAGCCGCAGGCAATTATTCGTTTTGGTGCTACTTTCCCGGAAACAACAACCGGACGTGGTAAAAACAAAATAACTGTAAAGGATTATCAGAATCTGTTATATGATTTGAATGCTTGTGCATCCTTCAATCAGGGACTAATTAAGGGTGTAGCCAAGGAACATTTTGAACCTGTTTCAAAAAAAGAAGAGAAAGTGAAAATCACTTCTATTGATAGCAAAGAAGCCGTACATTTTCAGTACAAAAAGAAAGACGAAGCAACTAAAACCTTTACACTAAAAACAGGTGAATCTCTTTCTATAATAAGTGATGCATTTGAAGGTATTACTATTTCTGCGATTGATAAGACAAGTGTTGAATTCTCGAACGGAATAGTGAAAACTTCAGGCGAAGAAATTGATGTTGATATTTACATGACTTCATACCAAGAGCAGATGCTTCGCCTCGCTCTCCAACGTCATTTTGAAACGGAGAAAGAAAATTTCTGTAATAGAAATTATAAAATCAAAACTTTGGCATTGTTCTTTATCGATGATATTACCTCTTACAGAATTAGTGATGATGGCAAAAAACCATACCTTCTTACTACATTTGAAACTCTATTGAAGGAACAGATTGAAAAAACAATCGCTTCTCTGGATGAGCATGATGTGGAATATAAAGAATATCTTGAAGCAAGTATTGCAGATATTAGTGCTTGTCATGCTGGATACTTTTCACAAGATAATAGTGATTCTGACGAAGATATTGCAAAGGAGGTTGATGTGATTCTTCATGGAAAGAAACAGTTATTGTCATTTATAAATGAAGATGATAGTCCAAATACACTTCGTTTCTTGTTCTCAAAATGGACTTTAAAGGAAGGATGGGACAATCCAAATGTTTTCACTATCGCTAAGCTTCGTTCAAGTGGCAGCGAAAACAGTAAACTTCAAGAAGTAGGTCGCGGATTACGACTTCCTGTAGATGAGAATGGCAATAGAATATCAAACGAAGAATTTACCCTCAATTATATTGTTGATTTTACTGAAGCAGACTTTGCACAAAAACTTGTAGACCAGATAAACAAAGAACTTCCACAAGTGACTACCATTTCAGAAGAAAAACTTGAAGCAGTGGCTAAAAAGCTGGGAAAAACAAGCGATGACTTGTTTGACGAGTTGTATGATAAGCATTACATCGATAGGCATAATAATATTAAATCAGAAACACGTGATGCATTCTTTGCAGAGTATCCTGATTTTGCTACAGGATTATCAGCAGGAAAGGTAAAAGACCGAAATAAAGAAAAACCAAAGCCTGTAAAAATTCGCAAAGCTGTTTATAATGAAATAAAAGAATTGTGGGAAACTATAAATCACAGATATCTGCTTTTTTATGATAATGACTTGAACAATAACATAGACGATGTTGTTCTTGCTCTTTTTGAAAAACCAGGAGTCTTCACAGATTTAGTAATGCGCAGCGAACGCGATGAAGTTGGAAGTACCGGAACAGAGATGAATATTGTCAGAGAAACCGGGGTTCAGTACGTTATTCATAAGACTATTCCATATAGTGATTTCTTAAAAAGAATATCAACTGTAACAAATCTTCCTATCAAAGTTTTGCATTCGGCACTATGCAAGTATGCAAAGAAACATGGAACTAACTTCACTTCTCATATCAATGAGAATTCGGTTGCTGGATTCTGTGCTGAATTTATTACTTGGAAAAATGAGAATTTGCAAGGTAGATTCAGATATGAACGTAGCATGGCTCCACTAGGTGCTACTGCGCTCACGTATGCAGACGGAACAGTGCGAACCGAGATTTCTCAAGGTAGAATTGGAACAAAACTTGTACCGGGTACTCCTAGTAACAAATATCTGTATGATGCTTATGCATATGATTCTCCTTTGGAAAAAGATAATATTACAGCAGATATTAAAGAAGTAATTGTTTACGGAAAAATTCCACGTTCTAGTATTGCTATACCTACAATCACAGGCGGTATGTATAGTCCGGACTTCATGTATGTGGTTAAACATACAAATGGAGATAAGGAACTCAATATTATTGTTGAAACAAAAGATGTTGAAAATAAGACTGACCTTAGAGGAACAGAAAAAGCAAAAATAGATTGTGCCAGAGTGTTCTTTGATATGTTAACTGCTGATGGTTACACTGTTCAATTTAGAGACCAGCTTGGTAATAAGCAAATGGCTCAGATTATCAATGAAGTCATGAGGGGTGTTGATTCATGAATAAAAGTGAAATACTAGATTTAATTTTGCTTAAGCAAGAAGGCTCATATTGGGATTTCAAAAGAGAATGGTACTCTCAAGATAAAAAGGCAGATTTACTCCATGACATCATTTGTATGGCAAACAACCTATCGAATAGAGATGCCTATATTATTGTCGGGGTTGATGAGGAAAATGATCATTCATTTTCCTCTGTAAAATCCGATCCAAACAGAAAGAATACACAACAATTGGTTGATTTTATTCGAGAGAAGCATTTTGCAGGTGGTATCAGACCGATTGTCAGTGTTGAAAGTCTTGACTTTGGCGAAAATGAAATAGATGTAATTGTTATACATAACAGTGATGCAACACCATTTTACTTAACTGAAAACTTTCAATCTGTAATGCCTAATAACATCTACACATGAGTAATGGATTCTAATACGCCGAAGAATAATTCCGCTGATATATCTCATGTTGAAATGTTATGGAAAAAACGTTTTGGATTGCTTTCACCACCATTGGAAAGGGTGATGATATATTTAAAAAAACTCTGCTTTATGGGATTCATCTCCGAGTGATTTTGAAGAAAAAATGTATTACAGATTTTCGCCTGAATTCACAATAGAAACAGTAATAGATGATAGCAAAAATGGATACCAATACTACTTGTTTAATCAAACCGGTATTCATCCTAGATGGCATGATATCAATCTATACTATCATCAAACAATGCTTGCTTCATTAGAAGGGCTATCTCTTGATGGAGGACGTTATTTTACTTCTTCACCAAGAACAGATGGCGTATCATTAACACAATATCATCATTGGGATGTTGCATTTAAGTATTACATAAAAAACTCTGTTGAATATATTGTCCATGAGTTTTACTATCATCCAGACGGTGACGATGAGACAATTGCGCATGATAGGTTTATGGAATGCATTCTTGTGTTTGAAACTGATTGTGAAAAAGCAAATTTTAAAGAATATCTTAAACATAATTGGGAAAACAAACAAAACTATACTAACAACATATGGCTACCCTATTTCGAAGAAATCGAGGGTTATAATATGGATGTAATTAAGGAAGAATATTTGAATTCTCAAATATTACAGAAAATGCTTGTTGAGTTTCGAAATGAATAACAATAAAAATTCAAAGAAAGAACTTAAGGAGGGCTGTTATTGAAAAACA
>JAQXZJ010000091.1 GCA_029227155.1 Erysipelotrichaceae bacterium
CTTTTGCTTTAAAAATGTTAAAAAGCCTGATCCAAATCTCTTCGCAGATTCAACTTCAAGAGCTTTAGTAACAAGAAGACAGACTCCCGAATAATCAACCTTATCGTCCATACATATCAATTTATTAAATAAAATCTTAGAAGTTAATAAAAATGACTTAGAGGCATCATCCAATTTGTTCCAAGCACTTTCTCCAAGTGTCATTTGGAGTTTCCTTTTTTCAGCCACATATGCTTCATTAGCACTTTGACCAGAAAGACTCTTAACAATACGTTCTGTGCATTCTTCTGAAAAAGCATGAATTAGCCTATCTTTCTCTTCCTCAGATTCAGCCAATTCAATTTGTTTTCTAACCAATGACTGATAATCACCTATTTGCTCTGATAATCTATCAATTTTCTCTGATATGTCTTCAACCCTTGTTTCTACACGATTTACCGTTTCCCTTATTTCTCTTATGTTAGTTAACATTTCTACTAATAAGGAATCAGAGATAGATGTTTCTTTATCTGAACAATTAACTAAAACAGTTGAATCATCATCTTCAATTTGCTCTTTCTGAGATTGTAGTAAGTCGCTATCTGTTTCAGGTCTCGGGATTGCTGGAAGTTTTATTACCTTCCCACATTCATACAAATACAATTCATCATCAACAAACAAATATACTGCAGCCTCGTCAATCTGAGTTTTCACTTTTTCCAAACCTCTCAGAATAACGCTTTTTCTCGTGATTTGTGACGCTTTATAGCTCTTCACTTCAACGATTCCTTTTAATTCGTCATTGTAAAATAATGCAAGGTCGCTTCTAAATGTTCCGCAAAGATACTCTTGTTTAACTTCCCAACCAAGTTCTTTAAACATTAATGCAACTCGGTCCTCTAATTGTCTACCAGTCTCAATAACATCCATTCGCTTCATTACTGAAATATCTGGAACAACAATTTTAGCGATATTTGAAACAGACAGATGATTCATAACAGCCCCAACGCTGAATAAGTTCATCTGCGATTCTAAATATTTCAAGCCCGTTCTAGAATTAAAAAATAGGTCAAGCAACGTTTTATATTGACTGCGAGGTCTAATAACAACAACTCCGTGCTCAGCAATAGCTTTGTCACTTTCACCCTTGTATATTCCCCAAGAAATATGTCCTCGTGTACTTATTAACATATCACCAGTCTGCAAGATAGCATTCTTTTCACGTTCATTAATACTATCTTTATTACAAAAGTACATATCATGCAATGCGACCTGAACAATTCCAGCATTAATATCACGAACACGAATTATCTGCAAATCGCCAAAATCCAATCGTTCATTAGAAGAAGCAAAATGTTTTCCTTGGTAGATTTCCGCTGCTTCGCCTAAAGATGTTGTATCTTTCGATTTAATCATCTCTCTTATTTTATTGTATTGTGGGTCATAATGTTTAGCATCTATTCTATCAACAATAGATTGCGTATCAGTCCAATATATTCCACTCTTTGATTTATATTCTTTATAAGCTGCTTCAGGTGAATTCAAATCTAATGGCATATACACTCTTGAAGTCTGAGGTTTATTATCAACAACCAATATAGAAAAGCTCAAACCTGTTGCTCTACCTATCCTCCCAATAGGAAGAACTGCTTCTAAAGAATATTCGTTCATTATCTTTTCACGCACCTGACTAAATGCTGGTGCTGTTAGAAAATTATCTGGAACTAAAACAACCATTCTTCCATTTGGTTTTAGCATTTCAAGTGATTTTATAACAAAGAGGTTTTCACTTCTTCCGTTCGGAGTCTTTATGCCCAATGGAGGAAACAAAAGAATTTTTGAATAATTCATATCGCTTTCATAATCCAAAAAAGACTCGTGTTCTACAACTGTTGTATCACTTTCGTTATGAATACGTGATGCAATTCTATCATTGAATGAAAACGCCAAAAAATTCTCAAGCCCTAATACCAACTCGCCCTCATTCACAGATGGAACTAATACGCATTCATTGCCAATCTCTGCAAAAGCATGCATCCACTCAAGAACATCTTCATTTAACATAATAATTCTTTGAGTATAAAGCTGCTCTTCTTGTATAATTTTTTCAAATTCGCTATATCCGCTAATTGCCATATCTTTCCCCCTTAGTTGTTAAGCAACTTCCTTGTATCGCATGTAAACATATTCATATATTCTCTGACGATACTCAGAAATCCTTATCTCGTCATAACATTCAGGAAGTTCCATCCACAGTGTATCTCTAATAAGATTATCAATTTCTGCCTTTGTCTCCTGCTTATCCGTCCAATGATCGAGTTCGGATATCTTTGCTTTAATCTTTGAAAGCAAATCTACAGCTACCTTCTTAATTGCCTTGATATCTTCTTTTGACAACTCATCATTAAAGAGCATATCGTACATGGATAACTCTTCATCGCTTGTAAATCCTTCACGAACATATCTCTGTTCTTCCTGATTCATCGAATTTGCTAAATCCATCAGCTCCATGAATGTCTTTTCAATATTGGCACGATCCTG
>JAQXZJ010000092.1 GCA_029227155.1 Erysipelotrichaceae bacterium
GAGATCAGTTGTTTACAGATATACTTGGTGGTAATATGCAAGGAGCATTTACGATTTTGTGTGAGCCACTACAAAAACGTGATATTTTCTATACTCGACCAATGCGTTGGGTTGAAAAGTCAGTATTTCGGTATTTTCATAGAAAAGGTTATATGACCAAGGGGGATTATTATGAAACAATGTAAAGGCTGCGGAGCAATTTTACAATCCGATTTACCAAATGAACCAGGGTATACACCAAAAAAAGATGCTGAATATTGTATGCGGTGTTTTCGTATTCAACATTATGATGATGTAACAGTATCGTATCGTACGAAAATGGACCCAACCGAAATTTTAAAGGGAATTCAACAATTGGATGCTTTGGTATTATGGGTTGTGGATATTTTTGATTTTGAGGCGAATATGATTGATGGATTGAATCGTCATTTTCTTGGAAAAGATATCTTAATGGTTGTAACAAAACGAGATTTATTGCCGGATACGGTTACGAATCAAAAATTGACTCATTTCTTATTGCGTCGTTTAAAGGAATATGGAATATCCGTGAAAGGAATTGTGGTTACTGGGCAATATGGAAAAGATGGCGTTCAGGAATTGATTCAAGCAATTGAAACATATGCGAAAACAAAAGAAATCGTAGTAATGGGAGTAGCGAATGCTGGGAAGTCCACAATTTTGAATACCTTATTACGTCTAGATCATACGTTAACGATGTCACGCTATCCCGGAACGACGCTTGGATTTACCAAGTTAGATTGGAATGAGTATATCATTTATGATACACCAGGGATTCATCGATATGACAGTGCGATTTTCTTGTTAGATGATCAGAAGTTGAAGTATGTGATTCCTAATCGTATGATTCGTCCTATTGTTTATCAATTGCGTCAAGACCAGTCGATTGCATTGGGTGGACTTGCGCGTATTGATCTAAAGAATGCGCATGAGAATGCGTCTTTAACGGTTTATGCTTGTGAGCGTCTTCCGATTCATAGAGGGAAATTAGATGCGGCAGATGAATTGTGGAAGAAACATTATAATGAGTTGTTGACACCAACAATTGACTTATACGATAATTTTGTCAAAGAACGATTTCATAAAACAGAAGCTGCTATGGATATCTGTGTTTATGGAGTCGGTTGGGTATCTTTAAGAGGAGCATTTGATTGGATTGATGTATGGCATCCTAGAGGATGTAAAGTGATTATAAGAAAGGCGATGATTTAATGTTAACGAATAAACAGAAGAGTTATTTACGTTCCTTGGCAAATCCATTACGTGCCATTGTTTTAATTGGTAAAGATGGTTTGTCTGAAACGGTTATTGAAAGTTTAGATGTGTCTTTGGAAGCACATGAATTGGTTAAGGTTAGTTTATTGAAGTCTTGTCCTATGGAAGTAAAAGAGGCTTCAATCGAACTTGCTGTTGCAACAAAAAGTGAAATTGTTCAAACCATTGGTCGAACGATTGTTTTATATCGTCGTAGTAAAGAACCATATATTGAGTTACCACGATGAGAATTGGATTGATTCGATCAGCTTTCGCGCCTATTTTAACTTCACATATTAAACAGGCGCAAGCATTTTGCAAACAATATCAATTGGATGAAGTATGGTTATTACCTGATGAGAATTTTGAATTGCCTATGGATAAACGAATGGCTATGATTCGTTTAGCGATTGCTCCGTATCGAAAACTTCATGCAGGTATGCCAGATCATTTTGATTATGAATGGTGCCTGAAACAGCCGGTATTTGATTTTCGACGGGATTGGATACAGGTGAAACCTAATGTTCGTCAATACATGATGGAACATGATGTTTACATTGAACAGATTGCACAGTCTTTGGTTACGGAAAAGCGTTGGGTACATGTAAAAAGCATGACTCAATTAGCAATAGAACTTGCTCAGTGTCATCAAGTGTCAACTTATGATGCAAAAGTAGCAGGATTATTTCATGATGCAACAAAAAGATGGACAGTAGAGGATTCACTTTCATGGATGCGTTTTTGTGCACCCAATCGGATCATGGAGGCAAATGCAATCCATCATCAGTATACTGGAGCCGCATTTTGCAAACGGGTATTGAAGATTCGTAATCAAAAGGTAATTCAAGCAATATTGCATCATGTTAAGGGAGATGATCCAAATTCGCTTTCACAAATTTTGTATCTTGCGGATAAATTAGATCCTTCTCGTGATTATGATAGTTCAAAAGAGATTGATTTATGTAAAAAAGATTTAAAAGCAGGGATGGCTGTTGTTAAACAACAGCAGTTAGCATATTTACGAAAGGAAGGTGTTCAAATATGATTTATCAGACCTTAGCACCTTTTTATGATTCATTGGTCAAAGATGAGGAAGCAACCCAGGATTGGGTTACTTTTACCCAAATGCATGGGTATGGTCAAAAGGTTTTAGAATTAGCATGTGGTAGTGGAGAAATTACAATTGCCCTAGCTAAAAAGGGATATCAAATGCATGCGACTGATCTTTCATCAGACATGATTGAACAGGCGAAAAAGAAAACAGATGCAAAATTGGTACAGTGGGATGTCTTAAATATGTTGAACTTAAGTGAAAAACAAGAATATGATATGGTTCTTTGTTATTGTGATAGCTTAAATTATTTAATGGAGCCACAGGATGTAAAGCAGGTTTTTAAACGAGTCTATGATAGTCTGAAAGATCAGGGCGTATTTTTATTTGATGCTCATAGTTTGGATAGAGAAACAGAATTTGATGAGGAATACATTGAAGAAGGCTTTTTGGACGATGTTGCTTATCAATGGACGATACGTCATGAGGATCATTTGTTATATCATAGTTTTGCATTCTATGATCAGAAAGGGAATTTGCAACAGGAACAGCATATTCAACGGGTGTATGATCCAAATTGGTTAATTCAAGAATTACAAATAGTGGGATTTCAGTGTGAAGTTTATACAGATTTTACGTTAACTGGAATTCAAGAAGGAGAAAAAATATTTTTTGTAGCAAAAAAAGGAGAACGGGTATGATTGGAATAATGGGCGCAATGCAAGTAGAAATTGATGAACTACTTAAATATGTAGATGTAATCGAAGAAATTGAAAATAATGGATTTTCATTGGTACATGGAATGTTGAGTGGTAAAGAAGTGATGGTAGGACGTAGTGGAGTCGGAGGAGTTTATGCTTCTATGACGATGACGCAAATGCTAGAACGGTATCCAATCGATGCTGTGATCAATATTGGAACCGCTGGAGGACTAAAAAAGGAAGAACAAGTGTTAGATGTGATTATTTCTGATCAATTAGTGAAACATGATATGGATACGGAAACAGTTTTTGGTAGTCCATTAGGATTTCATGAAAAGAATCATTTGGTATATCAAACAGATAAGAATTTGCAAAATAAAGCAAAAGAAATTATGACGAAGATGAGTGATTCACGAGTGATCATTGGAAATATAGTTAGTGGAGATAAATTCATCTGTAAAGAAGAGGATATATGCTATATTACGAAATATTTTCCAAGTGCATATTGTGCAGATATGGAAGCTGCTTGTATTGCACAAGTATGTGATTTCTATCATGTTCCATTTGTAGTGGTTCGTTCATTAAGTGATATTGTACTAAATGAAGGAAACGAGATGCAATTTGAGGAATATGTTCAAAAGGCATCAGCTCGTTCAGCCTTATTTGTAAAAGAATTAGTTAAGACTTTATAATCTCAGTTCAGCTGAGATTTTTTAATATAAAAACAGAATCTATATAGATTCTGTTATTTAATCAGTTGATGACTCTGTAGCCATTTTTTTACATCATTGATATCATAGGGATCGGATGGATCCCATTCTAGGATGTCTTTGATCTCTACTTGATTATTGTTGATGTCCATGACTATGAAAGTTGGGTAGTGAAAAAATCCCCAATTATTCTTTGTAAACCTTTCTCCACTTTCATTTGGTAAGGTTAATAGATCCACATAATATAAGTCTGGAATTTCTGATTTTCTGATTTCTTTAGCGATAGGATCAATTATGGTTTTCATCACATGCTGACTATCGGTGTCTTCACTAGAGAAGAAGAATAAACAGACTTCTTTTTCTTGCTGTAGAACAAATGAATTGACCTCATCATAGTTTAGATAAGAAGATGATCTTTGGTTAGATACGATAGGAGTATCTTTAGATTGTGATTCAATATATAGATATGTAAGCCCCGATAACACAAGTAAAAGGGCTATACCATAAAAGATAATTTTATTTTTCATGATTATCATGCTCCTTGCTGAAATATTCTAACATAACTTAATGAAATACGCAAATTGTAACTTTTGTATGATATAATGATATATGGTGATGTTATGGATCAGTTGTGGAAAAAGAGTTACTTTAATCGCCGTAGTTGGCTGATGGAACATATAACAGATTTGAATCTGAATGAACGGGAATTTATGTTGTTAATGTTAATTGATTTTTTAAATGAGCAACATCGCCCGATCAGTCTAGATGTTTTATCAAAAATGACGAATTTGACAATGAATGAGATTGATGAATGTCTTTCCCGTTTGTGCATGAAACAATATTTACAAATCGTACCTAAAAAGGGTATGGTCGAGTTTCGAATGGATGGAATCTTTGAGAAAAAAGAGGAAATGGCGGATCATCTTCCTTTATTTTCTACTTTTGAACAAGAATTTGGTCGTCCATTAACGCAAAAGGAAGCTACGATGTTAACAGAGTGGATGCGGCATTATGAACAAGATTTGATTCTTTATGCATTAAGGGAAGCAGCAATCTATCATAAATTGAATATTCATTATATTGATACAATTTTAAGTAATTGGGAAAAGAACCATGTGACGGTTCAGATGCTAGAAGAGGGGAAAGAGCATGAAAACGGATGAGATTCTCGATCAGATTGAGCAGATGTTTCCCGATGCCAAATGTGAACTCGTTCATCATAGTGCTTATGAGTTATTAGTTGCGGTTATGTTATCAGCACAAACGACTGATATATCTGTTAATAAGGCAACACCACAATTATTTGAACGATTTCCAACGGTTGAATCTTTAGCAAATGCTTCATTAAATGAGGTGGAAGGATGTATCCGACAAATTGGATTATATCGAAACAAGGCAAAGAATTTGATTGCTATGGCTCAAAAAGTAGTGAATGATTACCAAGGTGTGATTCCTAATACCATGGAAGAGTTAACTTCCTTAGCTGGTGTTGGTAGAAAAACGGCAAATGTTGTTCTTTCTGAATGGTTTCATGTGCCATCATTAGCGGTGGATACGCATGTTGAACGTGTGAGCAAACGGTTAGGACTTGTTAAGATGAATGCAAGCGTATTGGAAACAGAACAAGTATTGAAACGGAAGATCAAAAAGGATCGTTGGATTTCTGCCCATCATTTATTTATCTTTTTTGGTCGCTATCATTGTAAGGCAATTCATCCAGCTTGCGAAGATTGTCCTTTACTTTCACAATGTAAATATCAAAAACACATTATGAAGTCATAATGTGTTATTTTCTTAATGCCAATATGAGTATGATTCTAATAGGTAGTGTTATAAGCCAAAAAGTCCAATAAATTAATTTACGTAATAATTTCATGATTTTGGTCCCCGTATATTACGAATTTATATATTTATTATAGAATAAAAAAGCTTCTGATGGATAAATTCAGAAGCTTTCTTTGTTATTCGGTAGGATTCTCAGGATTTTCCGGATTCTCAGGAATATCAGGAATTTCAGGATCATGACTTACTTTGACAGTAACCTGTGATTCAATAACACCACTTTGTACTGGAGCAATTGTATAGGCATAGTAGCCACGTAATGTTAATGTATGATCTCCTTTTGATAAACCATCTAAATCTAAGAATAAGATTTCTTTTGGATTTGAGAAACTATAGGTTCCCAGTGTATGTCCTGATTCATCAATTACTTGTACATAATATTTAACAATACCATCGATCCATGTCTTAGAGAATAGCCGTGTACCTTTTTGTTTTGATTCTGGTAACTTATATTTTTGTTCCTCGACAACGGTTGGCATTTCTTCACTTAATGGACTCCAAGTTAATTGAATCTGAGCAGCATTCCTATTGTTATTTAAGAGTTTAGCATCAAAAGAAGTAATGTTATCAATTGTAGGTGTAGGCCATGGTTCAATCTTAGCGGTACCAGCTTTTACCATACCTGTTACTTGGTATTCTTTTGGACACCATTCAGGGACTGATAAATATGGCCATGTACCAAGTACATACGTAACATTTTCAATTCCTTTAGGTTTTGCAATTCCTGCAGGTTTTCCATAGGATTTGCTTAATGCATCTAACATAATATTCTGAATCTTACCTGGAATATTTTTACGGTAAGCAGCATTGGTAATATAAGAAGGTTTACCTTTAATTGCTTTGTCATAACCAATCCAAGTGGAAATCGTAAACTCACTTGTGGAAGCATTTAACCAGTTATCTTTAGCAGCTCCTCGAGGAATACCATATGCCAATCCAGATTTACCCCAGTCTGTTGTACCAGTTTTTGCGTATACAGGATAAGATTTTTTGATTCCTTTTAATGATCCAAGATAGTAGTCATTACTAACATTCTTTTCCATCATGGAAGCAATCAGCCAAGAAGCAGCAGGGCTTAATACTTGTTTTCCGGTATATTTTGGAACTAATGGTTCCTGGTTACCTTCAATAAATTCAACACGAGTAATGCAGTGTGGTTCGATATAGACACCATCATTCATCAGCATTGCTTGAGCAGATGCCATTTGTAATGGTGATACCAGTAAATCAGAACCACCAATACCATATTGTTCGTTAAACCGTTGTGCTACATTTTCATCAAATCCGATATTTTCCATATATTGAACGATTTTTTCGTTTCCCGCAGCAGCGACTGCTTTTCTTAATACTTTCAAAGCAGGGATGTTTAAGGATTCTGTTAAAGCGTTCTGAATTTTAACATCACCTTTAAATTTATTACTTGCATTGAAGACTTTGATGTTGGTTCCAGACCAAGTAATCGTATCATCTAATTCGGTATGAGTAGAGGCAATTCCTGCATATTCAAAGCCTAATGCATAATCTAATATTGGTTTGATCGATGAACCTGGCTGTTTACGAGCATCTGTAGCGTAAGAGAAGGTTCTTTCTCCATTACGTCCACGTCCACCACCTAAAGCAACGATTTCACCAGTTTTGTTGTTTACAACAGCAAATCCTGTTTGCATATAACCATCAGGGAATTCAAAAGCTTCTCCACGAATAATCTTATCTGCTTGTTCTTGCACATATGGGTCCATCGCAGTATATACCCGCATAGGAGTTGTGTATGGGTCTTCTCCTGTAATATCTTCGATTTCATTTAAAACTTCATCAACATACGATTGGAGCGGATCACTAGCATTAGTATCTAAATTCCTATCTTCTCCAACTAGTAAATCTTCAATCTTGATTTTTTTAGCAACTGCACATTCCTCTTCAGTAATGTAACCATGCATCTGCATTAAGTTCAATGTTTCATTACGGCGTTCTGTTGCCCAGTCGATGTTATAATATGGGTTATATAAATTAGGAAGGTTGATGACCCCAGCGAGCGTAGCTGCTTCTGATAACGTCAATTCACTACAAGATTTATTAAAATAATAATGAGAGGCAGCTTCAATTCCGCGTGCTGTTCCACCAAAGTTAATCTTATTAATATAAAGTTCAAAGATTTGTTTTTTATTGATCAGTTTTTCAATCTTTAGAGAAAAATAGATTTCTTGAACTTTTCTTGGAATTGATTTTTCAGCTAACATTTCTTCGGTAACAAAGTAAGTATTCTTTACCATCTGCATCGTTAAGGTAGAACCACCTTGTTCAAAAGACATTGATTTTAAGTTTTCTAAAGCTGATTTTGTAAAACGAGGAATATCAAAACCACTATGTTCAAAGAAACGAGAGTCTTCAATAGAAACAAATGCATCAATTACAACTTGTGGAAGTTGTTCATATTTCACATTGATTCTGTTTTCTAAACCAACAGTAGCAATTATATTTCCTTCTCTATCATAAATGATCGTGGATTCAGGGCTTTTAAAGTCATCTACATTCAATACGATGCTGCTGCCTTTGATAATACTATAGAAAACGGTAAAAGCAGTCGTTGCTCCTAATAATCCACAAATAATAAAGATAATCAGGATACTATTGATAATGGTTCTTCTTCTTTTTTTCTTTTGCAAAGGGGTTAATACCTTTTTGCTTTTTTTCTTTTTTGTATTTGTTTGAGAATCACTCATATTTGACCTCCTTTAATATATAGCAATCAATAATTTTCAAGTAATCGACTCTTGGTGTAAGTGAAAACGGAATTAAATATCCATTTTCCTGAAACCAATTGTAGGGTACAGAGGAATGTTCATGTGAAAGATAGACATCGATCAACTTGGATGCTTCAATATAATATGTTTCATCATAATAAGTAAAACGAATAATGAAGAAGCCAATTCCTCCATGACGAATCACCCGCTTTAAATGTTCAATTTGATGAGGATGAATCGATTTTAATGGGAATGATGTTTTAGATTTTGTTTCTTTTGCTTCAAAATCAACTGGTTTTCCTTTATAGATCCCATTATAATCAGTAGTACTTGGTGTTTTAAAATATGCTTCCGTTATTTTAGCAGCACTTCTTTTTGGATAATCGACATTCACGATTTGTACCGGTGTCGGTTTTTTAAAAATAACTGCTTTGTCTACATCAAGATAATATTCATTCGTTAGATTTAGATCATGTTCTAACGTCATGCCTCGATTTGAGGATGATGTTTGTGTTTTTGAATGAATGTTTTTGGGCTTTGCATTTGGATAACCAATCATATCATCACCGAAACTATTATAAACTATCTCTATTTTTTATGCAATAAAATGGAAATGAGGAAGTTTTTGTAAACAAGGGGGAAAATGTTTGTTTACGGTTGCTTTTTATGGTTAAATTTTATAGAATTGAACATGTAGGAAGGTGAACAATATGGACAAAGTGATTACATTAAGTGTAGATGAGATTCTAAATAAGGAATTTTTTGTGGATTATAGAGGATATTCACCAATTGAAGTGGATCAATTTTTGGATATAGTAATGGCTGATTATAAAGCGTATGATGAAACGATTGCTCAATTGGGAGAACGCTTGGCAGAATATGAAAAAACGATTGCTACATTAAAAGCAAAACTTGTTGAAGTGGAAGGACAAAACATGTATCGTGCAAATTCAATGGCTCAAACCAATAATATGAATAATAATTCTCAAGTTGATATTTTAAAAAGAATTGCACGTTTGGAACAAGAGGTATTTGGTAAACGTAATTTTTAATTTATGCTATTTGACTGGATAATCGCTGCAAAAATGTAGAGGAAAGTCCATGCTCGCACGATCTGTGATGATCGTAGTGTTTATGCTAGATGAATCAATAAATCTAGGCAGTGAAAACTGACGGCGGATGGATCACCTAAGGGTAACTATGGTGTGAAGCTATAAAAGTGCCACAGTGACGGAGCCTATTGGGAAATCAATAGGGTGGAACGAGGTAAACCCCATAAGCGAGAAACTCAAATTTGGTAGAGGAATTTCCTGAAGTGAATAAGAAATGGATGGAAGACGATGAAAGTCGTAGATAAATGGTTATCCCTTCTAATGAAGGACAGAACATGGCTTACAAGTCGAATAGATAAAAGACGTAATCTTATGATTACGCCTTTTTATTATGATTCTTTTTATAATCATAGATAACCAATTCAATTCCTAAAAGTAGGGCGAACAAGCCAATCAAAATAGGGGAAAAGAATATAATTTTTGCAGAACGATAGACTATCTTCAAAAAATCTAAAGAAAAGATGAGAATGAGAATACTGACAAAAATAAGGTAGTATCCATATTTGGCCCAATGTTTAGAAATGAATTGAATGGATTTATCAAAGATATAAGTTGACTGTCCTTGTGGCTGTTGTGTTTGTTATTGAAGTTCGAGATGATGATTGATTAATTCATCAATAGTAACATTGAAAATGCGACTCAATGCAGTTAGATTATTTGTATCGGGCATGACTTCGTTTTAGTTCCAAACGGGAAACTGCTTGTCGTGTGACTTGGCAAATTTATGCTAACTCTTCTTGAGAAAGATTTGCTTTTTTTCTTAATTGATAAATGTTATTTTCTAGATTCATGTGTTCACCTGTTTTTCTTATAATTGTATTATAGTTTTTCTTTTACATAGCACAACAAATTATAAATGGAAAATGACGCAACTAGAGTTTACTTGACCATACTAGTATTGGTGATCGTATGAAAAATAGGTTTATAATCCTGTATTTTCTAAGTTATTTTTGTTGTGCGGTTGGAACTACGCAAATGATACCATATTTAATGCGTTTGGGTTATGACGGTATGCAAAAAGGTATTTTATTGTCTTCAATTGCGATATCGACTATTTTTCTTCAGTTTTTATTTGGGTATCTTTCGGATAAAACGCATCGGATCAAAGCATTTTTTATTGGTTTATATAGTTTGTATTTAGGTTTGAATGTTATTTTGTTTCAATGGCAGATGGATTCTTTTATTTATTATCTTGTGTTTGTATGTCTGGTTGGTGGTTGCTATCGAACTACACAGGGATTGTTAGATACATGGTTATTACAGAGTGATCGTACTTTGTTTTCTAAAGCAAGAGCATTTGGAGCGTTGGGATGGGCAATTGGTAGTTGGCTGGTGGCGTTTCTGTTACAGAAGATAGGATTTTCTTTAATTGTTTTGGTGTTATTGGTTGTTGGAGGAATTTCTTTTATTTTAAGTTTCTTTCTTAAGGATAGTAAAAGAGAAAAGTCTATGATTCATTTTCGTGATTTAAAAGAAATATTACGAAATCATCAATACCTATTATTTGTGTTCATTGTTTTTCTCTTATATGCATTAGGAACGGCGGATATGTATATCGTTGTAGATAAATTACTATCAGTTGGTGGAAGTGAATTTCATGTAGGGATGAAATGGGGGATGCAGTCGTTAATGGAGCTTCCTATTTTATTAGTAGGAGATAAGTTATTAAAGAAGTTTGCTATATGGAAATTAATGATGTTTGCGTCTTTGATGTTTTTAGCAAGATTTCTAGTATATGCTTGGGTTCAAAGTCCGATGTGGTTTTTATTTGCGTCTATTTTTCAATTGATTACGTTTCCTTTAGTGGTGATCTGTAGCAAAGAAAAATTTGAACAATTAAGTGAAGAAAAATGGAAAAGTACCGGTCAGATGTTTGCGATGAGTATTTACATGGGATTTTCTTTGTTTTTGATGCCACTGGTTTGTAGCGGTTTAGTTTCATGGATGGGATATGATGGGGCTTTGATTGCCGTGTCTAGTTTGGCAATTTTTGCTATGATTTTATTATGGATATATCATAAGAAATATGAATGTTAGAATTTATGTTGAAAATGATTCAAGTTATCGCCTATTTTCAGGAAATATGATATACTAATTGTGTTTAGAAAAAGGAAAGGTGTAGAAAGATGAATTTACCAAATAAAATTTCTATATTTCGGTTATTTTTAATCCCTATTATTGTATTTGTGAAAACGTTTCCTTTTGCTCAATTTGGAATCGTAATACCGGTTGTGCGTATTGGATTTGTTTC
>JAQXZJ010000093.1 GCA_029227155.1 Erysipelotrichaceae bacterium
TGCCAAACCGATTCCAAATGCAAATACCATCTCTAAATACATCTTAAATCCTCCCTTTAACTACCTCAAGTATTACCTGTTCATCCGATTGAACAATTGTTTCATCACTTCTTACTAATACTTGTTCATTTCCTTTTCCTGCGACAATTATTATATCATTTATTTCTGCATTTGTAATTGCATATTTTATCGCATCATAACGATCAAAAATCACGATCTCTTTTCCATTGCATCCATCTTGGATATGACCCACAATCTGTTGTAAACTCTCCCCTCTTGAATTATCCTCTGTAACAATAACTACATCCGCATAACGACAGGCAATTTCTCCCATCACCTTTCGTTTTTCTTTATCCCTTTCTCCCCCACAACCAAACACAATCATCAAACGTCCCTTCACACGTGCTTTAAAAAAAGTCAAAAGATGAGTAAACGCATCCGGTGTATGAGCAAAGTCCACATAGATTCGTGGCTGCTCCCAAATCAGCTGCAATCTTCCAACGACTCCATTTAATTGCTTACATACCCTAGTAATTTCATTATGAGGATATTTCTGATGTTTCAAAACAAGTATACAAGCACAAAGATTATAGATATTCACTAAAGAAATCTGATTTGTCCAAATTAAATACTCACGAAAAATAAATAATGAATGATCGAGTTTTTGCTCTAATATTTCCAATAAATGTTCATTATAAACCCAATCTTTCTCTTCTCTTTGATGATACCATAGTCGAATCCTTTCATCACTCGTATTCAAAATCCCAATCCCATTTGGCTTTAAATATTGAAAAAGTTTATGCTTCGAAGCAACATACTGTTCAAAACTCCCATGATAATCTAAATGTTCTTTCGTCACATTACTCATTATGACATAATCAAAACACATACCCGCAATCCTTCTTTGATCAATTCCAATGGAAGAGATTTCCATAATAACGTAACGAATCTTCTTTTCTTTTGCATAATTCATCCATTTTATCAGAATTTCCTGAGATGGTGTTGTATTGAACGTTTGTTCCAAGAGATCATCCACAAAAATTCCATTGGTACCTATTAACAGCACAGATTGTCTTAACTGACGTAACAATTGATATAAATAAGTTGAAATTGTGGTTTTTCCATTGGTTCCTGTAACTGCAATCATACAAAGATCATTACATGGATCATCATAAAAAGCATGTAATAAGATTCCATACGCTTTTTGAATATCCGGATATTCATAATCGGTAAAACAATTAGCTGAAATCACACAACATCCAATTTCACTTGCCTTTATAATTGCTTCTGATATATCCATATTACTCAAAGGAATCGCAACATATAAATCCATTGGATTTAACATTTCATCATGACAAGTAACTCGTTCAATCATTCTTGTATCTTCACTAATAATCGATAATCGTTTGAGTAGTTCATTGAGAGGCTTTGCCAAAGTAGAGCCACACATCCTTTCCTTTTTCCAGCTTTGTTCCTGCATCTGGTAATTGATCAACTACAACATCTCCATCTCCATAGGTAACAAAAGAAAACGATTGAGACTTAATTTCTTTTCTCGTTTTACCAACATAATCCTCAACTGGTAATAGAACCGGATCTAGCCATTGATAGATCCTTGGAACCTGTTCCTTTACCTTCTGCACTCCTAACAAAGGCAATAAGTCTTCATAGATTGCCTTCACCACTGGTGCAACCACCGTACCTCCATATTGAATATCATTCCTAGGCGCATCAACAGCAATAAATACCACTACTTTAGGATCATCGATTGGTGCAGCACTTAAAAAGGATAGAATATACTCATTACTAAGATATACCCCATTCACCGCCTTCTGGGCTGTTCCCGTCTTGCCACCAATTCGATAACCAGGAATATATGCATTTCTCCCACCCCCTAAAGCAACCACATGTTCTAACGCATAACGCATCTGAAAAGATGTCTCTTCTTTAATAACTTGACGAATCACTTGGGGTTTTACTGTAATTAATTCATCTTTTGTATAAGGATCCAAAATCGCTTTCGTAATATATGGTTGATATAAAGTCCCTCCATTGACAACTGCACAAAACGCATTGACCAATTGTAAGGAAGTAATTGAAATCCCTTGTCCAAATGCTGTAGTAGCCGTTTCTAACTCTCCCATCTTTTCATAATCAAACAAAATACCTGTAGCCTCTCCTGGTAAATCTACATTCAACTTGGAACCAAAATTAAAATCCAATAAATACTGATACATTTTCTCTTTTCCTAATCGTTTCCCAATTTCAACGAATCCAGGATTACTTGAATTCTGCAACACTTCCCGAAATGTCTGCAATCCATGTCCTCCCCGCTTCCAAGACTTTAAACGAGCTCCTCCAACAATTTCATATCCTTTATCCATATAGGTATCCTTATCCATGTCAAACAATTTCTCATTCAACGCCATTGCAAATACAATTGATTTAAAAGTAGAACCTGGCTCATAGTTTTTCCAAATCGGCAAATTCTGATTATAGATACTTGGATCATATTGTCGATATGCGTTGGGATCAAAATCTGGCTTTGATGACAACGCTAATATTTCCCCTGAATTTGGATCCATCACCAAAGCCCAGGCACTTTTTGGTTGATATCTTAACATTAAATTTTTCATTTCTCTTTCTACGATATCTTGAATCTTTTTATCAATCGTTAAAGCAATCGTCATCCCTGATCCAGGATACACCAAAGTTTCATGATATTGCGTTAACTGTTTTCCCTTAGAATCAAACATGATTTCTATCTTCCCACTTTTAGCCCCTAATAAATGGTCATACTCTAGTTCTAACCCTGCCAATCCTTGATTATCAATTCCTGTAAATCCTAATACATGAGATAAGTAATTCTGATTCGGATAATAACGAATGGAATCCTGAACAAGATACACCCCTTTCAGATTCATTTCTTTAATCCTTCTTGCCTGTGATTCACTGATCAAGCGTCCTTCTGGCTGTAACTTTTGAGTAGATACCCGATTGGTTATTTTCTGAAAGATTCTCTCATACGAACTATTTAGAACATCCGCTAATTGTCGTGCTGTGCTTTCTGGATCAGCTATTTCTAATGGTACACAAATAACAGAAATTGAAGGAATATCAAAAGCTAATAATTCCTGATTCCGATCTACTAGATTCCCCCGCATAGAAGAAATCGTAAATTCACGCTTCCAAAGATCATTTGCTTTTGACAATAAGAAATCATATTGAATAAACTGAATATAAGCCAGTTTACCAATTATTAAACTTAATACAAGAAAACAGATCAACAAGATAAAATAAATTCGCTTTCTTATATGAAATTCAATCATAGCCCACCTCTAACAAATTCTATGAAAAAAGCACTCTATCCATGAGTGCTTTTGTTATGAAGTTGATAATTCAACCGTAATCGTATCTGTTAATTCTAATACTTGTCCTGGATCAATACTCTGTTTTGTTACATATCCATATCCATCCATTGTAACCGCAATTCCTGTTAATTCCCAAAAAGCATATAACTCTTTTCGACTCCATCCAATCATATTTGGCATCTTGATTTTATTCGTTGAAGTTAACAAGAATACTTTTTGATTTCTAGTTACTGTATCCTTTCCTTCTGGATACTGACGAATCACCGAATCTCCATTTCCTAAAACATAAGTATTGACTCCATAATCTTTTAACTTATCCTTCGCATAGCTTAAAGAATGATTCACAAGATAAGGCATCTCATACTCATATGTTAATGCCTGATTTACCTCTTCTGTTTCTGTTTCCGTATCTTTCACATCTTCACTATCACTTAAATTCAGATTTTTTACAATTTTACGTGTAAATCGTTTAATTGGATCAGTCGCCCAGTGAATTTGATTACTGTATCTTGCTTCATAGGCTAAATAAATCATGACTTTTGGATCATCCATTGGCATTCCTAACATAATTGAAGCAATACAATAATTGTCATTTTCTCCAAGAATTTCAGCAGTTCCTGTTTTTGCTACTACTTTAACTTCACTGATATCATATCGTCCTGCTGTTCCATAATCAGGATCTTTAATAACCTGACGCATCATTTGCAGCAATTCTTTAGAAGTTGATTCCTTAATTGGTTGACCTACGATTTCTGTTTTCCCTTGATATATGATCTCATTTGTATATGGATTCTGAATGTAATCAATAAAATACGGTTTCACCATTTTTCCATCATTGAACACAGCGCTATACGCTTGTAATAACTGTAATTCCGTAACAGAAGAACCTTGTCCATATCCTGTCGCAATCTGATCCACAAAAGAATTCATATTCTTTTTTCCCGTAGATTCTATCATTCCATCCGTATTCACTTTCTTAAAGAACCCAAAGCGGTCTAAGTATTCCTCCAGTATTGATGGACTAATTTCTTTTTCTATTAAAGTCGCAATCCCTGTATTCATAGAACGATAATATGCTTGATTATAGGTAACCTCCCCATAACTTTTCTTGTTGGAGTTGACAATTGTTCCATATCGAGTTTGAGTACTAGATAGTTTAATTTTTCCGATTTCATCCATTCCAATATAGTAGGTAGCTGAATTAAACTTCTTATTACCATTATAGTGACCTGTATCAATTGCAGCCGCATACGTAAAAGTTTTCATCGTAGAACCTGGTTCATATGCATACTGAGAACCATAATCCAAGTAATTCGAAATATTCATTTTGTTAGGATCAAAACTAGGATAGCAACTCCAGGCAAGAATCTTTCCTGTTTCCGCTTCCATGACACTGCCCCACATTTTCCTAGCACCAAATTGTTTCGTAGTTTCGTTAATTACAATCTCTAATGCTTCCTGGCAAGAACGATCTAGTGTTAAGTAGACATTGTTTCCATTCACAGCAGGAACATATTCTACCTGTGTTCCTAATAATTCATAACCATAGGCATCTTGACTAAACTTTGAATAACCATTTTTCCCCAAAAGATAGTCATTTAAAATGGATTCAAATCCCATCTCACCCACCACAATCTCATCTTCTTCATTGTAACGAGTATATCCAATCAAATGAGAGGCAAAAACCCCAAGCGGATAGTTTCTAGAATTAATCTTATCAAATTCAATTCCATACAAGCCTAAGGCTTCAATCTGTTCTTTTTTTTCTTCCGATAAATTCCGACTATAATATCCCAATTCTGTCTGATAGATATCCTGGTCTAATTTCTCATATACATAGTCATAATCTGCTCCCAAAACTTCTGAAAGCTTCGTCGCATATTCCTTAATTCGATCTTTAGGCATATAAGCAGGACAATCAGGATAGGAAGGTCGGGAATTATCTAAAACAACATACATGTTATAAGAAACACTATCCTGTGCAATCACATTCCCATTACGATCAAAAATATATCCTCTTCTAGCAAAAATTGTTTTTTCTTCAACCGCAACCCCAGTATATCTGTTAATATTTGTTCCACTACGTATATGAAAGCCAAAAACTGTAACAAAAAAAACATTTGTTACAAGCATGGCTCCAATGATAATAATTAATATGGTAAAAACGAGTAACATTCTGTTACTCTGTTTTCCTTTCTTATTCATTCCCCTTTACCGTAATGATGTTGCTATTGTAGCTTTTCATACCATCCTGTTGCGCAATCTGCATAATCCGATCATATGTACTTAGCTCATTGACTTCCATCTGAGCAACTTCATTATCCTTCTGTAAAGCCGCAATCTCATTTTGCAACTTCTGTTTCGTTACATTCAAATAAGAGTTATAAGAACGAAGCCCAACAGAAGTAAACAAATATAAGATTGCTGTAATAATAAAGATACAGATAGAAATATTATCTAATCTTAGTTTTCTTCTTTTAACAACTCGTCTCATAACTTGATCCCTTTCCTTTCAATAACTCGCAATTTTGCGGAATGAGAACGCCTATTTTCATCCAATTCTTGATTCGATGGTAAAATCGGCTTTCTTGTAATTAATTCAAAATCAGCCTGCGGCAATTGATCAGCTGTAATTGGCAATCGTTTATCAATTTCCGGAGCACTTGTAACTTCTTTAAAAATTGTTTTTACGATGCGATCTTCCAAGGAATGGAACGTAATCACAGCACAACGGCCATTTGGCTTCAAAAGTTTTAAACTTTGTTCTAGCATTTGCTCTAACGCATCTAATTCATGATTCACTGCAATACGAATCGCCTGAAACGTTTGTTTTGCAGGATGTCCCTTTTTGTTCTTCACTTTTGCAGGTAACGCTTCTTTCACGATATCAACTAATTCAAATGTCGTTTCAATCGGTTTTAAAGCACGATGTTTTTCGATATTTCTTGCAATCTGCTTTGCAAACGGTTCTTCACCATAGCGATATAAAATCTGTACTAATTGTTCATATGGATATTCATTCACAATCGTATAAGCATTCAATGATTGACTCTGATCCATTCTCATATCCAATGGTCCATCATAACGATAAGAAAATCCTCTTTCTGGTTGATCGAATTGAGGACTAGATACCCCTAAATCAAAAATCATTCCATCCACTTGATTGACACCACATTTTTCTAATTCACGACTAATTTCTTCAAAGTTTGCATGAATCAAAGTGAAATGATCAGAAATTTGTGCCAACCTTGGTCTTGATTGTTCAATTGCCACTTCATCTAAATCAAAGCTATATAAATGTCCCGTCGTTAATCGTTTTAAAATTTCTGAACTATGACCTGCTCTACCAAGAGTTCCATCAACATAAATCCCATCTTCACGGATATTTAATGCATCAATAGATTCCTTCAGTAATACACTATAATGTTCAGCCATCTATAACATCTCCGGAAGATCTTCTGCAATGTCACTTAAGTTGTTCAAAGTACCCATACATACCTCTTCCCACTTTTCAGCATTCCATATTTCAATATGATCTCCAGCGCCAATAATGGCACATTCTTTAGTAAGACCACTGTAACGAATTAACGATTGCGGTAATAAAATACGTCCTTGTGCATCGAATTCACAAACACGCGCATTCGCAGTAAATGCTCTCATATAATTACGAGGATTTTTTTGGTTCACTGGTAACATTGACAGTTTTTCATAGAAGGCATCCCACTGTTCTTCTGTATAAACCGTAATACAGGAATCCAATCCCACCGTCACAGTAAAACAATTTCCCAACAAACCACGGAAATGTGCAGGAATAGCAATTCTGCCTTTAGCATCTAAATTATGTCGAAAATCACCAATAAAGCTGCTTTTCATCCCCACATTGCACCACCATTCACTACTGTTCACCACCATTATAGCAATTATAGACCAAAAGTAAATATTTTTTGTTAAAAATCAACGACTTTTATCGCATAAAAAGCTAATATATTCTTTTTCCCAACATTTTCTGCAAATAAAAAAAGCAATAGTTTTCACTATTGCTCTGGTCTTATTTGTATTCGTTGAATCGAAACAGCACGCTTAGCTATTTCATCAATTTCAACTACAACTCCACTTAGCATTCCTGGTCCTTCAGCAACCGTAAAACGAGTTTTTTCTTTCGTTAAAATCTTCGTTAACGTTTCCTGAATATCACGACCAATCACACTACGATACGCACCACACATTCCAACATCGCTTATATAAGCACAGCCATCCATAACCATTTCATCCGCTGTTTGAACATGAGTATGCGTACCAACAATCATCTCTACTCGGTCTTTAAAATAATGCATAAACGCGATCTTTTCACTCGTTGCTTCTCCATGAAAATCCACAATATGAATATCACACGGATAATCCTCTAATAGACGCTCCATCGTCGAAAATGGGCTCTCAGTCGCTTGATCCATAAAGACTTCTCCTAATAGATTAAACACACCGATCCGAAGTCCATTCTTCTCAATTATCTTCACCGGCTGACCTACATGCAATGGTTCCATGTTAGCTGGGCGAACCATTGCACCCGCAGATTCGATAAATTGAAAAATATCATTTTTAGAAAATGTATGATTTCCCAACGTAACAACATCTACTCCAGCATCCAGAAAAGATTGATAGATCTTACGTGTAATCCCCTTACCATGTGCACTATTTTCACCATTGACAATCAACATATCAACCTGATACTGTTTTCGCAAACAATCAACATTTTCTAGAAAAGCACTGCGTCCGCTTCTACCAACAATATCTCCAATAAATAATATATTCATTACTTCGCAATTTCTGTAGCTCGCGTTTCACGAACAACCGTAACCTTAATTTGCCCAGGATACGTCATATCGCTTTCAATCTTTTCTTTGATTTCTCTAGCAACACGCAAACATCCCAAATCATCTAAGCGATCAGGAATCGCCATAACACGGATTTCTCTTCCAGCCTGAATTGCATACGATTTTTCAACACCTTCAAAGCTATTGGCAATCTGTTCTAAGTTTTCTAATCGGTTGATATAATTCTGCATAGATTCATAGCGAGCACCTGGACGAGCAGCACTTAATGTATCTGCAGCCGCAATCAGATTCGAAATCAATCCCGTTGCTTCCTCATCTCCATGGTGAGAAGCAATCGCATTGATAACTACCGGATGTTCCCCATGCTTTTTCGCCAACTTCACACCCAGTTCAATATGGCTTCCTTCAACTTCGAAATCCATTGCTTTACCAATATCATGCAACAAACCAGCACGTTTCGCTAAATTCTGATTCAATCCTAATTCAGCAGCCATGATACCTGCTAAATTTGCAACTTCCATACTATGTTGCAATACATTTTGACCATAACTATAACGATAACGTAACCGTCCGATCATCGTCACGATTTCACGATCCACTTTACCAAGACCCAATTGGAAAATTGCATCTTCTCCAGCTTTTTGAATCGTTTCATTAATTTCTTTCGTCATCTTATTAACAACTTCTTCAATCCGTCCTGGTTGAATTCTTCCATCACGAATCAAATGCTCCAAAGTCAATCGAGCAATCTCCCTACGTATTGGATCAAAACAAGAAATTGTAATCGTCTCCGGTGTATCATCAATAATCAGATCCACACCCGTAGCCTGTTCAATCGCACGAATATTTCTTCCTTCACGACCAATGATCCTTCCCTTCATTTCTTCACTTGGAAGTCCTACTACACTGACCGTTCTTTCCATTGTTTCTTCTTGAGAATATCTCTGAATCGCTAAAGCAATAATATTTCTCGCACTTTCAGCAGCCTTTGCCTTTGCTTCTTCTTCTTTGTCTCGAATGTAAGCAGTTACCTCATTGGAAATTTTCTTTTCCACAGCCTCAAACAACTCTGCCTTCGCATCTTGAACACTCATATTCGCAATCCGCTCTAATTCTTCAACTTGTATGTCAATTTTTGCTTGCAATTGACTTTCCATCTTCTCTAATTCTGATGTTTTAACTTTTACTTGCTCTAATTTATCATCTAATTGTTTTTCTTTACTCGTTAACTTTTCATCACGAAAGTTCAGCGTATCTTCACGCCTCATCAATTTGTTTTCCATTTCTGTGATTTCTTGTCTACGTTCTTTTAATTCTTTTTCTGCAGCAAGTTTCAACTCATATGCTTGATTTTTACCATCAATAACAGCTTGACGACGTGCATTGTCCGCCTCAATCTCTGCTTCTTTGATAATAAGATTAGCTTTTTGTTGATTTTTATTTAAGCCTAGTTTTGAAATTATTAGCATGATGACCACGCCGATCACTAAGCCAACAGAACCAAATAGGATGGAAGTGGTTATGTCACCCATAATCATTCCCCTTTCCTTATGTTTCATTATTTGTGTTATACACAGATATATTTTATACAATATTTTCACTTTTAACAAGCATTATTATTATTTTAGGACCAAACTGCTTAATTTCCCTCAACCTTTTGTTGTAGCCATTGATAAACCGCCAACAATTCTGAAGTATCCATTGCACAATACTCAAACAAAGCCTTGCGATATTCAGCAACCTTATCCAGATCAGTTTCTGTACTCAATGCCCGATGCAGCTGTACAGCTTCTAATCCATGCGAAACCTTTAATTGCTGATAGGTATGTTCGGGATGAATCATACGATTTAACGCCTTCAATGAAAACATTCCTCTCATACGAATATCATAGACAAGTCCCATTTCGAAAGGAATCGACAGATCCTCCATTCGATCGATCCAAGATTGAATCGTCACCGCATAAGCAGGAAAAGCCATACTCAGTTCCTGCAAACGAAGAACCTCAGCCCCTTTTGCATTATAAGCAAATATATTTCCCTTAGTCGGTAAATCCTCTTGTAAATGCTTTAAAAGATCCTCTCGGCAGTCTCCCACACCAATATATTCTTTATGTTCTACCGTATCACCATCTAAAATATGAATCGAATATTGAAAAGGCAACGTTTGTAATGGTCTCATTGAATGATAAGGTGGTATGCAATAGGTATCCCATTCAAAATCCAAGAAGATCGCCGGTTGACTTGCAATGGAAGAAAACCAGTCCTTTAATGCCAAACGATCAAAGAAAAACCCTCCATTACGAGCAGCCATAATTTGTGCAAACTGCATACGCGTTCCTTCAATTCGTTCCAAATCCACATCCTGTAACCGTAAAATTCCTTCCTGATACATTTCAAACTTATTCTTACTTGTAGATAAATGCAAAATACTATCATCTGGTTCTGTTTCAACATACGGAAAACATTCATCATAGAAAGCGCATTTATTTCTTCGTGTACACTTTGACGTCTTCTCCATTGGTAGATCTATATCAAAGTCAAACTCCTTCATCTGTTCTAGAATTTCATCCATATTTGTCGTAATCCCATAAATCGTAGTCAAAATATGCTTCGATGGATTTCCATTATGATTATAGAAGAAATTAGTCACCACCCAAAGTTGTTGATCATCTAACTTTTCTTCCCTGATATAATCTTTATTCAAATGAACCAAATATACTTCATGTACTATAATTCCTAATCGCTTTAATACAGTTACATAAAAAGCATATGTTGCTGCATCATCCGCCACTGGATTCGTCAGTAAACAACTAAAATACAGATCCCATCCTTCTGACACCTTATGCATAAAAGGAACCTTGATTCGTAATTGTTCATACTCAAAACGAGCATTCACTAACCATTCTTCTGTTTCCATAGCATTCAATGCTCGAGCACAAGGATCATTCTTTACTCCCATAAAAGCCGAAGAAATACCCAATTTTTTCATAATCGATTCCTCAATGGAAACCGTCACATTAAAAAATGAAAAATAATTCGATAACTCACGATTTTGTTTCGATAATAAATATAATTTTTGACAACGATTAAACTTTTTAATATCTGAAATATGTATCATACAAAAACCCCATTCTTCCGTTAAGCATTATACCATAACCAAAAAAAAATACGACACTGCTGTCGCATTTACTGATTCGAAAATACTTTTTGAATTTGACTGATATCATAGCCTTCCGGATAAACTAAAACAAAATCTCCCATCCGATAAGCAGGCATCTTTCGTTCCATCCCATTTTGAGTAACGGAAATTTTCTGATTCATGTCAATATCCTGTAAAAACTGTTTCACATCTTGTTTCGTAGAATCTACTCGATAGAGATAAAAATCTTTCTCATCCATACGAAACTGTTTTCCCTCTAATGCAGGAAAGTTAAACTCCGTAATATCCATTTCATTCGAAACCGTCATCCCCCCAGATTGTAAAGCTGACATATATTCCCGAATAGACGAATAGGATGTTGTCTGATTTCCATTCTGGTTATTGCCATTTGGTTGGGGATTGTTTGGCATTTCGTTCATATTCCCGTTATTATTATTTGGTGTATTCGGTTTATTGTTATTACCAAACCAGTTACATCCTACTAATAAAAAGAGAATACCAACAATCATCGTCATTTGAAGCAAGCGTTTCATAATTTGTCCTCCTGCTTCTAATATGGTCAACCAAATAAAACTTATACACAAAAAAGGACAATCCCTTGTCCTTATTCTAATTCAACTTTTCGATCAATTATGTAAACAATACTCATAAAGAATCCAATACATAAGATAACATCAAAGCCAATTCTAATCCATGATTGTATTAAGAAATTATCCGTATATAATGCAGGGAATTGAATCAATAGCGATGGATTGACATTTATAAATAATCCTCTGATATAATTGATAAAATAACTAATCAACAAAAATGCAACAACACTAATCGCATCCTTCCCTTTTGAAATTCTTCCGGCATTCATCATGGATACACAGAAACCAATTAAAACAATCGATAGAATCGTACTAGGAATCACACCAACAAATAAAGTAATATAGAACATTGGCCCTAAATTGATGTACTCCATAACTTCTTGCAATATCGTGATCAGATTTTCATTCACTTCATCAAGAATTTGCGAAGACCAAGTAAAAAGAGCAAAACTCAACAAAACAACAATACCTGTCAACCATGACCAGATTACCATAACAACAACTTTACTTAAAACCATCTTCCATGTAGCAACCGGTAACGTCAATGTTAAGTACCCTTGTTGTCCAAATACTTCTCTTTTAAATATCATGATCGACTGATAAAGAATCTGACAGATTCCCCAGAACATCAATCCAAAATACATTAACATGAACAAAAGACCAAATAAACCATCCGGATTTGCAGAGAACACAGTCGCCGCAGTAAACACGGTTTCGAATCAAAAGACGAAGCGTATCGGGTCTCCAGATATACTTGGATTCTTCATCGGGAAACATATGGGATTTGTCCTCAATGCCCCTGAT
>JAQXZJ010000094.1 GCA_029227155.1 Erysipelotrichaceae bacterium
GATATTACGTATTTAACCAATCGGATTCCAAATTGTCATGTTTTCCATGAAACAGAACAGGAAGCACAGCTGTTAGCACAGGAAAAACCTTGTGTTTATGTATTTATGAGTTCAAAGGATATTTATCCATTTATGGAGAAAGTAAAGCGCTATCAAAAATCTTGAAAAACTTTTCATCATAAGGTAATATAATAGCGTAGAGGAGATGAAAGTATGCTAGAAACGGTGAATGAAGTTCTTAATCAATGCTTACCCATATTGACGACGATTGTTTTCGTTTTATTGATTCTTGTATTCATTCGTTTATTGATTGTTTTAAATCATGTCGATCAAATGACTAAGAAACTGAATGGTACAGTGGATATCATTAATGATTATTTAACGGAAATGAAAGTTCCAGTACGTGTTTTGGTAAATGTATCAATGTCTATTGAAGCGTTGCGTGCAGCGAGTGAAGATACCATTCGCCGCTTTGCAGATTCGTTGTCTGAAAGCTTTAAAGCACTATCTGATTTCTTTAAAAAACTGTGGGAGAGCGTTTCTCAGATTAAGAAGGAAACAGAGCCTTCAAATGAGGTAGAGTTGGTTACAATTGATCAGTCAGAAAAATAAAGGAGAGGTTATAATGATGGAACCAGAAGAAAAGAAAGTAGAAGAAGTAGAAGAATCAAAAGGAAATGAAGATTTAAAGAAAGAAGTTCAAAGAATTCTAGATACAGCGGTAGAAGAAGCGGATCGTTTGATTGCTAATGCTCGTAATTTATTTGAAGAAAATAAAGATAAAGTAAATGTAGAGACAATGAAGGCTGCTTTTAAAGACTTAAATGATTCTTTGACGAAAACATGGCAGGATGCTACAGCACGCTTAAATGAATTGGGTCAAAATCCTGAGGTGAAAGAAAAAGTTGAACATTCTAAAGATGTATTAGCTAAGACTTATGCTTCAGCGATTGCTGCTTTGAAAAGTGGTTATGAATCAGTAAAAGATAGTGAAGAATTAAAAGAAAAACTAAAAGAGGCAAGTGACTTCATTAAAGAAGGAACAGAAAAAACAGTGGATACCGTTGTGGATGCGTATCATCAGGTGATGAAGGATCCGAAAGTTCAGGAAACTGTAGATAAGATCAAAGATGCGGCTGATAAAGGTATGGATGCCGTAAAAGAAAAGATGGAAGATCCAAAAGTCCAAGAAAAAATGGATCAATTGAAAAATGGAATTGTTGATGTTGCAGAAAAAACGACAGAACAATTAAAAAAATGGTTAAAAACAGATAATAAGGAATAGGTGATGAGATATGGCTGGACGACTACCCAAGGATGATATGAAGCGAGTTACCATTTATAGTGTAGCTCATGAAGCTGGAGTTTCTTTGGCCACGGTATCGCGCGTAATTAATGGTTCGAGTGTGGTTCGTGAGGAAACAAGACAGCGGGTACAGGCTGCAATTGCAAAGTTAGAATACAAACCAAATGCAATTGCCCAAGGGTTAGCTTTGCAAAAGACAACATCCATTGCATTGGTCGTTCCGGAATCTAGTTTTAGCTACATCGGTAAGATCATCAATGGATTGTTGAATGTAGCCAAAATTTATAAGTATAACATTGTGTTGCATACTTCCACTGCAGGGATTAATGAAATGAATGAAATTATTGAGAATATCATTAAGTCTCATGTGGATGGGGTAATCGTATATAATGATCATCTGAAGGCTGAGGAATTAAATACGTTGAAGAATTACAATGTTCCAATTGTTTATATTGGTAATCGTATGCATGGGGATAATATCTGTTCAGTGTTTGTTGATACGAAGAAGGCAATCTATGAGTTGGTATCTTCCTATTTGCGTAATGGTATTGATGATATTGGAATCATTCAAGATCGTAAAAATCCATTGGCTGATGAACAAATTTTAGCAGGTGCTAAGGAAGCGTTTGCGGATTTTGGTAAAGAATTTAACGGAAGAATTGAGATTCCAAGTGAATATCGGACGACGTATGGGTATCTAAGTAATTATTTTAAACAGAATCGTCACCGTTTGATTATTGCAAATCGGGATTCTCAAGCCTTAGCAGCTTTAAACAGTTGTCAGGAGAATCAAATTTCGGTACCGGATGAAGTGGAAATCTTCTGTGCGAATGATTCTAAGTATAACGATATGGTTCGTCCGCAACTATCAAGTTTCAGTATTCCAAGTTATGATTTAGGCGCAGTTGCGATGAGAATCATGACGAAGATGTTGAATAAAGATGAGATTATCGATAAAGAAATTGAGTTGAGTTATCTATTTACTCCTAGACAATCAACAAAATAAATTGTATGATATGTAGGCGTTGATGAGAAAGAGTACTAAGTTCAAAGACTGATAGAGACATGATGGCTGGTGGAAATCATGAGGGATGGCTTAGGAATACACCTCGGAGCTTCTTTTAACAAAAGACGTAGCATTGGCGATAACAATGATTGAGTGACTTTCATGTATGAAGGTTAAACTAAGGTGGTACCACGCAAAAGCGTCCTTGGAGGGACGCTTTTTTATTTAATAGGAGGAGAAAATATGGATTTTATTGAAGAATTACAGTGGCGGGGTTTAGTAAAAGATGTAACAGATTTTGAAGGATTGAAAGAACGATTAAAACAGCCAGCTACTTGTTATTGTGGCTTTGATCCTACAGCAGATTCTTTGCATGTTGGACATTTACAACAAATCTTATTATTACGTCGTTATCAGAAAGCAGGACATCGTCCAATTGCTTTATGTGGTGGGGCAACAGGTATGATTGGAGATCCACGTCCTACAACAGAACGTAAATTATTAACTTTGGAAGAAGTACAATACAATGCTGAGTGTATTCGAAAACAATTAAGTATGTTTTTAGACTTTGATGGTGATAATGCAGCAATTATGGAAAATAACTATAATTGGATTAGTAAGATCAATGTCATCGAATTTCTAAGAGATTATGGAAAACATTTTAATGTTAGCTATATGATCAATAAAGATGTTGTAGCTTCTCGTTTAGAAAAAGGAATTTCTTTTACTGAATTTACATATACGATTTTACAAGCGTTAGACTGGCTACATTTATATGAAACTTACCAATGTGAATTACAGATTGGTGGTAGTGACCAATGGGGAAATTTAACTAGTGGCTGTGAATTGATTCGTAAAATTAAAACGGATGCGAAAGTATATGGTATTACTTCCCCATTAATTACCAAAAGTGATGGAAGCAAGTTTGGAAAAAGTGAAGGTAAGAATGTTTGGCTAGATCCTACAAAAACAAGTGCTTATGAATTCTATCAATTCTGGTTGAATGTTGCGGATGATGATGTAATTGATTACTTAAAACGGTTGTCATTCCGTTCTAAGGAAGAAATTGAAGCATTAGAAGAATCAATGAAAACGGCACCACATTTGCGTGAAGCACAGAAAGCATTAGCAGAAGAATTGACCATTTTGGTTCACAAAGAAGAAGGATTGCAAAGCGCAAAAAAGATTACGAATGTCTTGTTTGGTGGCGATATTCGGGAATTGAATCCTGCAGAAATTAAATTAGCTTTGGCAGATGCAAAAACGGAAATGATTGAAGATAATACTACTTTAATTGATGCTATGGTGAATTGTAAGATTGCTTCTAGCAAAAGAGAAGCAAGAGATTTATTAAAGAATGGTATTTTAGTCAATGGAGAACGAATTAAAGAAGAAAACTATATGTTGAATCGTGATATGGCATTTGATCATTCCTTCGTTACGATTCGAAAAGGAAAGAAAAATTACTTTGTATTAACGATTCAATAGAATGGCAAATCAAAACTGATGGTTGAAACGTATACATCTTGTACATATTTACTATATCCGATTATTTTATTGATGATTTTATATGTTAGAAAGTTTCATCAGGTCAAACGGATGATGCTTGTTTGTGGTAATGAGTTGTGTATCTAAAACGTTTGCGTATGGAAATTTTGTGGTTGGATAATTCTTTAGATGTTGGAGAGTATCCTCCGTTGACGGAACATGTGTTACTATTGCTGAAGGGAGAATAGTGTATGGCTTTCAAAGAAGAAAAATATAATGA
>JAQXZJ010000095.1 GCA_029227155.1 Erysipelotrichaceae bacterium
AGGGTCTTCTTCAGCCAATTTGCTAAGAGCTAATCCCATTTTATCTTGGTCAGCTTTTGATTTTGGTTCCAAAGACAATTCAATAACTGGTTCAGGGAAAACCATGTTTTCAAGGATAATTGGAGATTTTTCATCACACAATGTATCACCAGTTGTTGTGTATTTCAAACCGATCGCTGCAGCAATATCACCAGCATTTACTTCTTCGATATCTTCACGATGGTTTGCATGCATTTGAACCAAACGTCCAAGACGTTCTTTTTGTTCTTTTGTAGCGTTCAATACATAAGAACCAGCTTTCGCAATACCAGAGTAAACTCTGAAGTATGTTAAACGTCCAACAAATGGGTCAGTCATTACTTTAAATGCCAATGCTGAGAATGGTTCTTTATCATCCGCATGACGATATTCTTCTGTACCATCTTCTAATGTTCCTTTAATTGAAGGAATATCTAATGGAGAAGGAAGATAATCAATTACAGCATCCAACATTTCTACTACACCTTTGTTCTTGTAAGCAGAACCACACATTACAGCAAAGAATTCACCAGTAATCGTAGCTTTACGGATAGCTGCTTTGATCATTTCTACAGAAGGTTCTTCTCCTTCTAGAATCATCATCATTAAGTCTTCATCGAAATCTGCTAACATTTCTAATAATTGCATACGATACAATTCAGCTTTTTCTTGCATATCAGCTGGAATTTCGATTTCAGTATCTTTAGATTTTAAATCTTTTGCGAAAGCATAAGCTTTCATTTCAACTAAGTCGATCAAACCATCGAAATAGTTTTCAACACCAATTGGCAACTGAATAGGAGCAGCCTTTGCACCTAAACGTTGATTAATTGTGTTTGCTGCCATGTAGAAGTCAGCTCCTGTAGCATCCATCTTATTGATGAATACCAAACGAGGAACGCCATAGTTTGAAGCTTGTCTCCAAACAGTTTCTGTTTGAGGTTCTACACCAGCTTTTGCGTCTAATACCGTAACAGCACCATCTAATACACGCAAAGAACGTTCAACTTCAACTGTGAAGTCTACGTGGCCCGGTGTATCGATAATATTGATGCGGTGACCTTTCCATGCAGCTGTTGTTGCAGCAGAAGTAATCGTGATACCACGTTCCTTCTCCTGAACCATCCAGTCCATTGTACTTGCACCATCATGAGTTTCACCAATTTTGTGATTTTTTCCTGTATAGTACAAAATACGTTCTGTAGTGGTTGTCTTACCAGCATCGATGTGCGCCATGATACCGATATTTCTTGTATTTTCAAGCGAATATTGACGTGCCATTGAAGCAACCTCCTACCAGCGATAATGAGCAAATGCTTTGTTAGCATCAGCCATTTTATGAGTGTCTTCACGTTTCTTAACAGATCCACCAACGCCATTTGAAGCGTCAATGATTTCGTTAGCTAAACGTGCTTCCATTGTTTTTTCATTACGTAGACGAGCATAGTTTACCATCCAACGTAACCCTAATGTTAAACGTCTTTCTTGAGAAACTTCTACTGGAACTTGATAGTTAGCACCACCAACACGGCGTACTTTTAGTTCCAAAACAGGCATGATGTTATCCAATGCTTGTTCGAAAACTTCCATTGGTTCTCTTCCAGTTTTTTCTTCTACGATTTCAAAAGCGTTATACAAAATCGTTTGAGCGACTCCTCTTTTTCCGTCGATCATGATTTTGTTGATTAAGCGTGTAACCAATTTTGAGTTATAAATTGGATCCTGTAAAACGTCTCTTTTTGCGACATGTCCTTTTCTAGGCATTCATAATTCCTCCTTTCACAATCAACGGTTTATTTAGCCTTTTTTGGTCTCTTTGCTCCATATAAAGAGCGGCTTTGATTACGATTAGCTACACCAGCACAGTCTAATGTACCACGAATAATGTGATAACGAACCCCTGGCAAGTCTTTGATACGTCCTCCACGAATTAACACAACACTATGTTCTTGTAAGTTATGTCCGATACCTGGAATATAAGCTGTAACTTCCATGTTATTGCTTAAACGTACACGAGCATATTTACGTAAAGCTGAGTTAGGTTTCTTAGGTGTCATTGTACCTACACGTGTACAAACCCCACGTTTTTGAGGTGAACTAAGATTGGTTGGACGACGTTTCAATGAGTTGTATCCTCTATTTAAAGCTGGTGATTTTGATTTCCAGACTTTGTTTTCCCGTCCGCTACGTACTAACTGATTAATTGTTGGCATTCAACATTTCCTCCTTTCAACTATGACACACAGTCTCAGGTGTGTCTTTTCATCTTCAACGAATTGGTTCCATTTCTGGAACCATATTCCGCATAAGCGAATTAAGTATAAAACATCCCGAATACTCTGTCAATTACTTTTTATTCTTTATTCAAGGAAATTGTTAAATTTCTTTGATTCAACGCTCTTTTTGTATAGATTCGTTGCAAATAATTGCTAGAGAACTGGTCTTGAAACTGAATTGCAGTAGAATACTCTTCTGTTTCCATCAATTCTTCTGCAATCTCATCTATGTTTCCGCTAAAATAGTATGGATTTGAAACCGCTAAAAGATACGCAACTTTTTCTTTTACGGATTGTTCTACTTCAATGGATTCATAATTCGATAAGAAATGCTTGTAAGACACATCTTGATAGAATTGTCTTGCATAATTTTTGAAATCTAATAATTCCGGATTTTTGATTTGATTGTTGAAAGCCCAACTATCTACATCTAATCCCTTTGCTTCATATGTAAATGAATCTGGTGAAATTGTGACCATTCCATATAAATTTTCTGAAACGGCCAATGACTCGGTAGTGATTTCATATACTTCTTTCCCTTCAATGGTTTCGGAGATAATCGATTGCGTATGGATATGTCCACTAAAGTGAACAGAAGTACCATGAGTTGCAATCCATTCTCTGAATTCTTTTCCGTTTTGAATACGATAATCATCTGAATGTAAATATGGATTATTCAGAAGGCTATGATGACTGACCGTATAGATTGTTGCATCTTGCATTTCAGCATCCGCATAGCATTGTTTTACCCAATCCATAGTACCCTCTTTTATTTTACCGATATTGTTTAATCCAAAGCCAGAATTATACTCATAACCGTTGGTGTCGAGTAATAAAAGCCAAATATCTTCACTGATTTTATACAAATAACTTAATGAATTTTCATCTTTACTACTTGCATATCGGTAACCACAGTTTTGATAGATCTTACGGAAATCTTCTGCTTCAACAGTATTTTCATAATAGATTTTATCCTCACGATAGGAATATGCATAAGGATTACGAATATCATGATTCCCTGGAATGGCCAATACTTGAATTCCTTCATCAATTAACGGTTGTAACATCTTAGCTAATTCCTGATGGGAAGCTTCTTCTCCATTAAATGTTAGATCCCCTGTTAATAAGACAACATCTGGATGAACTTCCAAAGCGGTATCAATAAATGTCTGTGTAATTTCTGTAATGTATTTTACTATTTTCCCATCTCTTAATTCATATAAACTCTGTGATTTAATTCCATCATCATGATAATCTTTTGCCAGATAGTGTAAATCAGTTGCGACCATCATTTTAATTTCACTACCACGTGGTAAAATTTCAGGTTCTTTTTGACATCCAACCAAGCATAGGCATAGCAGTAAACAAAATGCTAACTTCTTCATTTTTTAAACACCCCCGAAAATGCTGTATTCAAAACTGATAACACGATCCCTGCTCCAATACAGGTTATAAAGGAATCACAGCTTGCACCTGATACAAAGGAAAATGATAAATATAACACAAACCCATTGATTACAAAACTAAAGAGTCCTAAGGTTAATATCGTTACTGGAAATGCTAAGATTTCTAGAATCGGTTTAATAAATGAATTGAATAACCATAATACCAATATCATGGTAATCATTGCTGAGTTTTCAATAGTAATCCCTTCAAATAAATAGGAAATAAGAAATAATGAAATTCCGTTTACTACCAAAGTCGTACATAGCTTTTTCATACATTTTCCTCCTAAAACTGAATTTTAGTATATCATACGAATACTTCTTACAAAAGAGGCAATCATAACGATTGCCTCTTTGGTTATTCTTCTGTTTCTTCGGTTTCTAAATCTGAATCTTGTTCATTCATTACTTCAGACATGATCGCCTGTTCTTTATTTACTACTTGAGAAATAATAGAAGACAACTCTGAATTTTCGCTAGCATTTTCTTCATGATAACGTTCTAATTTCTTACGTTTCATTTCGGCAGCCATAGATTCAATTAAGCGTGTAGTTTCACGATCTGCTTTAGAACCGGTTCCAGCAGGAATTAGTTTACCAATAATAACATTTTCTTTTAATCCGATTAAGTGGTCAACCTTACCTTTGATACTTGCTTCGGTCAATACTTTTGTTGTTTCTTGGAAACTTGCTGCTGATAAGAATGAATCAGTCTCAACAGAAGATTTAGAAATACCTAGCAAAGTAGGTCCGAAGACTGCAGGTGTTCCACCTTCCATCAATACTTCATTGTTCTTTTCAGTAATTTGAACCAAACTGATCTGTTTTCCAGCACTATATCCTGTGTCATTTCCTTCAATGATAACAACTTTACGTAACATCTGACGAATCATAACTTCCAAGTGCTTATCGGAAATACTAATACCTTGTGATTCATATACTTTCTTAACTTCTTTTAAGATATAGTTTTGAACAGCTTGTACATCTGCAACTTCTAGTAATTCTTTTGGATTAACAGAACCTTCTGTCAATTTGTCACCTGCTTCAATTTGATAACCAGGTTTGATCCAACTGCGAATCACTTGAGTAGGATCTGCTTTATGTTCAATACTTTCATTTTCATTGCTAATGACAATTCTGGTACCACCATGGTTTTCAATTTCTTCCACTGCAGTTATTTCACCAGAAATCTTCGCTAACAATGCAGGATGTTTTGGACAACGTGCTTCGAATAATTCTTCAACACGAGGCAACCCTTGAGTGATATCTCCACCACCGGCAACTCCACCAGTATGGAATGTTCTCATCGTTAACTGTGTACCAGGTTCACCAATTGATTGAGCGGCCATGATACCAATAGATTCTCCCACTTCAACCACTTTACCAGTTGCCATGTTACGTCCATAACACTTCTTACATACACCATATGTAGAATCACATACAAATGTATTTCGAATATATACTTTTTCAGCACCTGACTCTACGATTCGTTGAGCTATTGCTTCGGTAATGTATTCATCACTAGCGATGATCAACTCTCCAGTATCTGGATCGTAGAAATCTTGCTTGATAAAACGACCAACTAAACGATCATATAGTTTTTCAATAATCGTTCCTGTCTTACGGTCAACGATGTTTTCTACTAAATATGCTTTATCATTACCACAATCTTCTTCCGTAAAAATAACATCTTGGTCAACATAAACCAAACGACGAGTTAGATATCCAGATTCAGCAGTCTTTAACGCAGTATCTGTTAATCCTTTACGAACACCGTGAGTAGAAATAAAGAATTCACTTACATCCAATCCTTCACGGAAGTTTGAGTAAATAGGAACTTCGATAATCGAAGATTGATATTCTTTCGTTGATTTTGACTGCGTTGGTTTACCCATTAATCCACGCATACCAGCAAGCTGAGTAAAGTGTGATTTGTTACCACGGGCACCAGAAGTAGCCATCATGTTAATTGGGTTTTTACGAGGCAACGCAGCCATCAATTCATCACCCAATTTATCCTTGATTCCACCCCAAAGTTCATTTAGGTGTTTTTCCCATTCAGGTCCAGTTAACTTACCACGTTTATAAAGCTTCATTAATACAGCAGCTTTTTCTTTACCTTCTTCTACATAATGTGCTTTATTTGGAGATACTTTAATATCATCCAAAGAAACGGTCATTCCAGAAACACTAGAATATTTAAATCCATTGTCTTTGATCTTATCAAAGATCTTATAGGTATCCCCCTGATCATTACTATAGCGTTTAAAGATTGCACCAATAACATCTCCTAAGTTCGATTTTGTAACCGCACTAGAAATAGGCAATGCTTTAATGAAAGCTTTAATGTCCGTTCCCATAGGTGTGAAATATTTATCAGGAGTTTTGATGAAACAATCGCCACTCTTTGTTACTTCATTAATGTATGGGAAGTCTTGTGGGAACATATCATTAAAGATAATCTTCCCAACAGTTGTAATTAAATATTGACCTTCCTGTTCAGGAGTGAAACTTGTTTTATTAATCGAGTTTGCACGAACAGCAATCCGAGAGTGTAAGTGTGTTTGCTTGGTTTCATAT
The DNA here is from genome assembly GCA_029227155.1 of Erysipelotrichaceae bacterium. Taxonomy (GTDB): domain Bacteria; phylum Bacillota_I; class Bacilli_A; order Erysipelotrichales; family Erysipelotrichaceae; genus RGIG4607. The sequence goes on from JAQXZJ010000095.1 coordinate 6,319, forward strand.
GCCATCAATACTTCATTGATATCTTTGTAAACACGACCTTCAGAATCTCCATAAATCATGTATTGTTTTGCAGAATCTTCATCATCAAGTGCACGATACATTTCTGCTTGTTCATAGAACTCTTCTGCTGTTTCTTCCATTGTCAAGTAATAGTTACCAAGTACCATGTCTTGTGATGGAGTTACAATTGGTTTTCCATCTTTTGGCCCTAAAATATTATTAGAACCTAACATTAACACCTTGGCTTCACAGCATGCTTCTTCACTCAAAGGTACGTGTACAGCCATCTGGTCACCATCGAAGTCCGCATTAAATGCAGGAGTTACTAATGGATGAAGACGGATTGCACGTCCTTCTACTAATTTAGGCATGAAAGCCTGAATTCCTAATCTATGCAACGTAGGCGCACGGTTCAATAGTACTGGGTGATCTTGAATGACATATTCAACGATGTCCCATACTCTTGGATCTAAACGATCAATTAATTTTTCTGCTGTTTTTGGGTTTCCAGCAATTCCACGATGCACAATTTCATTGATTACAAAAGGTTTGAATAATTGAATTGCCATTTCTCTTGGTAATCCACATTGATACATCTTCAAATCTGGTCCAACCGCAATTACAGAACGTCCAGAGAAGTCTACACGCTTACCTAACAAGTTTTGACGGAACCGTCCTTGTTTACCTTTCAAACTATGAGAAAGAGATTTCAAAGAACGTCCACCAGCACCTGTGATTGGTTTACTACGTCTACCGTTATCAATTAAAGCATCTACTGCTTCTTGTAACATACGTTTTTCGTTTTGAACGATGATTGCAGGAGTTCCTAACTCAAGCAACTTTTTCAAACGATTGTTACGAGTAATAACACGACGATATAAATCATTTAGATCACTTGTAGCAAAACGTCCACCATCCAATTGCAACATTGGTCTTAAATCTGGTGGAATAACAGGTAATACTGTCAGAATCATCCATTCTGGTTGGTTATCAGATTCAACAAATGCTTCTACTGTTTCTAAACGTTTGATTAATTTCTTCCGTTTGTCTCCTTGTGCATTTTCTAATTCTGCTTTCACTGAATTTAATTCTGCTTGTAAATCTACTTGTTCTAATAAGGTCTTTACTGCTTCCGCACCTGTTTTAGCTACGAAGCTTCCAGTACCATATAGAGCAATCGCATCACGGTATTCCCGTTCAGAAAGCACTTGTTTGTATTCTAATTTGGTATCCTGTGGATCCGTTACGATCCAAGATACAAAATATACAACTTCTTCTAACGCTTTAGGCGCAACATTTAAAAGCAAAGCCATACGAGAAGGGGTTCCTCTTAAATACCAGATATGAGCAACTGGAGCCGCTAATTCAATGTGCCCCATCCGTTCACGACGAACACTAGACTTGGTAATTTCTACACCACAGCGGTCGCAAACAACACCCTTATAACGTACTTTTTTATACTTTCCGCAATAACATTCCCAGTCCTTGCTAGGGCCGAAAATGCGTTCACAGAATAATCCATCACGTTCTGGTTTTTGAGAACGATAGTTAATTGTTTCTGGTTTCTTCACTTCCCCATGAGACCATTCGCGAATTCGTTCAGGAGAAGCTAATCCAACCTTAATTGAGGCAAAATTATTAGTACTCATAATGTTTTCTTACCTCCTTCTTAGTACTGCTCATCCAGGTCATCAAAACCTGCCACAGCAGCTTCTTCAATTTCATCGTCATCTACAAATGATGTTGCATCATCCTTTTCGACAACATATTCTTCTTTCACGATTGGAGCAGTTGCTTCATCTTCCGCATTCTTCTCCAAATTGACTTCATTTCCATTTTCATCCAGCATCTTCACATCAATTGCCAACGCTTGCAACTCATGCTTCAATACCCGGAAAGATTCAGGAATACCTGGTTCAGGAATATTCTTACCTTTGATAATTGCTTCATAAGTCTTCGTTCTTCCTGTAATATCATCTGATTTTACAGTCAAGATTTCTTGTAACGTATGAGCTGCACCATAAGCTTCCAATGCCCAAACTTCCATTTCTCCAAATCTTTGACCACCACGTTGTGCTTTACCACCTAATGGTTGTTGAGTAACTAGAGAGTAAGGACCCGTGCTACGTGCATGCAATTTATCATCAACCATGTGTGCCAACTTAATCATATACATGACACCAACAGCGATCCGTTGATCAAATGGTTCCCCAGTACGTCCATCATACAAGACTGTTTTTCCATCTTTTGTACTGTTTGCTTCTCTTAAGATATCTTGCAATTCTTCATTGTTGATACCATCGAATACAGGAGTCGCAAACTTAACTCCTAACTTCTTAGCAGCCATACCTAAGTGGATTTCCAATACCTGTCCAATATTCATACGAGAAGGTACACCGAATGGGTTCAACATGATATCAACAGGTGTTCCATCTGGAAGATATGGCATATCTTCTACAGGAAGGATCTTAGAAATAACCCCTTTGTTACCATGACGTCCTGCCATCTTATCTCCTTCAGAAATCTTACGTTTCTGAACGATATATACCTTAACTACTTCATTTACTCCAGGAGGAAGTTCATGCCCTTCACTCCGCTTGAAGATACGTACTGATTGAACGATACCAGCAGCACCATGTTCTAATTTAAAGGAATTATCTCTAACTTCTCTAGATTTTTCACCAAAGATAGCAAGCAATAATTTTTCTTCTGGAGAAATTTCACTTT
>JAQXZJ010000096.1 GCA_029227155.1 Erysipelotrichaceae bacterium
AAACGGCATTGCCTCAACTAGAAGGTGGTTTTGCCTTTGTTGTTTTAACAAAAGATAAAATGTATGCTATGAGAGACCGTTATGGTTTACGTCCATTAAGCTTAGGTAAATTAGGGGATGGATATGTAGTAAGTAGTGAAACATGTGCATTTGATGTGATTGGTGCTACTTTCATACGTGATATTAAACCAGCTGAAATTATTACGATTTCTGAAAAAGGAATTCAATCTACATTCTATAGTGAAGAAACCTATGATAAGATCTGTTCTATGGAATACATTTACTTTTCTAGACCAGATAGTGACATCTGTGGAATCAATGTTCATTTATCGAGAAAAGCTTGTGGTCGCCAGTTAGCAAAAGAAGCTTATGTAGATGCGGATATTGTAATTGGAGTTCCTGATTCTAGTTTATCAGCCGCAAGTGGTTATGCGGAAGAAAGTGGAATTCCTTTAGAAACAGGTCTATTAAAAAATAAATATATGGGACGTACCTTTATTGAACCTTCTCAAGAATTACGGGAACGTGGGGTTAAGATGAAATTATCTCCTATTCGTTCTGTAGTAAATGGGAAACGGATTGTCGTTATTGATGATTCTATTGTTCGTGGTACAACTTCTAAACAGATCGTTACCATGTTACGGGATATGGGAGCAAAAGAAGTTCATATGCGTATTGCGTCTCCAGCAATGATTGCTCCTTGTTTCTATGGTGTTGATACCAATACATATGATGAGTTAATCAGTGCATTTAAAAATGTGGATGAAGTTAATGAAGCAATTGGGACTGATAGTTTAGCATTCTTATCAGAAGATGGATTACGAAAAGCAATCGGTGCAAAAGATATGTGCATGGCTTGCTTTACTAGTCATTATCCAACCCCATTATTTGATGCAATTTCGAATGCTAATAAAAATGATAAGTAAGGAGAATCACATGAGTAAACAATATGCAGATGCTGGTGTAAATTTAGAAGCTGGTTATGAATCCGTAGAACGTATTAAAAAACATATTGAAAGAACAAAACGCTTAGGAACAGTCGGTGGAATTGGTTCTTTCGGTGGATTATTTGATTTATCATTATTAAATATGAAAGAACCTGTTTTGGTAAGTGGAACAGATGGTGTTGGAACGAAGTTAAAATTAGCATTTATGATGGATAAACATGATACCATTGGTCAAGATGCTGTTGCTATGTGTGTGAATGATGTATTAGCTCAGGGAGCAACACCATTATTTTTCTTAGATTATATTGCTGTAGGACACAATGATCCTGCTAAAATCGAGCAAATTGTAAAAGGTGTTGCTGATGGTTGTGTCTTAAGCAATTGTGCTTTAATTGGCGGAGAAACAGCTGAGATGCCGGATATGTATGATGTAGATGATTATGATATCGCTGGTTTCACGGTTGGTGTCGTGGAAAAAAGCAAGATGATCACAGGTGATCAAACCAAAGAAAGTGACATCGTGATTGCTTTAGCAAGTAGTGGAGTCCATTCTAACGGTTTCTCTTTAGTTCGTAAAATCGTATTAAAAGATCATTCATTAGACTTAAATACGCAATATGAAGGCTTATCAGATACTTTAGGGAACGTTTTATTAACTCCTACTCGTATTTATGTAAAACCTGTATGTGAAGTTCTAAAAACCATCAATGTTCATGGTATTGCACATATTACAGGTGGTGGATTCCATGAAAATATGCCTCGTTGTCTAAAAGAAGGATTAGGTATTCAAATTCAAAAAGGAACTTGGAATATACCTGAAATTTTCCCATTCTTACAAAAGATTTCTGGAATGGATGAAGAAGAAATGTATCATGTCTTTAACATGGGAGTAGGAATGATTTTAGTTGTTGATGAAAAAGATGTAGAAGAAACTTGTGAAATCTTAAAGGCACAGGGAGAAGATCCTAGAGTTATCGGAAAAGTAGTTCGTGGTTCAGGAGTTGATATTCAATGAAGCGAATTGCCGTATTTGCTTCAGGAACAGGAAGTAACTTTGAAGCCATTCATGACTCGATTTTAAAGGGAAACTTAGATGCAGAGATTGTACTATTAGTCGTAGATCAGCCAAAAGCTGCTGTTATTGAAAAAGCAAAAAGACGTCAAGTAGAGACCTTAGTCTTATCACCAAAAGAATTTCCTAGTAAGAAAGATTACGAAACAGCTATATTACAGCGATTGCAAGAATTAAAGGTTGAAGAAATTGTTTTAGCAGGATATATGCGATTAATAACTGATGTGTTATTAACTCCTTATCAAAATCATATCGTTAATATTCATCCATCTTTATTACCTGATTTTAAAGGGAAAGATGCGATTGGGCAAGCAGTTGCTGCTGGTGCAAAAAAAATGGGAGTTTCTATTCATTATGTAGATAGTGGCATGGATACCGGGACCATTATTTCTCAAGAATCATTTGATGTAGAAAAGGGTATGACTTTAGAGGAGATAGAACACAGAATTCATGCAATTGAACATGTTTTATATTCGAATACGTTAAAGAAATTGTGGGAGGGAACAAAATGAAACGTGCTTTAGTGAGTGTTAGCGACAAAACAAATTTAATTCCTTTTGTACAAGGATTAGTAAAACATGGTTATCAGATCATTTCTACTGGAGGAACAAAAAAAGCATTAGATGCGGCTGGAGTTTCAACCGTTGCAATTGATGATGTAACAGGTTTTCCAGAAATCTTAGATGGTCGTGTAAAAACATTGCATCCATTGGTTCATGGTGGATTATTATCTGTTCGTGATAGCGAAAAACATATGCAACAATGTAAAGATCTTTCCATTGAAATGATTGATTTGGTTTGTGTTAATTTATATCCATTTAAACAAACGATTTCTAAAGAAGGATTTACGCATGCAGAAGCAATCGAAAACATCGATATCGGTGGTCCTAGTATGCTTAGAAGTGCTGCTAAAAACCATAAATATGTGACTGTAGTTACAGATGTAGCAGATTATAATCAAGTATTGGCTGAAATTGCTGAATTTGGAGATACGACTTTAAAAACGAGAGAAAAATTAGCTGCAAAAGTATATCGTACAACTGCAAATTATGATGCAATGATTGCTGAATATATGACAAATTATGTAGAAGAAGATTTTACTGAACATGTAACTTTAACATTTGATAAGAAACAAGCACTTCGTTATGGAGAAAATCCTCATCAAAACGCTTGTTTCTATGTTGATATGCATGAAACACCATATTCAATTGCTCATGCAGAACAATTACATGGAAAAGAATTGTCATATAATAATATTCAAGATGCTAATGCAACATTGCAAATGCTAAAAGAATTTAAAGATACTCCATGCTGTGTAGCTGTTAAGCATATGAATCCATGTGGAATTGGTACAGCAGATACATTATATCAAGCTTGGAGAAAAGCTTATGAAGCAGATATGGTTAGTATTTTTGGTGGAATCGTTGCCTTTAATGAAGAAGTGAATGAAGCAATTGCTATTGAATTACATTCTATGTTCTTAGAAATCATCTTAGCTCCAAGTTATACAAAAGAAGCTTTAGAAATTTTAACGAAAAAGAAAAATTTACGTGTTATGACATTCAAGAAAGAAGCAAAAACAAATTATACACGTCAATTTGTTTCTGTTTCTGGCGGTTTATTAATGCAAGATGTAGATACTGCTGAAGTAACTGCAGATATGTTAAAAGTAGTAACTCAAAAAGCTCCAACTGAACAAGAAATTCAAGATATGCTGTTTGGAAATAAAGTAGTGAAACATGTAAAGAGCAATGCTATCGTTATTGTAAAAGATGGACAGACATTAGGAATTGGTGCTGGTCAAATGAACCGAGTAGGTGCTGCTAAAATCGCTTTAGAACAAGCCGGTGAAAAAGCAAAAGGAGCAGTCATGGCTAGTGATGCCTTCTTCCCAATGGATGATACTGTAACATTAGCTGCAGAATATGGTATTACGGCAGTGATCCAACCTGGTGGATCCATTCGCGATGAAGATTCTGTTGTTGCCTGCGATAAAAACGGAATGGCAATGGTTTATACTGGAAAGAGACATTTTAAACACTAATGGCAAAAGTTCTAGTTATTGGATCAGGTGGTCGTGAACATGCATTAGCATGGAAATTTAGTCAATCACCACTTGTTGAAGAAGTTTTTGTTGCCCCAGGAAATGTAGGCATGACAGATGTTGCAACTTGTGTCAAAATTGGTGTCAATGATTTTGATGCTTTGATTCAATTTGTGAAAGCGGAAGAAATTGATTTAACTTTTGTTGGACCAGAAGTTCCATTAGTTAATGGTATTGTTGATGAATTCGAAAAAGAGGGGCTTACTATCTTTGGGCCTCGTAAAAATGCTGCAATTATTGAAGGTAGCAAACGATTTAGTAAGGATATCATGAAAAAATATGGAATCCCTACGGCCAACTATGAATCGTTTGAAGATTACAACTCAGCTAACGCTTATTTAACAAAACAATCGTTTCCAATCGTTTTGAAAGCAGACGGGTTAGCTGCAGGTAAAGGTGTTGTAATTGCAAAGACATTGGAAGAAGCACAACATGAGTTATATGAAATGATGTGTAATCAAAAATTCAGTACTGCAGGTAGTCAATTAGTCATTGAAGAATATTTAGAAGGGGAAGAATTTTCTTTATTAGCTTTTGTAAATGGTACAAATGTATATCCAATGCAAATTGCACAAGATCATAAACGTGCTTTTGATCGTGATGAAGGATTAAATACTGGAGGTATGGGTGCCTATACTCCAGTTACTCATTTATCCAATGATTTAGTTGATGAAGCAATGGATAAAATTATGCAGCCGATGGCAAAAGCGATGGTTCAAGAAGATCGTTCCTATTGTGGAATCTTATATGGTGGATTCATGGCTACCAAAGATGGAGTAAAAACCATTGAATTCAATTGTCGCTTTGGTGATCCTGAAACTGAAGTCATTTTGCAAGCTTTACAAGGGGATTTATATCAAATTGTAATGGATGTTCTTCATCAGAAAAAACCCGTTTATTCATTCTCTAATAAAACATATTTAGGGGTAGTAATGGCAGCGAAAGGATATCCAGAACATTCCAATAAAGGAGCAAGAATTGATGGAATCGATCAACAAGCGCCAAGCATCTTACATATGGGAACTGCTTTTGATACCGATCACTATACCATTAATGGTGGAAGAGTTTTATTTGTAAGTGGAGAAGGAGATACTATAGAAGAAGCTTATCAAAAAGCTTATCAATTGGTTGAATCGATTCATTGCGATGATTTATTCTATCGTCATGATATTGGACATCGTGCATTAAAATAGAATACGATTTCATTTTGCAAAGTTTCTGAAATATGATATAGTAAAAACAAGGAGAGTGATAACTATGGCAATGGAATATATCGTTATTCCTACAATCAATCGAAATATTGGCTTGATTGCTATTTCAAAACATGTGTTGGAGGCCATTACACGTTACACGATTGAAGAAGAGGATACTTGGTATTTAGGACCAGCTACTCCATTTCATCAACCAGTAACCTGTAAAGTCGTAAATAATAAATTGTCCATTGTTTTGGATATTAGACTTAAATATGGAGTAAATGTCAATTCTTCTTGTGAACAGATACAAAGAAAAATTCAACAAATGATTGAACAGATGACTGATATCAAGTGTAATGATATTAAAATCAACGTTGTAGGATTCCTGTTCTAGTACCGATTTAATCGGTACTTTTCTTTTTGAAGCTTTTTTAAGATAAAACGAGAGATTTTATGTTTTCAGTAATGACATATCATGTTAAAATATAGAACGGAGGTTATAGTATGAAACGTCGTAAACAAAGAGAAATTATTATGACATGTATCTATCAATACTTATTATTAAATACAGATATTGATACGATCTTTGAAGATAACTTAGACTTAAATGATAAAGATTCCATTTCTTTTATTGTTTCTACAACAATTAATGCATTAAATAATGCAGAAGAATATACGGAACAGATAAACCATCATTTAAAAGACTGGACTTTTGATCGTTTAGGTTATGTTGAACGAGCTATTTTATTAATGGCAGCAAGTGAAATTCACGAAGGGGAATTGGATAAAGCAATTATTGTGAATGAAGCTGTTGAATTAACAAAACATTATTGTGATGAAGAAGCATATAAGCTTATTAATGGAGTATTAGATCAGCTATGAGTCAACCCATGTGGTCAGTTTCTGCCTTAAATCGATATATAAAGGGAAAAATCGATGCAGATTCTTTGTTACAGGGGATTTTAATACAGGGTGAAATATCGAATTTTACCAATCATTCCAGTGGTCATTGGTATTTTACATTAAAGGATGAACGTTCTAGAGTATCTTGTGTGATGTTTGCTTCTTATGCTATGAAAAATAAACTGATACCTAAAAATGGAATGAAAGTAATTGTCAAAGGGAATCTATCTGTATTTGAAGCGAGTGGTCAATATCAAATTTATGCTAGTAAAATACAGGAAGATGGAATTGGTGATTTATATTTAGAATTTGAACGGTTAAAAAAACAGTTATCTATGGATGGGCTGTTTGATGAAAACCATAAAAAAGCTCTACCTAAATATCCTATGAGAATTGCTGTTATCAGCGGAGCTGAAACTGCAGCTTTACAAGATATTCGTACAACAATTGCTAGAAGATGGCCATTATGTACTCTCTATGAATGTTATTCTTTAGTTCAAGGAGAACAAGCAAAATATGATATTGTTCGTGCTTTAAAAGAAGCAGATGCATTAAATGCTGATGTTATTATTTTAGCGCGTGGTGGAGGAAGTATTGAAGATTTATGGCCTTTTAATGAAGAAATCGTTGCAAGAGCAGTTTACGATGTTCAAACACCAATTGTAACTGGTGTAGGGCATGAAATTGATACGACCATTGTTGATTTTGTCGCAGATCGTAGAGCTGCTACACCTACTGCTGCTGCAGAATTAGTTACACCTGATATCTTACAAGTAAAACAAACGATTCTTTCATATACTCAAAGTTTGGGTAGGATACAAAAAAGATTATTAGAAACACCAATGTTACAGTTAGATATGATGATGCAGCGCTTGCAAAGATATTTACATCAGCATGATCAAAAAAAGCAACAGTTGTTTTCTTTACAACAGCAGTTACAACAAAGTGCTAATTTACTTGTACTAAATCAACAATATCATTTGCAACAAATGAAAGATCAAATGCAGAAAGATGTGTTCTATATTCAAGAAAAATCAAAACAACAGATGGTAAAACAATTGCAGTTGTTAGAAGCATATAGCCCCTTAAAAGTATTAAAAAGAGGTTATGCCATCGTATCTTACAATGAGAAACAAATATCTTCTTATGAAGATGTTGCCATAGATGAAACCATTCAAGTTCGTTTCCATGATGGAATTGTCGATGCTTGTGTAACAAAAAAGGAGAAGGAAGCATGAAAGAGATGTCATTTGAAGAAGCGATGAATCGCTTAGATGGAATTGTGAATCAACTAGAGAAAGGGGATACCCCTTTAAAAGAAGCATTAAATCTATTTGAAGAAGGATTAGAACTTGTTTCGAGTTGTGATCAGCAATTAAAAGAATTTGATGCAAAACTACAAAATGTATTATTACAACATCAAAAGAAGGAGGAGTAGTCATGTTAGAATTTGAAAACTATCTACGTTCTTTATTTCCTAACGAATGTTCGAAAGTACAAGAAGCAGAATTGTATTCTTTATTAGCTGGAGGAAAACGATTCCGTCCACGGATTGTTTTTTCGGTAATGAGCGGTTGCAATCTTCCTATAGAGGAAGGATTTCCTATTGCAGCAGCAATTGAGATGATTCATACTTATTCATTGATTCATGATGATTTACCAGCTATGGATGATGATGATTATCGTCGCGGTAAACTTACTTGTCATAAAGCATTTGATGAAGCAACTGCAATCTTAGCAGGAGATGCTTTATTGACCAAAGCCTTTGAGGTAATGTCTTCTTTCCCTAGTAAATATACTGCTGAATTAGTTACAGAATTAGCAAAAGCTGCAGGGGAAGATGGAATGATCTTAGGGCAAATAGAAGATATGATGTTAGAACATGCAAAAGATGTAACAATTGAACAATTGCGTCATGTTCACCGTAATAAAACAGGACAATTGCTTTCCATCTCATTAGTAGCTCCTGCAATTTATGCAGGAAAGAAAGAAGATGTAAATAAATTAAAAGAAATTGGGGAATTGCTTGGTTTGGCTTATCAAATCCAGGATGATATCTTTGATGTGACCAAAACAATGGAAGAAATGGGAAAATCGATGAGTGATTTTAAAAATCATAAAGCAACTTATGTTACTGTTTTAGGATTAGAAAAAGCACAAACATTGCTACAAGAAACCTTTGATCAAGTATTTGGTTTGTTAAATCAATTACAGATGAATTCATCTTATATCAGAAATATTATATTAGAAGTTCAAAATAGAGAGAATTAAGGTGAATCTATGAAGATAGAAACGATTAAAGATCCGAGTTTTTTAAAACAATATAATGTTCGTCAATGCGTTGATTTAGCGGCTGACATTCGTAAGTTCTTAATAGAATCTATTTCTAAAACAGGTGGACACTTATCTAGCAATTTAGGAGTTGTTGAACTAACAATTGCTTTGCATAAAATATTTGATTCTCCAACAGACAAATTCATCTTTGATGTAGGTCATCAGTCTTATATTCATAAAATTTTAACTGGTAGAGCAAGTCAATTCCAAACATTGCGACAATATCATGGTCTATCTGGATTTCAAAAACGAGCAGAAGGTCCTTATGATCCTTGGGAAGCAGGACATTCCTCTACTTCATTGTCTGCTGCATTAGGAATGGCAACTGCAAGAGATTTAAATCATGATAATTATCATGTTATTGCAATCATTGGTGATGGTTCCTTAACAGGTGGAATGGCGATGGAAGCGTTAAACAACATTGGTGATAGCAAACACAAAGTAATTATTATTTTTAATGATAATAACATGTCTATTTCTAAAAACGTTGGTGGTATGAATAAAGCCTTTTCTAAATTACGTTCTTCTAGTCAGTATTTAAATTTAAAAGATGACGTAAAAAAAGTATTAAGTCATGATCGTACCGGTCAAGTGTTATTGCAAGGAATGAAAAATGTCAGAGATTCCATCAAAAAAGGAATCATTCAAGACACAATTTTTTCTGAATATGGAATTGATTACCTGGGGCCAATTAATGGTCATAATTTTCATGATTTATTTTCTGCTTTAGAAATGGCAAAAAAACATACTGGTTCCATTGTTGTACATGTTGTGACAAAAAAGGGAATGGGATATTTACCTGCTCAAAATGATAAATTTGGATTGTGGCATGGAGTTGGGAAATTTGATGTAGTTACAGGCCAATCATTATCAAAAACTCCAGAAGGAATGAAATCATGGTCTGAAATTATTTCTGATGAATTGACCGTATTAGCTAAAGATGATGCTAAAATATGTGCAATTACCCCTGCAATGTTACAAGGAAGCAAATTAGAAAAATTTGCAAAGCAGTTTCCAGAACGTACCTTTGATTGTGGAATTGCGGAACAGCATGCTATGACTTTTGCTGCAGGACTTGCACAACAAGAATTCCATCCGTTTATTTCTGTATATTCTAGTTTTTTACAACGATGCTATGATCAAATTCATCATGATGTCTGTCGAATGAATTTACCAGTCATAATTGGTGTCGATCGCTGTGGTATCGTTGGAGAAGATGGCTCAACTCATCAGGGAATCTATGATATTTCATTTTTAAGTGCAATTCCAAATTTGATCGTTGCACAACCAAAAAATGCAAAAGAAGCAAAAGACTTATTATATACTGCCAGTAAAACAAATCGCCCATTTGCTATTCGTTATCCTCGAGGAACGGTAGAAGATACCAATGAAAAAGGGGAACTGATACCTATTGGTTCTTGGACCACCAGTGGTTTTTCCAATAAACACGCGATTATCACTTATGGTTGTGATGTAGAGAGAGTGTATAAAAAAGTAGTGGATAATCATTTACCATTGGATGTTATAAATGCAAGATTCATGAAACCGTTAGATGAAGAATGTTTACTACATTTAGCAAAGACACATGAAAAACTTTATATTTATGAGACTGATTGTAAAATTGGTGGATTGGGTTCTATGGTCTTAACGTTCTATAATGATCATCAAATATCAATTCCTATTCAAATATTTGCAATTGGGGATCATTTTGTTGAACATGGTTCCATACCTGAATTACGAAAACAAGAAGGTATCGACATTACTCATGTTTTAGAAACAATAGAAAAGGAAATACACAGTTCGTGAGACTTGATCAATACTTAGTACAACAACAGTTATTTGAAACTCGCAATCGTGCACAAGAAGCGATAAAAGATGGTCTGATTACTATAAATGGGAAACAAATTGTAAAACCTGGTTATCAAGTATCAGAACATGATGAAATACAAATGATACAAACGACACGTTATGTTTCTCGTTCCGGTGAAAAACTTGCAGGTGCTTTGCAACAGTTTCAAATTGATGTTTCCAATCTAGTTGCTTTAGATATCGGTGCATCTACTGGTGGATTTACTGATTGTTTATTACAATATGGGGCGAAATATGTTTATGCTGTAGATGTAGGACAAGATCAACTTGTACCTTCTTTACGAAATCGTGTAGATGTTGAATGCCGAGAACAAGTTAATTGTCGTTATTTAGAAAAAGAAGATTTTGAGAAACCGATTGAACTTGTTGTAATGGATGTTTCATTCATTTCTTGTACGAAACTCATGGAAAGTATTTCTAAAGTTTTATTGGATAAACATGGATGTATTATTTTAATAAAGCCACAGTTTGAAGTTGGAAAGCAATATTTATCGAAACATGGTATAGTTACGAATCAAAATGAAGTGTGGAAAAGCATTCAATTCTGTATTGATACAGCAAAAGGATATCAATTAGAATTACAGGATATTATGTATTCTTCTGTGAAAGGAAAAGAAGGAAATCAGGAATTCTTAGCATATTTTATTAAATGTGGAGCTCATCTACAATTGGATTGGAAACAGAAATTAAAGCAGAGGTAGTCATATGATTCAAAATCTCTATATTAAAAACTTTATATTAATTGATACGTTATCATTAGATTTTAATCGTGGTTTTAGTGCTTTTACAGGAGAAACTGGTGCTGGTAAGTCTATTATTATGGATGCAATCAGTTTGCTCTGTGGTGAGCGTGCAAATGCTAGTATGATTCGTACAGGTTGTGATCAAACCATTATTGAAGGCACTTTTACTGTGAATCCTAGCATGGAACAAACGTTATGTGATGCTGGCTTTGATAGTGATGAAATCGTTATCGTAACTCGTGAATTTGATCGAAATGGAAAAAGTACATGTCGTATCAATCATCGTACTGTTACCTTATCCTTTTTAAAAGAGTTATTAGAGAATCAGATTGATATCCACTCTCAACATGATCATCAGTATTTACTAAATCCTAAGTATCATTTATCATTACTGGATTCTTATTGTAATGAGCCCCAGCTTCTACAATCTCTACAACAAAAGTATCATCAATATGATGAACTACGCAAAGAATATAACAAAGCAGAACAAACATCTTTTTCAGAAGCACAAGAAGATCTTTTACGTTATCAAATTCAAGAGATTGTACAAGCAAATATAGAAATTGGAGAAGATGAACAGTTAGAAGAAAAAATTAAAATCGCTTCTAATTTTGAAAAAATATTTTCAAAAATTCAAACTGCAATCTCACTATTAGAACATGAACATGGTATCAATACACAATTATATGAAGCGATTCATCAATTAAAACAAGTTCATGAAAGTGAAGAAGTTGCACAAGTTCAAGAAGAATTAAGCTCTTGTTATTATACATTAAATGATTTACAAGATCGTTTACAAACGTATCTTGATCAAATGAATGTAGATGAATACCAATTAAACCAATGGAATGAACGTCTATATTTATTAAACAAACTAAAAAGAAAATATGGACCAAAGTTAGAAGATGTTTTGCAGCGTTTACAAGTGATGCAAGAGGAATTAAATCAGATTGCTCATAGAGAAGAAATTTTAGCTACAATACAAAAGCAACGGGATACAGCTTACGAGCAGTATGAAGCACTTGCTAATCAAATGCATGATATTCGTGTTCAAAAATCAGAATTACTACAACAACAAATTCAAAAGCAATTACAGGATCTACAACTGCCACATGCACGCTTAGCAGTAGAGATCACTCCTTGTACAGCTAATAAAAAAGGAATGGATGATATATGTTTTTTGATTTCAATGAACCCAGGAGAACCATTACGTCCTTTGCATAAAGTAGCAAGTGGAGGGGAATTATCTCGTTTAATGTTAGGATTAAAAACGATATTTACACATCTACAAGGCGTAGAATTGGTTATTTTTGATGAAATTGA
>JAQXZJ010000097.1 GCA_029227155.1 Erysipelotrichaceae bacterium
AAGCTGGAAATGAAAGAGCAATCTTATCTCGTAAAATGTATGCACAACGATTGGCACAAACTATTGGCTCTTACTTTGTTCAATTAGGACATGTTGATGCAATCGTATTTACAGCTGGTCTTGGAGAAAATGACTGTATGATTCGTAAAGAAGCATTAGACTTAATTCAAGAAGCAATGCATACTGCGTATGATGAAAAGTTAAATGCAACAGCTCGTGGAAAAGAAGTGAAAATTTCAACAGCAGATTCTGCAATGGATATCTGGGTAATTCCAACCAATGAAGAATTAGTAATTGCACGTGATGTTGTGCGTTTGCTAGGAATTTAAAATGGAATCATTTGATACTCTTTTTGCAATTATGCAACAATATGACCGAATCGTAGTATTCCGTCATATACATCCTGATTATGATGCCATTGGATCTCAAGCGGGTTTAGCTCGGTACTTAAAGCATCGTTTTCCTTCAAAAATAATTGATATCGTTGGACTTGAACCAAGTATTGATGACAAGTTTATCGAAAATCCGATTCAGTTGACTGTGGAACAATTGAAAGATGCTTTAGCAATTGTTGTGGATACAAGTACATATGACCGTATTGATGGTGTACAGATGTGGGATGCATGTAAAGAACATATTTTCTTTGATCATCATGTAAAAGGGCCATCGTTGACAACACATGAATATGTAGATGAAAAGGCTTCTAGCTGTGCTGAAATTATTGGTGAATTTATTCAAACTATAGAAGGAAAACCGGTCAATAAGGATGTTGCGGAAGCACTCTATTGTGGCATGATAGCTGATTCGATTCGTTTTTCTATCAATACGACAACAGCAAAAACCTTAAAGATTGCAGGATATCTGTTAGAAAGTGATTTAGATGTGAATCGCTTAAATAATCAAGTATTTCAAACTAGTATGTCCTTATATCGTTTTGCAAATCAATTAAGAAATATTGCAACATATGATGATCATGGTTTCGTTTATTGTGTAGCTAATAAACAAGATTTTGAACCATTTGGTGTCAATGCACAGATGGCAAAAACAAAAGTTTCCGTTTTTGGAGAAATTCGGGGAATTCAGGCATGGGCAGTTTTTGTTGAAGAATCAGAAGACTGTTATAGTGCATCCTTGCGTTCCCATACATTGCAGATTAATGATATTGCAATGGAATATGGCGGGGGTGGCCATATTTGTGCAGCTGGGATTCCAAAATTAACGAGAAAACAATGTGATGAAGTGATTGCTCGATTGCAAGAAAAAGTTAATAAATAGTGAAACAGTGGTTTTCTATTCAATGAGGTATCCTCTTGAACGAAAACCACTTTTTTATGGTAAAATAGAAAAGAGAAAGGTGTGAAGCATATGCCTACATTACTATATAACCGAACATGCTATACGTTGTTGGAAAGTACTTTAAGAATCGAACAATTGGTTGCATTTGCTAAAAAATATAATTATTCGTCAATTGCAATTTGTGATCATAATGTAATGCATGGATATATGCTATTTAAGCAACTTTGTGATAAGAATCAGATTCATGCTATTTTTGGTTTAGAAGTAGATGTTATGATCGATGAAGAAACTTTCTCTTTCTTGCTGTTTGCAAAAAATGACCAAGGGTATCATGAATTGATTCGTTGTTCTAGTTATATACAAACCAATCAACAACCAATGCCATTTTCATTGTTTGTGAATTCGGTTAGCAACTGCATGGTAGTAATTCCAAGTGAAAAGGGTGTATTAGAATCTAAAATAGTGAAGGATCAATATGAAGAAATTTGGGTGTTATTGCAAGAGTATCAGACATATTTTAATGATCTATATATTGGATATGGAAATCCTTATTCTGCCTATTGGAATCAAAAAAATGAAGGACTGCAAAAGATTGCAGAACGATTACAGATTCCTCTTGTAGCATTACCATTAGCGTTGTATGAAACGGAAGACGATTTTGAAGCATATCAGGTATTGATTGCTTTGAAACATTCTCGTCTTATGAAAGATCAATCATTACCTTATCAAACAAATTGTCATTTATTGATTCCAATGGAATTTGCTAAATATCCACAAAGCACTATTGAACTAACAGATCAGATTGCTGAAAAAGCACAGGTGTCTTTCCAAGTAGAAAAAGCGAAGATTCCAGTATTTCCTTGTCCGAATCATTTACCAAGTGCTACTTACTTGCGTTTATTATGTCAAAAAGGATTAGAAAAAAGATTTCAGAGCCAGTCACCATCTAAGATTTATCAAGATCGATTACAGTATGAATTAGATATCATTGTAAAGATGGGGTTTGCGGATTACTTTTTAATTGTATGGGATTTTATTCTATTTGCTAGAAAACGTGGAATATATGTTGGACCAGGTAGGGGAAGTGCGGCAGGCTCATTGGTTTCCTATTGCTTGGGGATTACGCATATTGATCCTATTCCTCATCATTTGTTGTTTGAACGGTTCTTAAATCCTCAACGTGTTAGTATGCCAGATATCGATACAGATTTTCCGGATAATCGTAGAGATGAAGTGATTGAATATGTGAAAGAAAAATATGGTAATGAACATATTGCACATATAGCTACTTTTGGTACAATGGCTGCCAAACAAGCATTAAGGGACGTAGGAAGGGTTTTAGATATTCCTGTTAGAGATATTGATATGATTGCAAAAACGATTCCTAACGTCTTAAAAATTACTTTAAAGGGTGCTTATGAAACAAGTCCTCGTTTTAAACAGTTGGTTCATGCCGAACCTCGCTTTCAGCATTTGTTCCAATTAGCGTGTCGATTAGAAGGTATTCCTCGTCATTTATCTACACATGCTGCAGGAATCGTTATGTCTGATAAAGAATTAACACAAGTGGTTCCTTTGATTCAAATTGAAGAAAATGTTTTTGCTACACAATATACGATGGAATATCTAGAAGAACTTGGTTTGATCAAAATGGATTTTTTAGGTTTAAGAAATCTTACGATCATTGATGAAATCGTACAAGATGTGAATCAACATACACCACTAGATATCTTAAAAATACCAACTAATGATGCACGTACATTTGAATTAATAAGACAGGTAGATACAGTGGGTATCTTTCAATTAGAATCGGATGGAATGAAGGCGTTATTAAAGAAAATACAGCCACGAAATTTTGAAGATATTGCATTAACCATTGCTTTATTTCGTCCAGGCCCTATGGACAATATACCAGAATATTTAAAACGACGTCAAAATCCTCAAAGTGTACCTTATCCACATAAAGATTTAGAACCAATCTTAAAAGAAACTTATGGAATCATGGTCTATCAGGAACAAATCATGCAGGTATCTCAAGTAATGGCAGGTTTTTCATTAGCAAAAGCTGATATCTTGCGTAAAGCAATGGCAAAGAAAAAAGAAAGTGAACTTGTACGCTTAAAAGAAGATTTTATTCAAGGATGTATCCGGAAAGGCTATACACAAGCAATAGCAAATACAACCTATGATATGGTACTTAAATTTGCTTCGTATGGATTTAATAAATCCCATTCGGTTGCTTATGGCTTTATTGCTTATCAAATGGCTTATTTAAAGGCCAATTATCCTTTATATTTCTATCGATCTTTGTTAAATAGCGTAATTGGTTCTGAAAATAAGACCTATGAATATTTAACAGAATGTAAACGAAAACAGATTCCGATATTACCGCCAAGCGTAAACCACTCTATGAAAGAGTATGTAATCGAACAAAATGCGTTACGTTTTCCAATTATGAATATTAAAAATGTTGGATCGGTTGCTTGTGAAGAACTCTTAAAAGAGCGTAGTCAACATGGACCATTTTTGGACTTCTATGATTTTGTGGCACGAATTCATTTGTGTAAAGTAAATCGAAATGCGATTGAACGATTGATTGATGCTGGAGCATTGGATGAATTCCATTTGAGTCGTAAATCAATGAAATTATCTCTTCCAAGTGTTTTAAAGTACGCAGAATTAGTGAAATGTGATGTTCAAGGACAAATTACGATTGATTTGGATCTGGTCTCTAAACCGGTTCTATATATGGCTAAAGATGATCCAATTACCAATGCTGAATGGGAGAAAGAAGCACTGGGATTTTATTTCCATGCGCATCCAATTGAACAGCTTAAAAAACAAATTCCATATTCGGTAATTTCATTACAAAAAGCAGTTCAACAGAAAGGAAATATACAAGTATTTGTCCAAGTACAACGAGTGAAACAACATCGAACAAAAAAAGGAGACTTGATGTGTTTTGTTAGTGCAAATGATGAAAGTATGGATTATGATTTTGTAATCATGCCAAATATCTATCTTTCTCAGCAACAAGATTTTGTAAAAGGAAATTATCTTTATATAGAAGGGGTAATTAATGAAAGAGATTCTTGTTTAGTAAAAAAAGTGATACAATACAAGAATCAGGATAAAAAGGAGAATGGATGATGGCGAAAATACTAATTGCAGATGATGAATTAAAAATTCGAGAAGTGGTAAAAGAATATGGAAAAATCAATGGTTATACAGTAAAAGAAGCCTCAGATGGTTTAGAAGCTTGCGAAATGGCTGATAAAGAACATTTTGACTTAATCATTCTTGATATCATGATGCCTAGACTAGATGGTTTTAGTGCATGTAAACAAATAAAAGCAAAAAAAAATATTCCAGTAATCATGTTATCAGCTCGACAAGAAGAATATGATAAATTATTTGGCTTTGAACTGGGGATTGATGATTATGTAACCAAGCCATTTAGTCCAAAAGAATTGATGGCTCGTATTAAAGTAATTTTAGAAAGAAAACGAGAAACAACAACTAATGTACTAGAATATCAGGATCTAAAAGTAAATGAAACCGCTCATGAAGTAACGATCGGTAAAGAAGTCCTTAAATTAACCAATAAGGAATATGATTTATTAGTATATTTATTAAAACATCGAAACATTGCTTTAAGCAGAGATCGCTTATTAGATGATATTTGGGGCTATGATTTTTACGGAGATGAACGTACCATTGATACTCATATCAAAATGTTAAGACAAAATATGAAGGAATATGGAAATTGTATTGTTACTGTAAGAGGGGTAGGTTATAAGTTCCATGCGGAATAAGTTTTACCGTTTTACCAATGGAATTGCTTTTAAAACATGGATGTATTATGTTATTTTTTCCCTTTGTATTTTATTATTACTTCTAGTATTTCAAATCATCCTTTTTGAACCTTATTATCAAAATTTTAAAACAAAGGATATCAAAAAAATAGTGAATTCCATTGCCAATAATATTCAGGATGATCTTTCTATTCAGACAATTACAATTAATAATGATGGTTGTTCCGTAATTGTTAGACCAGATAAATCAAAAAAAGGAATTGATGCTATTGGGATGTCCTGTTTGATCTACAATAATGGAAAAATAGACTCAACCTATTTAGATGAGTTAAAAAATAGTGAGACTGGTGAAATCCGCTATATTGCTGAAGTGGAAGGTAGCCAGGAGATGCTGATTTATGGGAAAACCTTTTATACGGAAGAAGAAAAACCATATTATGTTATTTTCAACACACCAATCAAACCTTTAAAATCTACGATACAAATCATGAGAAATCAGTTTGTTATTATTGCTGGTTTGGTCCTATTATTATCGTTATGGATTTCTATTTATTTTTCTCGTAGATTGACCAAACCTATTACCAATATTACCAAAGAAGCAAAAAAATTAAGTACTGGTAGTTATGATGTGCATTTTGAAAAAGGTGAGTTCAAAGAAGTAAATGATTTAGCAGAAACATTGAATTATACATCGAAAGAATTATCTCAAATCGACGAATTGAGAAAAGACTTAATAGCGAATGTTTCACATGATATTAAAACTCCGTTGACGATGATCAAAGCATATGCAGAAATGATTCGAGATATATCAGGTTCTAATAAAAAGAAAAGAAATGAACATTTAGATGTTATCATTAGCGAAAGTGAGTATTTGGATCGTTTGGTAAGTGATATGAGAGAATTATCTAAAATGCAAGCAGGTGTTAATGAATTGAATTTAACTGATTTTGATCTAGGATCGATCATTAAAGACACTGTTTATAAGTTTAAAACAATTACAAAAGAAGAACAGATTCATATTGAGGTGGATATTGAACCAGAGTTAGTGTGTCATGCGGATCGAACGAAAATAAAAGAGGTGTTATATAATTTTATTGGAAATGCAATTAAGCATTATGGGGAAGATAAAAAAGTGATTGTAAAGGCTTTTTTAACGAATAAAAATATGATTCGTATCGAAGTGACAGACCATGGTAATGGAATTGAACCTCATGCTTTAAATCATATCTGGGAACGTTATTATAAAGTAGATAAGCATTATCAAAGAGCGCATAGTGGTACAGGATTGGGTTTAGCTATTTCCAAAGAAATTCTAGAACAACACCATGCTATTTATGGAGCAACCAGTGAAATAGGAAAAGGATCAACATTCTATTTTGAATTGCCACAAGTAATTATTTAAGTCATGAACCTCATGACTTTTTTATTGCGATAACAATTATAAATCGTTAAAATATAGATATAATCGCAAGTAATCGCAAATGGGAGGTTAGCATGAAGATACCAACTGCACAAAGAATCCAAGAAATAATAATGATGCTAGAACAAGATGGGTATGTGAATAAAACAGAAGATGATTGAACACAGTGATTTGGTTTATGTTTTAGCAGATAGTCAAAAGTTTCAGGAACATGGATTTCATACCATTACAACTTGGAATGCTATCGATGGAATCATTACTGATTCTAAGCTTTCCTATTCCATTTATGAACGATATCAGAAGAAAGTTCCGATTTATATGGCAAAAGAAGATGATTTTGAAGATTATATACAATTTTAAGGATTTCATTCTATCCTATCGTATGAAGTAGTTAAAGGAGATGATAGAATGAAAAAAATGGCTTATTATTTTCTTATATCTTTATTTTTATCTGGTTTAATAAGTAAACAATTATTAGTAAATGTAAATCGTATTCAAAACAAACCAACGATACACTTTTATCAACGATTAAGATGATTAAAAAATACATCCGTATTGTAATCATACGGATGTCTATTTTTTTTTTTCATCCCAAAAAGGCTCTGCTTTGATACAATTTTCGCAATTACGTGATTTAAATTGAAGTTCTTGATTTTTGGTCGTTACGGTTGTACAAGCTGGAATAGAGGCGGTTATAAAGGAACTAGCTCCAATAACAGAATCTCTTCCTACTACAGTATTTCCTCCTAGGATCGAAGCATTTGCATAGATTGTTACATTGTCTTCAATAGTAGGATGTCGTTTTACACCACGAAGATTTTGTCCACCACGAGTTGATAATCCGCCAAGAGTAACACCCTGATAAATTTTTACTTTTTGACCAATGACAGTAGTTTCACCAATTACAATACCGGGTCCATGATCGATGAAGAAATGAGATCCAATGGATGCACCAGGATGGATATCAATTCCAGTGATCGAATGAGCATATTCTGTCATGATACGAGGAATCATTGGTACCTGCAACAAATATAGTTCATGTGCTAAACGATAAACCGTAATAGCAAAAAGGCCGGGATAAGAGAAGATAATTTCATCGATACTAGTAGCAGCTGGATCTCCTTCATATGCAGATTCAACATCGGTTTGGATCATAGCACGTACATTAGGAATCTGATTTAAAAAAGTTAAGCTAATTTCCTGTGCTTTTTCCATTGCTTCTTCCTCTGTTAATGATGATTGATAGATAAAAGCAATCTGTTTACTTAAATGATACATGACATCCTCAATTAACATGGAAAGGTTATGTTTTTCGTTATAGATTCGATAGGATTGATCTTTAAAATAGCCGGGATATACAATTCGCATGAGTTTTTTTATCACATCAATGATTATTTCCTTATCTGGATGTCGATAAGCATTCATTCGATCAATATCACGTTTGTTGCTATAATCCTGTAGTATATTTTCAACTACGGTTTCAATTCTTTTTTCTATGGGTTTCATTTGATTTCCCCCTTATTGTTGGAAGTTTAGCATACAGGAATTGTAAAGTCAATCAAATTGACAGTGGTGCGTCATCAAGCTATAATTGACACATCAATTGAAATGGAGGGCTATATATGCCAATCTGTACATCTGTATCTCAATTAATTGGACATACTCCGCTATTGGAAATTACGAATATTGAAAAAAAGGATCAGCTACATGCTAGAGTTCTAGTTAAATTGGAGTCTTTTAATCCGGCTGGTTCCATTAAGGACCGTGTTGCTTTAGCGATGATTTTAGATGCAGAAGAAAAGGGGATATTAAAGCCGGGTTCGACTATTATTGAGCCTACTTCTGGAAATACAGGAATCGGTTTATGTAGTGTAGCAGCCGCAAGAGGGTATCAATGTGTCATTATAATGCCAGATTCTATGAGCATGGAAAGAAGAATGATGATGAAAGCACTAGGGGCGAAACTTGTATTGACACCAGGAAAAGAGGGAATGAGTGGTGCAATTGCTAAGGCAAAGCTTTTAGCTTCAGAAATTCAAGATAGTTGGATTGCTGGTCAGTTCATCAATATTGCCAATCCTATGATTCACTATAAAACAACAGGCCCTGAAATATGGAATGACACGGAAGGGAAAATAGATATCTTTGTGGCAGGAATTGGTACTGGGGGAACGATATCAGGAATTGGTAAATATCTGAAAGAGAAAAAAGAATGGATTCAAATTATTGGTGTGGAACCTTTTGATTCACCTTTGATTACGGAAGGACATAGTGGTTCACATGGAATCCAAGGGATAGGTGCTAATTTTATTCCTGATATTCTAGATTTAAATATTATTGACCAAGTGATTCCTGTTAAGACGGAAGAAGCTTATATGGCAGCGCGTAGAATGGGAAAAGAAGAAGGAATCCTTTGTGGGATATCTTCTGGTGCAGCATTGCATGTAGCATTAGAACTTGCTAAAGATCCGGAGAATAAAGGAAAGACCATTGTTACAATACTACCTGATTCTGGAGAGCGATATTTATCAACACCATTGTATGATTTTGAATAGAAAAAAAGCTTCTTTCGTACAAAAAATACTTAAGAAGCTTTTTATTTTAGAAAAATAATTGTAGTCCAAAATATACGATCAAAGACATGACGATCAAATAGAAGAAAGCATATTTAGCAATTTTTCCTAATATTTCTCCATCTTTACCAGATAAAGCACAAGCAGCACATCCAATAGCAATGCTTTGAGGAGCTAACATCTTACCTGCACTGGTTCCTAATGAATTTGCTGCAACAAGCCAGTACTCATTAGCACCAATCGCTCTTGCGGCTTCTAATTGTACATTACCGAATAACACTTCAGAGCTCGTTCCGCTTCCTGTAACGAACGTTCCCAACGCTCCAATAATAGGTGCAGCCAAAGGATAAAGATTTCCTAAAACAGTCACAAAGAAAGCAGATATACAAGAAATCATTCCGGCATAGCCCATAATTTTTGCACAAGCCAATACACATAACATTGTAATAATGGTTTTCGACATTTGTTTGATTGTATTTATAAATACCATTAAGGTTTCTTTTACTGTACATTTTTGAATGATACTACCGAGAATACCGGCGAATAAAATCAAAACTCCCGGAGTATTTACCCATGTAAATGTATATGGTGTTGCATCTGTCCCTTGATAGATTAAAACACTACTTTTAATAGCACTCAATGGTTCATTGATAAATGGTACAAGTTTACTGGTTAATAATAAGAAAACAAAGATTAGAATAAAAGGAGACCAGGCAACAAGAGCGCTTTTTACTGTTATTTTCGGAGCGTTCTTATCAACAGGAACCACCATCTTGTATTCATTTGGTGTCTCATGTTTTTTATTATAGAAATAAGCATAAATAAATGTAAAAAACAAAGAGCATACACTAGCTATAACAACTGGTAACTCTACACCAACAAATCTGGCTGCCAGAATCTCCGGAATAACAAAACTAACAGAAGAGACCGTAATAAGAGGAATGATTCCTTTCAAGCCTTTCAAACCACCACTCACCATTATGACCATCAGAAATGGAGTAATAAAGAGTAGGGGAGAAGTCATAATTGTCTGAACGAAAGCTAAAACACCGGATTCCAAACCGGTTACAGAAGCTAAAGTTGCCGTAGGAATACCAATCGATCCAAACATTGTTGGGCAACCATTTGCTAATAAACAGACCAAAATAGATAAAACAGGATCAAAGCCAAAAGCATATAACATGCTAGCAGGAATAGCAATAGCAACCCCAAAACCAGCCATACCTTCTAAGAATCCACCAAAACACCAACCAATTAATAAAACCAGAATTCGCTTATCATTTGTAACGGATGTAATCATACGTTTGATGATTTCCATAGCCTTCGTATGAATTGTCAAATTATAAGTAAATACTGCCGCAATAATAACTATGACAATTGGCCAGATAGCCATTGCAAATCCTTCTAAAGCTGCACTCAATGTCCAAAGGAAAGGTAACTTCCAAATGAAAAGAGCCTCTGTAATAGCAAAAATAAAAGCACCAAAACTTGCATAATGTGCCTGCCATTTTAAAAAACACAAAGAAAAAATTAACCAAATAATCGGTAATAATGCTAAAATAAACATAATAAAAATGTTGTCAAACATAAATAAACCCCCATAAAATATCAATAATATTTTAAACGTTCCAATTACAAATGTCCATAAAATAATATATATCGATTGTTTTCTCAACAAAAGGGTGATTATTTTTTTTAAAAAAGACGTTGAATAGAAATAAACAACGTCTAGTTTGAATTGATATATTTATTACTTCTAATTTTTATGGCGATGATTACAATAATAATAAATAACTCTATCTAGAAAGTGAAATTCATCCGTATGATTATATTAACTAGATGAATAAAGATAATAGTCAAATTTAACTTCAACTGAAACAATATTTCTTCAGAAAAATCGGGTATAGTCAATAAAGAATTAAATTTTCATATCACTAATTTCGCATAATGTATATTATGTAATTTTTGCTTATCTTGCTATTTTAGATAAGACATCATTGATTGACCATAATCAGGCATTTTGACATTGAAGTTATCTGCAATTGTTGCACCAACATTCGCAAATGTTTTTGATAATGGCAATAAGCCAGATCCTGTAAATGATTTACTATAATAAAGCATAGGCACCATTTCACGTGTATGATCGGTTCCTGTATGTGTTGGATCATTTCCGTGATCTGCGGTTAGAATGAGCAAATCATCATCTCTTAATTCTTTTATTAATTCACCTAATTTGATATCAAAATTCTCTAATTCTTTTGCATACCCTTCTGGATTTCTTCGATGTCCCCATAATGCATCAAAATCAACTA
>JAQXZJ010000098.1 GCA_029227155.1 Erysipelotrichaceae bacterium
GTATCTTATGATGAAGTGGAACAATATATGCACTTAAAACTGACCTATGAACCTACTTCAACACCAGCAACGCAATCTTCACCTCGTAAGTATACCGTTTCTGATGAAGAACTAAAACGAGTCGTGGAACGGATCCATGGCCCCAAAAGGGAGAAACCCATTGCACCGAAAAAAGTAAAAGCCGTAGATACTACAGTTTCTAAACCGGTTAAGCCAAAGAAGAAATGCGTTTTAGTGGATGGTTATAATATGATTCATGCTTGGAAAGAGTTAAAAGAATTGCCACTAGATGGTGCTCGTGATCGTTTGATTGATATGTTATCCAGTTATCAGGGATATAAAAAGTGTTTGGTTATTGTGGTATTTGACGCTTATAAAGTTGAGGGTAATATTGGTCAAATGTACTTCAATGGTAATATTCATATCGTTTACACCAAAACAGCCCAAACAGCCGATTCTTATATTGAACTTGCTTCCCATGAATTAAGCAAAGACTATCAAGTTACAGTCGCTACCAGTGATGGCTTAGAACAAATAATTGTCTTTGGTCAAGGAGCAATTCGTATCTCTGCAAGAGAATTTGAACGGGAAATACAATATTTACATTCTACGCATGATAAAAACCATCAGCAAACCCTCGGTGGACATTATCCATTAGCAGATTTACGGAAATTAAATGATGAGTAAAATAACTCTTGAAGCATTTCCAAAAACTACAGAATTCTTATGATTCTGTAGTTTTTCATTTATTCTATGATTATTTTATCCCAACGATATCATTTCTACTATATTTTCTAATTCATTTCCATTATCACTTAACGTATTATCGATTTCTTGATAGACACCATTTTCATCTAATTCATGTATCTGTGTTTCATATACGACTGCTTGTGTTGTCCCATCACTCATATTGAAATGCTTTACATATTCTTTCTCAAAATCTTCCGCTGTCGTATTCACAGTTTGATGGCTTCCATTATTTGTATCCAATGCATAAATTAGTTGATACATCATGGATACAGACATAGCAAAACACAATACCATTGCCAACATGGATTTCATGTAGCTTAATACCGATTGATTATTCTTTTTCATACGCTTTCCCCTTATGATTATTTCTTGATAAATCCTTCTCGTACTTTATATAATCCTTATATATCATACAGTGTAAACGCTTATAAGGGTTTAAAGTAATCTTAATTAAAATAAAAGGCCGTAATGATTTAAACGGCCCTCTATTTTCCATCTCTTCCCGATTATACTTATAATAGTAAAAGCTTTATACTCTTATCGACTTTTCACTTTTCTTTTTGATAATGGAAACCTCAACTTGATAATCCAATTGTACCAACTCTACACCCGCTGCCCTTAACATCCGTTTACTTGCTTGGGTTGCCTCTGTGTGTGCATATTTATCACACTCATAAACGATTTTACGAATACCACTTTGAATAATGGCTTTCGCACACTCATTGCATGGAAATAAAGATACATATAATGTACAATTCTTTAGTTTTTGAATACTATTTAAAATAGCATTCAATTCCGCATGAACAACATAAGGATATTTTGTATCCAAGAATTCCCCTTCTCTATCCCAAGGGAATTCATCATCTTCACATCCATATGGCATTCCATTATAACCAATTCCAACGATGCGTTTTTCTTCATTAACAATTACCGCACCAACTTGGGTAGAAGGATCTTTTGAACGCTTCGCACTCAAATGTGCCAATCCCATAAAATACTCATCCCAACTAATTACTTGCTTCTGTTCCATACGTCTTTCCTTCCTATTCCCGATAAAATTTCCCCATTGTTTTTGCAATGTGATCACTATAGAAATCTAAATGCAACCGTTCTGCAATTTCAGCTACTTTTAAATCAGTTCCATAATATTTATCATTTAACCGCATACTTTTCCCCATCAAAACACCTAAGGCAATACATAACGCAAGAAATGCAATCATAAAATTCTTTTGTAATGCTTTCCAAGTAGGCTTTTCAATCGCTACCATTGATAGAAATACACCACCAACAAATCCACCTAAATGAGCTAACATACTGATTCCAGGCATAAAACTAATCAATAGGTTGATAAAAAGAATATTCAAAAATTGCCGTCTTAGCATCGGTTGTTGCCACATTCCCGTTGCCACAAAATAAACAAGCAAAGCAGCCATCAATCCATATAAGCCACCACTTAATCCCATCGCAACAATGTTCCCATTGCCAATAAATACAAAGGCATTACCAATAACTATTGAGCCTAAAAGTAT
The DNA here is from genome assembly GCA_029227155.1 of Erysipelotrichaceae bacterium. Lineage (GTDB taxonomy): Bacteria > Bacillota_I > Bacilli_A > Erysipelotrichales > Erysipelotrichaceae > RGIG4607. The sequence goes on from JAQXZJ010000098.1 coordinate 2,280, forward strand.
GATTGCGTACTTCTGATGCCCATATACTTGTTCACAAATAACACCTACATAATATAAAGCCATCAGATTCATCAGCAAATGGAAAATATCAATATGTACAAATCCTGAAGTTAATAAACGGAACCATTCATTTAATCCCACAATAAATGCTTTATAGTAGCTTCCTAAGAAGATACTAATTGCAACGGAATCCGAGCTTACTAGTTGTAATAATAAACTTAACAAGAAAACAACAACACAAATGACTCCAACCGTAATAGAAACATATGGCCATAATTTAGCTTTTTTCAAATGCTGTTTTCGATTCTTCTTAAAAGCTTCCATCTGATGTCGTTCAATTAATTTCGACAATTGAACATATTCTGCTTGTGGATTTTCCACCATATGAACCACTCCACCAAGCCCTGAAAACATTGACATTAATTCAGGCTTAGGAACCCATCCTGGATGGATCGTAACACAATATCCATCTTCTATCGTTTCCTCTTCTTCCTCAATCACTGCATGGAATTCCAAACGTTTTCCTTCTCGATGAAACATATCTAAAATCGCCCGATGAATTTGTCCGATTCGATCGTTATCGAAATAATTATTACCCAAAGCCGTTTTTGTCAAACGAATCACTGGATATGTTACTTGTTTTGGATTAACGAGCCATATTTCATCTTTTGCCTGTTGCACCGCAACCGTTGTATATTCATAACGAGTCACAAAAAACGCAGCTAATTGTAATATCCACGCATCAAATTGTGAAATATTCATGCTCGAATCTCCTTTCCTTCTCTTAGACTTTGTAGAATTTCTTGAAATTCTGCAGGTAATGGTGCAGTAAAAGTCATTCTTTCTTCTGTTATCGGATGAATCAAAGTTAATTCAAATGCATGTAATAATTGTCCATGATCCGTTAATGGTTTCCGATAAGAATATTTTGGATCTCCTACCACTGGATGTTTGATATATTGCATATGCACCCGAATCTGGTGTGTTCTACCTGTCTTTAAATGACATTCGACTAAAGTAAATCCTTTAAAACGTTCTTTTACAAAGAATTCTGTAATCGCCTGTTTAGAATTTTTATCCGTAACTGTCATTTTCTGACGATCCTTTTCATCACGACCAATCGGAGCATCAATTGTTCCATGATCATGTGCTAATTCTCCATGTACCAAAGCATAATACTTTCGAGACATCGTCTTATCCACCAACTGTTCAGATAATCCAACATGTGCTTTATCATTTTTAGCAACCACCAGTAATCCACTGGTATCTTTGTCAATCCGATGCACGATCCCTGGGCGCAAAACACCATTGATACCACTCAAATCCTGACAATGATACAACAAACCATGTACTAAAGTAACCTCTTTGGTACCTGCCCCTGGATGTACCACAACCCCTTTTGGCTTATTCAACACAATGATATCATGATCTTCATAAACAATATCCAGATTCATATCTACAGGAGTTAGATCATATTCCACATCTTCAGGACGATCTAATGTAATCACATCATGTAAGCGTACTTTGTAATTACTCTTACTGATTTCACCATTTACCATCACATCACCATTGGTAATCCATTGTTGGATTCTTGTACGCGAAACATCATCTATATTCTCTAACAAAAACTTATCCAACCGTGTGGATACTTGTTTCGGTTCAATCATCCATTTATTTTCTTCCATGCTCATTCTCCTTTATAAAAAACGTATCCACCGCTAACATTGCTACTCCAATGCATAAAATGCTATCCGCAACATTAAAAATAGGGAAATTATATCCAAAAATATAAAAATCTAAAAAATCTCTTACATATTGTAACGTCACACGATCAATAAAATTTCCTAATGCTCCAGCAAGCAAGAAAATAATCGTATAACGCATCCAAACATGTTTCTTATCTGTTTTTATAAAATAATAAATCAGTGCGCCTAAAGCAACCAACGTAATCAAATAGAAAAGCCACATCTTACCTTCTAAAATACTCCAAGCAGCACCCGTATTTTGTGCATAAGTAATATAAAAGAAATTTGGGATCACTTCTATTGATTCCCATAATTGCATCTGGGTTTCAACCACAATTTTTGTTATTTGATCCAAAATCAATAATCCAAATAATACAATAACCTCTGTCTTTTTCATCTTCTCACCAATTTTCATAACAGTATTATTATAGCAAAAATAACGGAATTAAAACAAGTAGTGTATGAAATGCCCAATTCTATTTGAAATCTCATTCCTTTTGTTTTACAATTACTGACGGTAGGTGAAACTATGACAAACAATCAAACAGTAAAATTACCATTTTATCGTCGTCTTGTTGGACACTTTTTAACGATAACCAAACATAAAATCAAAGTCACCCAGCTCTGTTTTCAGATGGGACTCTATAAACAAGGAATCTTACATGATTTAAGCAAGTATTCACCTGTTGAATTCTGTGCAGGGGTTCGCTATTGGCAAGGAGATCGTTCACCAATTGATAAAGAAAAAGAAATCCTTGGCTACTCCTATGGATGGTTGCATCATAAAGGACATAATATGCACCATTGGGAATACTGGATGGATCGTAGCCGTGAAGGAATCATCTTCCATGAGGCTCCTAAACATGTTGTAAAAGAAATGATCTGTGATCGTGTAGCAGCATGCATGATTTATCAAAAAGATCGCTACACCGATAAAAGTGCCCTCATATATTTTGAACACAGCAATGATAAAGAATTGATGAATCAAAAAACTGCTGCTTTAATTCGTAAATATCTAACATGGATTGCGGAAGACGGTCTAAAAAAAGGAATAAATAGAATCAGGCAAGATTAGCCTGATTTTTTTATTCCTCCCACTTTTCGATATCCATAATATTCGCCAGCAAAATCCGATGATTCATTAAAACCATTTCCCCACGATAACGATCCACTTTCTTAAACTGGTCAATCACTTCCACATATTCCCCACCATCTTTTACAAGATCCGGCTCAAAGAAAGTAACCTTAACCCACGATCTTTTCTGCAAGATTTCTTGTAGTTTCTGATCTAATACCGCTTTTTCATACTCATCTAGTTCTACTTTTTGTTCCGTACGACGTGCTGTTTCTTTAATTGCAGAACCATGACCCGTTAATGCCGCAAAAGGAGAAAACTGAGCAGCACGATCATGATTAGACATATGAGGATGCTTTTTTGATTGATGATGAGGCAAATCGATAATATCCTGATAACCCTTCTTTTCGCTCATGATTCTATGCCTTATGACCACCAATTTGTTTATTTCTTTCTTTTGCGGTGGCCCCTTCCTCTAAATTCATCCCCTTAACGATCGCATTTTTTCCATATTTCTTCTTAATATCTAAAATTGCATGTTGAACTTTTGCTTCTTTTTCTAATTCTTCCTGTTCCTTAGCCTGTTGTTTCGCTAACGCTTCATAATCAGTAAATAAATCAATCTGTTCAAACGTTTTCTTCTGCACCAATTCTTTGGTAACAACATCATTCGCACTAATTGCAATCTTCCGAATCAAAAGCGATGGATCAACAATTCGATCATACAGTTTCATCATCGCCTCAACGATCAACTTTGTTGAAGAAGTTTTCTCTTTCAGATTGATCGTTCCATGTGCTGCCTTTGGCATCTTTCTTCCATAGCGATCAACCGTTATTTCTTTCTGATAGGATTGTGCTGTATCCGTACTCTCAATATCATATCCTACCGTTAATACCATCTGACTGGTCACTAGTCCCTTATCTACCAAATCCAAAACCAATAGATCTGTCATTTCCTTGGTTACTAATTTTGCCTTTTTAAAATCATAAGGGAACTGCAATACTTGCCCAGAACCGACGCTATTTTTACTTGGTTGATAGGATTTGATATCAGCCATGGTACATGGTTCATATCCCCAAGCATGGTCAATCAATAATTCTGCTTGAATTCCAAACAACTTATACAATAAATCTTCATTATAGAATTCATGTTCTTTTCCTAAGGAACAACGTGCAATATCTCCCATGGTAAACAACCCATGTTCCTCTAATTTTTTTTGATAGCCTTTGCCCACTCGCCAAAAATCAGTTAATGGTCGATGGTTCCATAATAACTCACGATAGGAATATTCATCCAACTGAGCAATTCGTACTCCATCTTTATCCGGTGGTATTCTTTTGGCTACAATATCCATTGCTACTTTACATAAATATAGATTAGTACCAATCCCTGCAGTAGCAGTAATACCTGTGGTATTTAACACATCACGAATAATTGTCATCGCAAGATCATGCGCTGATAACTGATATGTTTTTAAGTAGCTCGTCACATCCATAAACACTTCATCTATTGAATAAACATGGATATCTTCTGGCGCAATATATTTTAAATACACTTGATAGATACGCGTACTGTAGTCAATATATAATGCCATTTGTGGTGGTGCTATTAAGTATGATAATCCATATTCCGGATGGTTTGACAACTCGATTTCGTTATGAGAAACCCCTTGAAAGGTTCGATTACGGATCTTGCTTTGTCGCTCACGATTGATTTCTGTTACCTTTTGAATCACTTCAAACAATCGGGGTCTACCGCCAATCCCCAATGCTTTTAAAGAAGGAGAAACCGCTAAACAGATCGTCTTTTCCGTACGACTTTCATCCGCTACTACTAGATTGGTATGAATCGGATCAAGGCCTCGCTCTACACACTCAACTGAAGCATAGAATGATTTTAAGTCTATTGCCAAATACGTCCGTTCCATCTTTCGTGCTCTCCTTTTTCTTTTACTTATTTTATCATGGAAGATCTCTTATTCATAGATTGCTACGATCTCATCCCCACAGAACAACTCTGTTTCTTTAAAACCATATTTCAGATAGACATCTCTTCCTCTAGTATTCTCTTTTTCATAAGACACCAATAAACAATGATATTTCCCACACGGTTCTGTTTTTACTAGACGTACGACTTCATCTAAGATTTCTTTTGCATATCCTCTTCCCTGATATCGTTCATCAATCATAAGTCTCCATAAAATATAATTATCTTTAAAAATATCTGGATCCTCATCACCTACGATTCCTTATCCAATCATCACAAAACCTATCAGTAGTTCTTCTTCATAAATTGCATAAGGAAGAGCTATATTCCATTCATTTCGCGTCGCATATGCTTTTTGCAAGACTGATTTCATTATCCGCTACATATTCTTTCTGATTGGCTTTTACATGTAATCGAATCACATCTATTACATTTTTATTGGTTATTTCTTTCAATCTGATCATAACTATCTCCTTTTTAGCTATGCTCCTAACAATTCCCTCTGTAAATCTTCTTGGAACTGATTGGTATAGAGCTGATAATAATAACCATGGAGTACTAATAACTCTTCATGCGTTCCTTGCTCCATGATACGACCATTTTTCATAACCAAAATCTGATCCGCATTCACAATCGTACTTAACCGGTGTGCTACTACAAAACTAGTACGATCTGTCAAGATTTTTTCAATAGCATCTTGAATCACTTTTTCTGTCTCCGTATCAATTGAAGCAGTTGCTTCATCAAGAATAAATAGTTTTGGATCAGCTAAAATAGCTCTAGCAAAAGAAACCAACTGTTTTTCACCAGTAGATAAACGGCCTCCACCTTCACCAACATCCGTATCGTATCCTTTTTCTAATTTCATGATAAAGTCATGCGCATGAGCTAACTTTGCTGCACGGATGATATCCTCATCCGTTGCGTCCATCCGTCCATAACGAATGTTTTCTTTCACCGTACCAGAAAATAAATGTGGGCTCTGCAACACATATCCAAGATTACTATGTAGCCAACCTATGGACCGTTTTTTATAATCTACTCCATCAATCAGGATCTTACCATCTACCGGTTCATAGAAACGACATAACAGATTCACAATTGTGCTTTTTCCTGAACCTGTTTCTCCAACTAGAGCAATGGTCTGTCCTGCTTTTACATCTAAATTAAAATCCACTAATACCGGTTCTTCTGGCAAATAACTGAAGTTTACATGTTCAAAACGAACATCTCCTTTCATAACAGGATAGTTTTCTACCTTAGGTTCTAATACTGTTCCATATTGTTCCATAACCTCTTCTGTGTCCACAATTTGTGGTTCTTCTTCCAATAAGGTTAATACCCGTTCTGCAGAAGCCTGTGCCATCTGTAATTCCGCAAGCAAGCGAGCAATTTGACGTAATGGTTCAAAGAATTGGTTAGCATACTGCGTAAACATCATTAATGTTCCAAATTCCATTCCATAGATTAATACTTGATTTCCACCATACCATAATAATGCTCCAATAGATATCGCTCCTAAACCAATGACAATTGGCATAAAAAGAGAAGATAGGATTGCTGATTGGATTGACTTTTCTCTCATTTCCTTTGTTAACGCATTAAATTCTTTCAAGTTATGATTTTCTAAAACCATCGTTTTAGTAGTCTTAGCTCCAGCAATTCCTTCACTAAAAGCCCCTGTAATCTTAGAATTCACTTGACGTACTTTCCGATAGTTTTTCAAGATCCTCGTTTGAAACCACACCGACACATAAGCTAAAATCGGTACCACCATCAATACCAATAAAGCCATTTTCCAATTCACCACAAACATTACAAGACTGACACCAATCATAACAGCCAATCCCCAGACCAAATCCACTAGACTCCAAGCTAATATTTCCGCAAGACGAGCGATATCGCTGGTCATACGCGCCATGATCCAACCAGTTGGTGTCTTATCATAGTAAGAATAAGATAATAATTGTAACTTCTCAAATGCTGTTTTTCTGACATGATAAGAAAAACCCATTTCAATCTTTCCACTTTGACACAAGAAATTATAAACAAAAATACTTTGTGTCACTAACAACAACAAATACAGAACACCAAAACCAACCAGTTCATCATGACTTCCTTTTCCAACCACAAAATAATCAATTGCGATCTTATTTAATATAGGAAACACAACATCTAGTACCGCTACAAAAAACATAAAAAGAAATAATAGATACAAATTCTTTTTCTGTGATCCTAATAAATTAATAATCTTCTTCCATAATCCTGTATCTAAGGAATCCGCATTATATTCCTTCTCTTGAAAACCTGTTGACATGTTAATCACCTACTTTCTGCATCGATGTTTGAATCTCATAAATTCTTTGATACAGACCTTCTTGTTGAATCAATTCTTCATGTGTTCCTCGTTGAGTAATCTTTTTATCTTCCAAAACAAGAATCTGATCGGCATGTTGCGCACTAGAAACCCGTTGCGTAATCAAAAACATCGTCATCGAACCTGCCATTTTCTCTAATTCGTTTCTTATTGCTGCATCTGTTTGGGTATCTACAGCACTTAAAGAATCATCAAAAATCAGAATCGGAGTATCTTTGATCAATGTTCTTGCAATCGCAATTCTTTGTTTCTGACCACCACTTAATGTAACACCCTTTTCTCCTACTAACGTATCATATCCTAGATCAAACTTTTGAATCACATCATGCACCGAAGCAATCTTTGCTACTCGATACACTTGATCCTTTTCTGCTACTGGATCAGCAATCCGAATATTATCAAAAATAGAACGAGAAAATAAGAATGGTTCCTGTAACACGATTCCAACATTCTTTCTTAAGTATTCTTTCTGAATCTCTTTAATATTTACTCCATTGATCAAGATTTCCCCTGCGGTACAATCATATAACCTCGTTAACAAATACATCAAAGATGATTTTCCAGAACCTGTAGGGCCCATAATCGCCACAGTCTGACCCTTTTTCACTGTAAAATTAACACCTTCAATGACCGTCGTATCTCCATCATCATACTGAAAAGAAACATCTTTGAATTCAATATCCCCTTTCAAATCAGGCATCAATCCTGTTTTCACATCTTCTATCGGTGTATCTAAAATCTCATGAATACGACCAATTGAAACCGTCATCTTCCCCATATCTGAAAGAATTCTTCCAAGATTTCTCATCGGCCATAAAATCATTCCTTCATACGATACAAAGACAAAGAAATTACCCGTCGATAAATTCCCTGCTTGTGCTTCTAAGATTCCAAACAGAATCACCACCAAAATCTGAGTCAAACACACAAAATCTGATCCGCCCCAATAAAAAGCCAAATTACGAATCACTTGATATGTTAAATCACGGAATTGAGCATTATGTTTTTCTAATTTATCAATTTCATATTTCTCTTGATGAAATGCTCGAACAACCCGCATACCAGACAAATTCTCTTGAATAGTCGTCGATAAGACGCCTTCCGCTTCATCTGATTTCTGAAACGATGCTTGCATCCGTTTGAAGAATACAAAAGCAATCAAAACAATTACCGGTAAAATTGCACATGCAATCCAAGCTAATTTCACATGAATATTAAATAAGATGATAATCGCAATCACTGCAGTTAAAACAGAATAAACCATCTCCGATAATTGTCCTGCCAAAAACCGCCGAATCGTTTCTACATCCGATGTACATCGTTGTAATAAATCCCCCGTTTTCACTTTCACATGATAACTATAAGGTAATAATTGTAAATGATGATACAACTGATTTCTCAAATTGCAAGCAACCGTTTCTGATATCTCTGCATTCCACTTTCCTCGAATAAAAATCACATATCCCAAGATCATATTCAACCCTACGATCAAAAGTGCTCCGATCCACAAATTCTCACGAATCACATCAACAGAACCAACTAGATTTGCTAATAATAAAAGCAATGGTTGTGTAATTGGCTCTTGATTAATAACATTATCAATTAAAAAACTAAAAATTAAAGGAGAAACCAAATTGATCAGTACATAAATCGCCACTACACCAAAAATCAACAATTGTTTCCAACGGACCTTATCCATTAATCCCCAAATAAATCTTATGTTTTTCATAAGTACCCCCTATTATACATAAAAAGAACATTTCCATGTTCTTTTACTTTCGGCTCTCTTTTTTTAGTTCATACAATAAATGCGTGGAATTCACTTGCGTCATCGATTGAATCACATCCAATTCCATTCCCAACTGATATAAAGCTTTTGCAATATCCATTTGTTCCTTTTTCAACCCGCATCACCTACTACAGTATGTGATGCAATGAAACGAATTATGCCTAAACTATAAAGTACTCCGATATGCAATTAAAGCTTTTGCTATTTGATCCGGACAAGAAGTAGGCTTAAAACCACAGGTTACCCCTTCTAGAGCTTCAATGATTTCATTGATATCTTTTCCCGTAATCAAACGACTAATCCCCCGCAAATTACCTGAACAACCTCCAGTAATTTTAACACTTAGAATTTTTGTCCCTTCTAATTCAAACTCAAACTCTCTTGAGCATACACCTTTCGGTTTATAAACATATGTCATTTTTATGCCTCCTTCTTCATTCTAATCAATACTTGTTTTGAAATCGTACCTGTTAATACTCCGGTTGGTACACTCAATACCCACATAACAGGTAAATAGGTAATCATAAAGATACTGTCCCAAATAACAGAAACTGCTAAAATCTGCCCTAAGCAGTGAAAAACACTGCTTGCAACAGACAACCCAATAATTGACATCGGCGTATATTTCTTTAACAGAATCACCATCACGGTACTTAAACAAACCCCAGATAAACTCAACCAAAAGGCTGTACCAAATAGCGTTCCCCTCAATAAAGATGCCAACAATACCCGTAATAAATTCACCGACAACATATCTTTTGGAGTAAACAAGAATAACGTAATCAAACCCATAATGTTTGCTAATCCTAATTTAACCCCTGGAACCGGTAGTGGAAGTCCTGGCTCCAATAACTGTAACAGAATGCTCATCGTTAATAGCATCGTAATCGTCATCAGACGTTTTGTTTTTGTATATCGGTTTTCCATCAGTGTAATGTTACATCCTCTCCTGATTCATCATCCACTCCATGAATCATAATAACCAGATCATTTGGCAAACAGACAATCGGAACATTCGAACGTTCCACCCAACCTTGTAAAGAACAGTAATGATAAGGAGAGGTTTCCTTTTCTACTCGAATCTGACCGTTTTTCACTTCAATATAAACAGTCCCCTTCGTTGCTTCCACGGTATAGGTTTCATCTTTCGCCATATCAATTCGTAGGATTTCTTCGTTTTTATATTCTACAACAGCAATTTTTTTCTTACCATTATCCAAAGATTGAATCCAGCCCAAAGAGGCATACAATGCAATCGTACATATAATGACAATCACAATAAAGATTTTATCTGCGCGATTCATTCCATCCCTCCTGACTGTATAATATCATACACGCAATAAAGCAAAAAGAAAAGAGTGACATTCATCACTCTTTATCGATTTGTTAAAGTTTAAAAACTATTTAACTTCTACAGCAGCTTCAGCAGCAGCTTTAACGCCTTCTAAGTAAGAACCAACGTTCATTGTACATGTAGATTTCAAATCTTCTTCATCTGGTACAACTGGGTGAGCGTCGTTTTTAGCGTAAGTTTTCATAGCTAATACTTCATCAACAGTTTTTCCTACCATCCAATCTTGTAAAGCGATAGCTTGTTCATACCATTATTTACCGATTTCAGAAGCAACTCTCATACCATAATCATCTTTTAATACAGATTTGAATTCTCCTTTAGGACCATAGAAAGTATCGATTTTCACTTCAGTGATTTTGTCATTAACTAATGTTAATTCAACAACATCGTAAGAACCTTTATCATCAGCAGCTGATTGATAAGAACCTTTCTTTGTAACGTCAGCAGGTTTATTTCCACCAGAGCATCCGAATAATACTGCTACTAATACTAATGCAACTAATAATTTTTTCATTTTTCTCATTCCTCCTGCAACTATATTATCACAAAATAAAAAAAAGTAAACAGAAAAAAATATTTTTTGCTCACTTTTTAACATAATACATTATATCCACCAAATGTGAAAAAAACGTGAAATCGAACAATTAAAAATCAGTATTTTTTTCAGCTACTCTTTGCTTTACATATTCAATCAATCGTTCCACCATTAAAATTGTCTTTCCATCATCATTCAACGGATTAAATTCAACAATATCCATAGATACCACATCATACTGATCAAAGGCATACTCTAGAATGGTCATAATATCCTCAAAAGAAAAACCACCTTCTACCGGGGTATTAACACCACAACACACATTTGGATTCATCACATCCAGATCCAAAGAAATATGAACTGGCAAATCAAAGATTTCATCACATTCCTCTAGTACATTCATCAACCCCTGTTGTTTGATATCATCATATTTCACCATATGAATATCCGCATCATGAATCGTTTTCTCTTCAAATGGATCCATAGAACGAATCCCCAGCATCACAATATCTTCAACCCCTAAGCGTTCTTCCTCCATCAGATCAACCAATTCAGGATAGCCTTCTCCCATTACTGCCGCAACTGGCATACCATGAATCCTCTTTGTGATGGAAGCTTCCGGTGTATTGATATCGGTATGCGCATCGATCCATAACACCTGTAGCATTTGTACTTGCATGGTTGATGCAATCGAACCGATTGCCAAAGAATGATCTCCACCGATAACCAATGGAAATTCCCCTTCATCATGTGCTTCTAAAGAATATTCCTTAATCTGTGCACAAGCATCCGCAACTAAAGAACGGGTATCCAAGCCACGATTCACATCTACCACTTTATCCAAGTGGATTCCTTTCTTTTCTAGTGCTTCACAAGCAAATCTAGAACCTTCTATTTGACAGCCTTCCTGTAATGGAACACCAATTGTTCTTACCTTCATTTTTATCACCTCAATCATCATATCACATTAAAATTACTTTGTACCACTTTTCTTATCAGATTATTTCGGTATAATGATAATGATTAGAAAGAGGGATTCCTATGGCATTTTTACCTATCAACCGTCAAGAAATGGACGAATATGGTTGGATACAACCGGATTTTGTATATGTAATCGGAGATGCGTATGTTGACCATCCTTCCTTTGGCCCTGCCATTATTTCCAGAACATTAGAAGCCCATGGTTATACCGTAGCTATCCTTCCACAGCCCAATTGGAATGAAGACGAACCATTTTTACAATTTGGTACTCCAAGACTTGGTTTTTTGGTTTCTGCTGGAAATATTGACTCCATGGTCAACCACTATTCTGTAAACAAAAAACGCAGAGATAAAGACTATTATACCGATGATGGAGTCATGGGAAAAAGACCGGATCGGGCTACCATCGTATATACCCAGAAAATACGGAAACTATTTCCTGGTTGTCCTATTATTATCGGAGGAATCGAAGCTAGCTTACGTCGTTTAGCCCATTATGATTATTGGGATGATAAAGTCCGTCGTTCGATTCTTATTGATTCTCAAGCAGATCTCTTATTATATGGAATGGGAGAAAGAACCATCGTTGAAACAGCTGATTCCTTAAATGCAGGAATTCTAGCAAAAGATTTAACATTTATCAAAGGATCTTGTTATAAAACCAAAGATATTTCTTTATTAGATGACTATGTTCTATTGCCTTCCTTTGAAGAAGTAAAAACAGATAAATATGCTTATGCTAAAAGCTTCCAAAAACAACATGAAAACATTGATGCTATTACAGCAAAAATGTTGATTGAACCATATGATGGTTGGTATGTCGTTCAAAATACACCGGCATTACCATTATCCAGAGAAGAAATGGATCAAACCTATGCCTTACATTATGAACGAACCTTCCATCCAAGTTATCACTACATTCCTGCAATTGAAGAAGTACAATTCAGTATTACCAGCAATCGTGGATGCTTTGGTTCCTGTGCTTTCTGTGCAATCACACACCATCAAGGAAGAACAATCACTTCCAGAAGCGAAGAATCCATCGTAGAAGAAGCCAAACGCATCACAGAGATGCCAAACTTCAAAGGCTATATTCATGATGTAGGGGGACCTACAGCCAATTTCCATCATCCTAGTTGCAAGAAACAATTAGAACATGGAACATGTAAAAACCGAGAATGTCTTTTCCCTAAACCATGTCCAAATTTGGATACCGATCATAGCGAATACACCCATATTTTAAAAACACTGAGACAACTACCAAAAGTAAAGAAGGTGTTTGTTCGTTCCGGTGTACGTTATGATTATGTAATGGCAGATAAAAATGATGAATTTTTCCGAGAACTGGTACAGCATCATATCTCTGGTCAATTAAAAGTCGCGCCTGAGCATATTAGTCCAAAAGTCTTGGATAAGATGGGAAAACCACACAAAAAAGTCTACTTGGATTTTGTGAAAAAGTATCAAGCACTCAATGAAGAATATGAGAAAGATCAATATCTTGTTCCATATCTGATGAGTTCTCATCCTGGTTGTGATCTAGATGCAGCAATCGAACTTGCCCAATATTTAAAAAGCATCCATCATACTCCAAAGCAAGTCCAGGATTTCTATCCTACCCCTGGTACAGCAGCAACCTGTATGTATTATACAGGGTTAGATCCAAGAACCTTAAAACCAGTCTATGTGGCAAGAGATTATAAAGAAAAAGCAATGCAACGCTCTTTAATGCAATTTACCTATCCTCAAAACTACGATCTTGTCTATTCTGCATTAAAGAAAGCCAATCGATTGGATTTAGTTTCTATGAAACAAAATGCTTTATTACGTCCAAGATCATTCCAAGGACGCAAAGAAACAAAAGTCTATCAGAATCCACGGAAAAAGAAAAATAGAACAAATGGAAAATGATATATAATCAATTGTAAGTAGGGGATTGACCCATCCGGGTCAATTCCCTTTTCTTAATAAAAGAATCCCTTCTGCTAGATACCCTGTATCTAACTGAAGGAAATTCCTTCTATCTTACGGAATGTTTGCGATAAATGCCTGTTCCGATAAGCAAAACACCACTGATGAAAAGAAGCGCTATCCACAATTCTATGTGACTATTATCTCTCGTTGATGGTGTTTTCGATAACTGGATCGTATATGTATAGGTTGCGACTTCACTATCTTGCATCTTATCTTTTACAGCAATAGCTTTGATTGTTGTAGTTTCAGTCTTTTCTTTTGTACCTGTAATACAGATTGGCCCACTTCCTACCTTAAATGGTGATCTATTGTTATTCAGAAAATCTAAGTCTTTGCCCTCTTCTGTTGATGGTATGTATAGTTTATCCGTTACCTTATAAATCTTGCCACAATTTCTGTACTCTTAAGCAATTGTCGATCCAATGATTTCTTTTGTAAAATTGCAACCTTCAAAACCAAAACTTCCTTTCTACCTTATTGATGTAATCTCCCTTTACAAATTATATTATCATTTTTATAGAATAAATGATATCTTCGAATTACCACGAAAAAATAGCCTGTGACTTGTAATCCAAGCCACAGACTTTCTTTATTCAAACCGTTTTCCTTCGTATGCTTCTTGAAGAATCTCCATCATATCATCCACTAATGGAAGCTTAGGGTTCGCAGGAGAACATTGATCTTCATAAGCAAGCAAGGCAATCTTCGCAATGTTATCACGCCATTCTTGTTCATCAATTCCTTGTGCTTTGAAGTTCATTTGAATTCCGATCCGTTTTCCTAAATCCGAACATGCTTTTGCATAACTCTTCACTGCTTCTTGAGGAGTAGATGCAGGAAGTCCTAATAATTTAGCAATATCCTGATATTTTTCATCTGCACGATAGTAGTTGTATTTTGGCCAAGTAGAAGTTTTTCTTGGACGAACGCCATTATATTCAATTACATAAGGTAATAAGATCGCATTTGCACGACCATGAGGTACATGGAATACCCCACCTACTTTATGTGCTAAAGAGTGGTTCATTCCTAAGAAAGCATTCGCAAATGCCATACCAGCAATACAAGAAGCATTATGCATCTTTTCTCTAGCTTCTGGATCATTTGGCCCATTTTTCACAGAACGTTCTAGGTATTCGAATACCAATTTAATTGCCTGTAAACATAAACCATCGGTAAAGTCGTTTGCTAATGTTGATACATATGCTTCTGTCGCATGTGTTAAAACGTCCATACCCGTATCAGCAGTAATGCTCTTAGGCAGATTCATCGTTAAAGTAGGGTCAACGATCGCAATGGTAGGAGTTAAAGAGTAGTCAGCCAAAGGATATTTCTTACCTTCTTTTTTGTCTGTAATTACCGCAAATGGTGTCACTTCAGAACCAGTACCACTGGTAGTTGGGATACATACTAATGATGCTTTCTTTCCTAATTCTGGATAACGGAACGCACGTTTACGAATATCCATAAATTTCTGTTTCAAGTCATTGAAATCAACTTCAGGATGTTCATAGAATAACCACATTCCTTTTGCGGCATCCATGCTTGATCCACCACCCAATGCAATAATCGTATCTGGTGAGAAAGCTTTCATTAATTCATAGCCCTTTTTCACTGTTTCGATACTTGGATCTGGTTCTACATCACAGAACAATTGATATTGTACCCGATTACGACGTAAGTTTAATTGTTCTGTTACTTTATTGACATAACCTAAGTCTACCATGGAACGGTCTGTAACAATAAATACTCGATTCATTTCTCTCATATCTTTTAGATATTTCAAAGAATTCTTTTCGAAATAGATTTTAGAAGGAACTTTGAACCATTGCATATTGTTATTCCGTCTCCCGATTTTCTTGATATTTAATAAGTTTACTGCACTGACATTATTACCAACAGAGTTTGCTCCATAAGAGCCACATCCTAATGTCAAAGATGGTAAAAAGGCATTGTAGACATTACCAATTCCACCAAAAGTACTTGGAGAATTCCAGATGACACGAATCGCTTTTACTCGAATTCCAAATTCATCTACCAATTCTTTTGATTGGGTATGAATTGCTGCACTATGACCCAAACCATTGAATTCCACCATCTGTTCAGACATCTTCATTCCTTCTTCCGTGCTGTTTGATTTTAATACAGCCAAAACAGGAGATAATTTTTCACGTGTTAATGGTTCATTTGGACCTACATTTTTACATTCTGCACAAATGATATTCGTATCATCTGGTACGCTGAAACCTGCTTGTTTTGCAATCCATGGTGCTGGTTTTCCTACAACATCTGGATTCAATTTCGCAGAATCATAATCTTGTGCACTTGTTACATGGAACATATATGATTCCAACATAGCTTTTTCTTCTTTATTCACAAAGTAAACGCCATAGCTCTTAAATTCTTTGACTACTTCATCATAGATTTCTTTATCAATAATAGCAGCCTGTTCAGAAGCACAGATCATTCCGTTATCAAATGCCTTACTCATAACAATATCATGAACAGCTTGACGAATATCTGCTGTTTTTTCTACATAAGCAGGTACATTCCCCGCACCAACTCCTAAAGCAGGTTTTCCACAAGAGTATGCAGCTTTAACCATTGCATTTCCACCAGTAGCTAAAATCGTAGAGATTCCAGGGTGATTCATTAATGCGTTGGTTCCTTCCATCGTTGGTTTTTGAATCCATTGAATACAGTTTTCTGGAGCTCCTGCACTAACAGCAGCATCATAAACTACTTTTGCGGCTTCAATAGAACAATTGACTGCAGATGGGTGGAAAGAAAAGATAATTGGATTTCTTGTTTTCAAACAAATCAATGACTTAAAGATAGCTGTTGATGTTGGATTCGTTGTAGGAACAATTCCACACACAACCCCAACAGGATCTGCAACTTCGGTAATACCTAAAGATTCATCTTCTCTTACAATTCCTACTGTTTTTAAATGACGCATATTATTAACAACATGTTCGCAAGCAAATAGATTCTTCGTAGCTTTATCTTCAAAGACACCACGACCCGTTTCCCGAACCGCAGATAATGCTAATGCACCATGTTGATCCAAAGCAGCTACAGATGCTTTCGCAACAATGTAATCCACTTGTTCTTGGTTTAATTTCATAAATTCATCCAGTGCTTTTAATCCGTTTTCAACTAAACGATTCACTTCTTGCACAGCTGGACTTACTTCTGGTTGTACTTCTTTTTTTTCGACTGTTTTGTCATTTTTTGCCATAGTTTTCTCCTTTGTGAATTATTTAACATCTCACAACGGCTATCTTACACTATAGTGAAAATAATCACAAGTATTTTGTGAAAAAAATAATAAGTAAACGTTTACATCTAAACTTACTTATTATTCTTGTTGTTTTAATTCTTTTATACTTTTCCAATACCATCCAATTAACAGTATTGCTGCTCCGATCCACGCAATCGGCTCCACCAAATACAGACCCGATGATTGGAATAATAGTGGTAAAAGCAATGCCCCTAAAATTCGTAATGCCAACTCAATCAAGCCAGAAACCATGGGAATAATCGTATTCGATAGTCCTTGTAACGTAGAACGATAAATATGCAGCCAGTAGAGAATCACTAAACAGATTGCCATCGGACACAGAAAATTCCAAGCGACTTTCAATACCTGTTCTACTTCCTGCGGTGTTCCTGAAATAAAGATAGACAGTAATTGCTTACCAAACAACAATAGAAAGAATGTTATTGCAAAAGCTGTGATCGTACCTAAAACAGCTGCACTCTTTACTCCATCCTCAATCCGTTTGATTTGTTTAGCCCCATAATTTTGACCTACATAAGTAATCATTGCATATCCATAAGAAACTGCCGCAATTTCTAATACCCCATACAATTTATTAACTGCTGTAAATCCAGCAATAAATAATGTACCATAGCCATTTACCACACGAGTCAATACCATTCCACCTATCGCAATTAATAGATTCTGCAAAGCCATTGGAAGTCCGATACGAAACATCTCATAATTCCGTTTTGGTTCTATGATCCGAAAAGATAAGGAATCATCCCATATTGGATGTTTTCGAATGACAATAAAACAATACAATGCTGCAACGGATTGTGCAATTAATGTTGCAATTGCGGCTGCTTCAATTCCTCCATGTAGCCCTACGATCAATCCAAAATCCAATACTACATTAACCAACGAAGCAACAATCATTGCTTTTAAAGGAGTTGCACTATCCGATAATGCTCTTAAAACCGAAGCTAAAGCATTATATAACATCGTAATAGGAATCCCTAAATAAATAATTCGTAAATAAGAATAACTCATATCAATGATATCACTAGGTGTATGTAACAATGCCAACATCGGCTTTACAACAAAAATCCCTAAGATCACAAAAAGAATCGCTACCACAATAGAGCACTGAACCAAAGCTACACAATTCCGATTCACTTCTTTTTGATCATTTGCCCCAAACGCCTGAGCAATCAGAATAGAAAACCCTTGAGGAAACCCAGTGACAATACTAAAACCCATCCAACTGATCCAATCACTGGCTCCCATAGCCGCAAGAGCAGAAACTCCCAATGTTTGTCCAACAACCGCAGTATCAACAACCGTATAAATCTGTTGAAATACATTTCCTAACATCAACGGCAACGAAAAGAAAAAGATCAGTTTCCAAGGGGTACCATTTAACATCTTCTTTTGTTCCACAAGACACCTCCCTTTAAAAAAATGGACGCAAGTCCATTTATTGACGTTCTTCGATGTCCGCAATCATTTGCACACGTTTCGCATGTCTTCCACCTTGGAACTCTGCTTCTAACCATGAATCTACGATCATCTTCGCTAAATCCAAACCAACAACGCGAGCACCAAATGCTAAGATATTGGTGTTGTTATGTTCCTTCGATAATTTAGCAGTATAAGGTTCCGAACAAACAACAGCCCGAATTCCTTTCACTTTGTTCGCTGCCAAACTAATTCCAACACCCGTACCACAAATTAGGATACCAAGATCAACTTCATGGTTCTTCACAGCCATAGCAACCTTTTCTCCACTAATCGGATAATCAAACCGTTCTGAAGAATCCGTACCATAGTTTACTACTTCATAACCTTTTTCTTGTAAATATTCACTAATTTGTTGTTTCAATTCTACTGCTGTATGATCATTTCCAATTCCAATCTTCACTGCTAGTCCTCCTTCAAGCGATTCAAAATCGTCCGATAATCTTCATCTTTATTAAATAATACACTCGTTCCTAGTACGAAGCCATCCACTCCAATTTTACTCAAAGACTGAATAACTTCTAAGCTACAACCACCATCTATCAACAAACGATAACCATAATGATCTTTCACTTCCACTAATTTTTTTACTTTTAAAGTCATCGTATCAATATATTTTTGTCCAGCAAAGCCAGGATTTACTGTCATCACTAGAACATAGTCACAGAATGGTAATAGTTCCGAGCACATTTCCATGCTCCAGTCTGGACTAATTGCAATCCCTGGATGTTTCCCCTGTTCTTTAATATACTGCAACGTTTTAATCACAAACCGTTCTGATTCAGGATGAATATAGATGATATCTGCACCTGCATCAATAAACCATTGAACTTTGTTCATCGGATTCTCAATCATTAGATGAACATCAATCATTTTCTTCGTATTCCGACGCACAGCACGAACATCAGATAAACCCAAAGTAATATTTGGCACAAAGTTACCGTCCATGATATCTAAGTGGAAAATATCTGCACCTGCTTGATCTAACAATTCAATTTCATCTTTAATATGATCTAAATTCGCACACATTATACTAGGACATAATAGTTTCATTGGCTTCCTCCTACTTATCATTTTACGTCTAATTATTATACACTATTTCTGTTCATTTTTTAAGAAATATCATCATACTTCGCTTGTTTCTTCTTCAATTGAATGAATTTCTTTTCGATATAAAATATCATACATACATGGAACAACAAACAAAGTTAGAATCGTAGCATAAATCAATCCACCAATCGTAACAATACCCATAGGTTGTAACATTTCAGCTCCCATACCTAACCCAATTGCCATCGTAGATAATCCTAAGATCGTAGTTAATGCAGTCATCAGAATCGGACGCATTCTTGTTTTACCAGCAAGTATCAATGCTTCTTGTTTTTCCATTCCTGTTAAACGTAATTGATTGGTATAATCCACAAATACAATACCATTATTAACAACCACACCTGATAAAACTAAGAATCCCAACATAGCAATCATGCTTACATTCATTCCACAGATCCACAGAGCTAAAAAGCCACCTGTAAATGCTAATGGAATGGTAAACATAACAATAAATGGTGATAATAATGATTGGAATTGTGCAACCATAATCAAGTAAATAAATACAATTGCCAACGCAATCATCTTCATCAATTCAATCAGCGTTTCATTAATCATCTCATTTTCACCAGCCATTTCGATCTTAATACCATCTAATGTCTGATAATCTTTTAATTTCTGCTCAATCACTTGAGAAACTTTACCGATGTTATAACCATCTTTCAATGTTGCTGTTACTTGCATCGTTCTTTGTTGTGAAACATGGGAAATACTCTGCAATCCCTGTTGTTGTTCAATCACAGCAATATCCTTTAATTTCACTGTCACTTCTTTATTATTCTTCGTGCCTTTTAAGGTATATGAAGATAAGTCCTCTTGTGTCAATGGCTCTTGTCTTTGATCAATAATAACAACTGGATATTCCTTGTTTTCAACTAAAATGTTACTAGAAGTTTTTTCGTTTGTCATATCTTCAGAGATAGCCATATATACCTGAGCTACAGTCAATCCATATTCCATCGCTTTATTCTTATCAACAACGACACGAATTTCCACATCATCCTCATTCAAACCATTATCAACTTCTGCAATTCCTTCAATTTCAGATAGTATCTGAGATAAATCAAGGGCTGTTTCTTTCAAAGCATCTAGTTGTTCTCCTTTGATATCAATAGCAACACCACTAGCCAATACAGAAGTCATATCCATAGATGATGATGTAATCATCACATCACAATCCATATCTTTTGTTAACTCTTGCATCTCTTTGGCAATTGTTTGGTTGCTACGTGTTTTATTCTCATCTAATACTAGATATATACTAATACTCTTTGTTTGCTCGCTTTTTCCCATTAAGGTATCTGATTGTCCAAACAATGCTCCTATCGTTTCAATTTCAGAAACAGATTCTACTTTATCCATAAACTCAATTGCTAGATCTTCTAAATTTGCTCCACTTGTTTCCGACACCGTTAAAGTAGCCATCATCTGAGGAGAATCCATTTTTGGTAACAATTCTGTTCCTTGGTTCATAGCTAAAGCAATGCTAGCAATAAACAACACCAAAGCCATCGTTAATACGATTCCCTTTTTCTTTAAGGCCCAACGAATCGCACGATCATATTTTTCAATCAACCAATCCATCATTTTACGCTTTGGCTGTGCTGTTTTCTTTAACATCCGACTAGACATCATTGGAATAAATGCCAAGGCAACTAATAAACTTGCTAATAAGGAGAATGCAATCGTCAATCCCATATCTACAAATAATTGTTTTGCTAATCCTGTCGCAAACACAATTGGTAAAAAGACACTAATGGTTGTTAATGTAGAAGCAATAATCGCTCCGGCTACTGTTTGGGCACCTTTTATAGATGCCTGAATCACACCATAACCCTCTGAACGTAATCGATAGATGTTTTCAATTACAACAATAGAATTATCTACCAACATTCCAACGCCTAAAGCTAATCCAGCCAAAGAAATAATATTTAAGGTAATACCTGAGAAATACATCATCACAATTGCCACTAATAAACTGATTGGGATGGAACAAGCAATAATCAGAGTTGGCTTATAATCTCTTAAGAATAGATATAAGATTACAACTGCTAATAAGCCTCCTAATAACAAATTCTGTAAGACAGAATCGATAACGATTTCAATATACATTCCCTGATCCATTAAAGTATGGAATTGTAAACCTTCATACTCTTTTGTTAGATCGTCCATCTTAGCCTGTAAACGGTTAGCAACAGCAGCGGTAGATGCTGTACTTTGTTTTTGAATTGAAAGAATGATTCCATCTTCCCCATTGATAATCGCACGTCCACTATTGCTTTCACTCACTATGTGAATCTCAATGACGTCTTTTAAATAGATGGGATCCATTCCTTCCATATCTACCAATAATAGGTTTTCTAATTCTTCTAATGATTGGAACCGTTCTCCTACTTTTACTACTCGGCTTCCATCTGTTGATTCTATCGTACCTAATGGCATAGAGAAATTCTGAGCAGTTAATAGATTCGCAATCATTTCCTTTGACAAAATCTTAGAAATATCTGCTGCTTGATAGGCAGTTTTCTTATTAGACTGTAATTGTTTTTTTGCTGTAGCAATTTGCTTTTTACCTGTATTGATTTGATCCAGTGCCTGATTCAATTGATTTTCACCGGATAAAATTGCTTTTAAAGGTTCTGTCAACTGTAACGATTGGGTTGTACGCTGTTTTTCAATCTCTTGTTCATATTGTTCTATCGTATTTAAAGCATACTCTATTTGAGGACGCAACGTATCATATGTTGCCTGTAAATCTTGCCGTTTCTTGATGGCATCTTCATAATCATTTGTTGTTTGTATTAAGCTTTTTTGCACTTGTTGCACTTTATCTGGTAACCCTAATAAATCCTCCTGTTCCATTCCTTGTGCCTGCAACAATTGATCGATCGTTTTTAAACCGGATAAAATACTCTGATACTCTTGACTAGAAAGAATCGCCTGAATTGCATATTCCTTAGCATCATCACTCATATCCGGATTCTTTTGAATCTGTTGAATCTGTTCATCTAAAATTGCTTTTTGGTTTAACAATCCTTCTAATTGAAGACGCAAACTAGTTAATCGTTCATTTGCTTGTTGCAATTGTGTCAACGTTTCTTGCAATTGTTGTTTCGTTTTTCCTAATACTTCAATCTGCTTATCCAAAGCCACTAACGATTCTTCGTAATACTGCTTTGACTCAAGCACTTCCTTTTTCTGTGCTTCTAACTCCATTAATTGACCATCAAAAATTGCATTCAATTCATCTAAGCTGGTTACAATAAAGTCTTTTTTCTCACGCAACTCACGCAAAGCGTCCGTTGCCTGTTTCTCACCTGTACTTAATTTTTTCTCAGCGGATTGAATTTTAGATTGTGCTTCATCAAAGGTTTGATCCAATGATCGTTTGATTTTCCCATTAAATTCATCAATTTTATCCTGACTAATAATCAGCTCAACCCGATCGGTAAACAATCCAGAGGTACTAATGGTTGCGACTCCATTCACTTTTTGTAATTCTGCTAATAGTTCATCTTCTAATAAATCTGATAACTCTTGTTGATTTTTCCCATCAAATGATACAGCACTCATCATGATCGGCATCATATTTGGATTCAAACGCATCATTGTTGGTGTTTGAACCATATCATCAAAAGTACCTGAAATCTGAGCAATCTTGTTATTGATATCCACCATTGCCGAATCCATATTGGTATCTTCTTCAAATTCTAAGATAATAAGAGAATAGTTTTCATTTGATATCGATTGAATCTCATTTAAATTGGAAACAACAGCTAATTGCTGTTCTAGTGGCTTAGTAACCGATTGTTCTACTTTTTCTGGTGTTGCTCCAGGATAAGCGGTCATAACCACTAAATATGGTAGATCCATACTTGGCAATAAATCCGTTGTCATATTCGTAAACGATACAAAACCTAAGATAAACACTAAAATGACAGAAACAATGACCGTGTAAGGTCGTTTAACACTCCACTTTGACATTTGTATTTCCTCCTATCATTGATAACACTTCTAACTGTTGACAGAAATCCTGACGTTTTTTTATTAAATCTGTAGGATCTGTCAAAACTTCTAATACAGCGTTATAAAAAATAATTCGAATGATCTGAATACATCCAATCAGTTGTTCTTCACTGAAGGCAAGCTGAAATTTTTCCTTCAATAAAACATATCGTTTCTGTAACTGTTCAGACGATATATGACTTAAACAATAACGAATTTTAAAATTCTTAACCAGATTTTGATACATCGAAGCATTCGGATGATATAAACAACGTTGTAAAATAAAATCATACAGTTCTAGTAGTACTTCACTCACAGAAGCATCTGTTTTTAAAAAACGCACATCCAATTCATGAAATACTTGAATGATATCTTCCATCAAATAATTGAACATATCATGCTTATCTTCAAAATATTGATAAAAGCTCCCTCGCGAAATCTCGGCATCTTTAATAATGCGATTAATCGATACTTCTTCAAACGGTACATTGGAACATTCTTTCACAATGGCATCAATAATTCGTTTTCTCTTCGATTCTTCCAATCGATAAAAAGTACTTGTGGGCATTGTTACCTCCATTATGACACCTTGTCACATATACGGATAGATTATAGTACAATCCCTGTTTGGTGTAAATAAAAACTTTCCTGCAGGAAAGTTTTTACTTAGAACGATAGATGAATAATTTTTCAATCCAACCTTTTTTATATTTCAATGAAATAAAGCCAATCAAGCTCGTAACTGCTGCACCTAGTGAATCCACCACCAGATCCATCATCGTATCCTCTAATGCCATTCGTCCTATAAGCTGAGTATGATCCTCTAACATAAACTTTTGCATATTTAATCCTAAGATCCCATCAAACGTATATTCATAGATTTCCCAGAAAACTCCGATCGTTAAAGCAAAACAGAAAGCAAACAAAGCCACAAAAGCGGGACTTAAATCCACAGGAATCTTTTGGGAATTATTTAATAAACAGATAACAGAGAAGCCAATTGTCGCAATCATACCACCGGAAAACGTATGCAAAATCGTATCCCAGTTCTCAATTTTATAATAGAAACTTCGTACTTCTCCTAAATAAATTGCACAATAAAGGAATAACACATAAAGAAAGATCATAGTAGAAGGAAAATGCAGATGCCAACGTTTTTCAAATTGTGCTGGCAATAACATCGCAATGATACCCAAAAAACATTGAGTGATCATTAATGTATAATCCCCTTTTACACGAATGCCAACAACTTCAGTAGCAGCTGGTGCTAGATACCAGCGAACTGACAAGTAAATCAACGAAAACAATAGTGTAGCAAATACAAACTGATTAAATATTTTTTTCCAGTCTCTTTTCATACCATTTCCTCACAATCTCATTAATTATACAAGGAAGCGAATTTTTTTGATCCACCTCGCATTAAATAGTACCAAAAAATAACATCCATGAAAAGATAAACCATTGTTATCAACAAAATATAGATATCTGGCTCCATAAAGGAATAAAAAACCAAACCATAAAGAGCTGAAAGACCAATAGAAATTCCTAAACCGCCAAAAATAGTAATCAGGCTACTAGCACTTTGTTTGATGACCATAATCTCACGATCAAATACAAGCTTTGGATAATGTAAATTCACAGTCAAGCCAAACAATCCTACAAAAAATGCCATCGCAACAATCAATAGAATTCCCATGATAATATCAAATAACGGTAAAGCAAAAGCATAAGATGTCAATAAGAAACAAATCAAAGAAGGAACAATAATTACTAGAACATTCACCATCAATTTGGATAAGAAAACCGTTCTTGTCTCAATTGGCAAAGACTTAGTAATCCACAAATTCTTTCCCTCTAAAGAAATACTTACCCCACAGCTACAAGTCATATGTCCTAAAATCATGATAATACTACAAACACCAAAGAATGCCCATGATTTCGGATTGATTCCTAATACCGTTAATTGATCCAACATATATAAAACATCTGCACGATTGTAAATTAAATATCCAGCTCCAAACATCAACATCATTTGTCCAATCGCCGTATTAAACACATACATGAAATTGGTAAAATACTTCCGACATTCTTTTTCAAGCATTGTCTGGAATACACTTTTTTGTTTTTCTGAACGCAACTGGAAGTTTTTTACATGATACCCTTCCTGTAGATTTGAATTTAAACGAATAAATGTCTGTTGGAAGAAGATGATAAATAAAGCAAATATCAAAACTTCTGCCAATAATGGAACCAAAATCATGATTGGATTTAATTCAATCCATCCTTGGGTTAAATAGTAAGAAAATGGGAGATAATTCCTTGTAAATTCCACTGTTTGATAAAGGCTGCTAAAATCACTGCTCTCTGCAGCAAAACTAACAGAAAAACTAGCAACCATGATCAAGATAACAAATACAACAGACATGATATTCGTAAATAAGTTCTTATATTTCGATTTTCCTGCAAGTTTACGAATCAGCATCGCTATCACACTAGCGATTACCATTGGAATCAACGGAACAAAGAAAGAACTCAAAAACCCCACTAGATAAAACAAGATTGAAGCATCCGTCATATATCCATAGATTCCAATTGCTGGTAATAAGAAGAATGCAACATAACCATAGACTAAAAGATAAAACGATACAAGTTTCGAAATCATGATATCTCTACTTGAAATTGGTAATGACATCAGAAAATCAAAATCTTTAAACGCAAATAATTGTCCTTGTGCCAATTGTACACCTAAAACAAAAGCTAAAAAGATACCAACAAAACTCATTAAATGCAAAACAATATCATAAGAACTAGCAGGAACCACTTCATAAAGCATCATGCTATATTCTACTGCCAAAAATGCCATCAAAGCAAACGGCAACATTAACATCAATCGACTACCAATCCCTTTTTTACGATTGGTACGCTGGGTACTCGCAAACAAAAAGTTTTTACATTGAATGCGAATCAGTTCAAATAGAGAGTTCATCTTATTCTAGCTCCAAGAAAACTTCTTCTAGTGACTGATTCTTAATGATATCTTCTGTTGCACCCATGCAAACAATTTCCCCAGCTCGTAAAATTGCCACATGATCACACAACTTTTCAACCACTTCTAATACATGGGTAGAAAAGAAGATAGAGCATCCTCTTGCACACATTTCTTTCATCCGATTTTTCAAAATGAATGCTGCTTTAGGATCTAATCCTACAAAAGGTTCATCTAATATTAATAATTTAGGTTCATGGATCAAAGCTCCAATTAAAGCCAATTTTTGTTTCATACCATGAGAATAAGAAGAAATGCTATCTCCTAAATTACTATAGATTTCTAACTCTTTGGCATATTCCTCTATCCGTTTGGTACGAACCTCTTTTTCTATTTGAAAGATATTGCCGATAAAATTTAGATACTGAATTCCTGTTAGATTCTCATATAAATCGGGATTATCCGGGATATAGGCAATCATCTTCTTACAAGCAATCGGATCTTTTTGAATACTCTTTCCATCAATTAAGATCTCACCTTCTTCAAATTCTAAGATACCGACAATACTCTTGATCGTTGTCGTTTTTCCTGCTCCATTATGACCAATAAAACCAAAAATCTCTCCTGGTTTTACCTCCAATGAAATTCCTTTTACCACTTCTTTATTTCCATAACTTTTATGATAATTCTGAATTTTTAACATAAAGTCTCCTTTCCCGTTTGTAACGTCCCCTTTATGGATATCTGTATTATATTATTTTTCTTATTTTTTCGCAATCATTTTATTTAAAACTACTATTATTTGCTTCTAACGATAATTCATGCTAAACTACTAATCAGTGGAGGATATAGCATGAAACGAGTATTAACCTATGGAACTTTTGACCTTTTCCATGAAGGACATGTTCGCTTATTAAAACGTGCAAAAGCGTTAGGAGATTATCTAATCGTTGCCATCAGCACGGATGAATTTAACCAAATAAAAGGAAAAACTTCCTGCATGTCTTATGAACAACGGAAAGAAGTAGTAGAAGCAATTCGTTATGTCGATCTTGTCATTCCTGAAAATGATTGGGAACAAAAAATCAATGATGTTCAAACCTATCATGTTGATACCTTTGTGATGGGAGATGACTGGACAGGGAAATTTGATTTCTTAAAAGATTACTGTGAAGTTGTTTATTTACCTCGGACGGAAAACATTTCTACTACACAAATTAAAGAAAAATTAAAAAATAGACGTTAGATTCTATTCATGAATCAAACGTCTTTTTTGATATAAAAAGAGAATTGATAATACAAGACAAATACATTCACTAACAAGAGGACTCAACCAAATACCATTTGCACCAAATAGATAAGACATGATCCATAAGGAAGCAATAATGACAATCATCCCTCTTCCTACAGAAATAACAAACGATTGTTTCGGACATTCTACTGCAGATAAAATACCATAACTAATTACATTATGTCCAAGAATCAAAAAAGAAAAAGAGTATAACCGTAAAGCATCCATTGTGAAAAAGAATTCAGTGGCTTCTTTATCCAAGAATCCACCAACGATTTGTGGAGTAAAGAACCAAATGATTCCAAAACTTAATATAGATAATAGAATCACATTGAATCTTGCATACTTATGAATCATTCCAATTCGTTTTTGATCCTCTTTCCCATGATAATAGCTAATCATTGGCTGAATCCCCTGAGAAACACCGGACATAGCCATTAACACCAAATTAAAAATATAAGCAATCACACTAAAGGAAATCAGTCCAGAAGTACCAATCATCGTTTTGATTTGATAATTAAACGCTAAGATCATTACTCCAGCAGAACATTCATTAATACATTCAGATAAACCAAGCGGTAAAATTCGACGATATTCCTTTAAATGCCAACTTCCTTTTACAAAATGGAAATGACTGTTTTTGGTACAGAAGAAATGATAAGCAAAAAAGAGGAAAGTAAAACATTGAGCAATCCCCGTCGCTAAAGCTGCACCAATCAATCCCCAATGGAAATAAACCACAAACAATGCATCTAACAAAATATTGGTAATAGCACCAATACATACACCTTGAATGGATTTTTCAGGATAACCGTCTGCTTTTAATAGCACCTCAAAAGAATAGGAGACAATAAAGAAGAAACCAAATAACGCAATGATTCGAATATATAAAACAACATCCGCTAACAATTCTTCATTCGCACCAAGAAACAAAGCAATCGGTTCTGCTTGAGTAAACCCAATGATAGAAATTACAATTGCTATCACAGATAAAACCACTGTATTCATTGTAAAGGTCAGATTCATCAAATGTAACTCCTTTTGGCCACGATAAATCGACATAACAATACTAGCGCCAACTGAAAATAACACGCTAATTGAAAATGTGGCAGTTATATAAGGGGTCGCAATCCCTATCGCTGCTAGTGCTTTATCCGATACAAAGTTCGCAACAAAAATGCCATCAACTAACGTATAGATATTAAATACAAGCATCGATATAATAGAAGGAACAACGAAACGTAAGTACTGTTTTAACATTTTTATCACCACCTTGCAATAGGATAAACTATGGTATAATACTAGGGTCAAGAGGTACTTTATATGAAATCTTATTATAAAATCAATGAAATTGCGAAATTATACAATATTGGGATTGATTCTTTACGATATTATGAAAAAGTAGGACTCATTTCCCCCACTCGTTCTGAAAATGGATACCGTTTATATAGTCTATCTGACATTTGGGTGTTAAATGTCATTCGTGACTGTCTAAAGCTAGGTTTTCACACCTCAAAGATCAAAACCTATCTAAAACAGCGATCCATTGCCTCTACCCAACAGTTATTACAAGAAGAACAGCAAGCAATTGAAAAGCAGATTCAATTATTGAATCAACAATTAAATGATATCCAACATCGTCAACAGGAAATCACTAATGCATTACAGTTACCTGTTAATCAATGTCAGATCCAACACTTTCCTTTAAGACATTGTTGGTATTTGAAAGAAACGATCCATCAAGAAGAAGAAATCGATTATCTACTTACTAAACTTAGTAAAAAACTAGAGAATAATATTTCTATCATTGGGAATAGTGATACCGGAAGCATCATTGAATTGACACCCCAACAAAAATGGAAGTATACCTCTGTATTTATCGTAGACCCGCAAAATCAGGATGCGGACTTCATTTTACCCGAAGGTACATATTGTACCTATACTTATCGAGGGGAATATGATCGCAGTAATAAAATTATTGATGAAATGATAAACTATATAGAAAAACACAACTATCAAGCAATTGGTCCTTTCATGGAATTCTTATTTATTGACATTCATGAAACCAACAATACTTCAGAATACATTACTCAATTACAAATACTTGTTAAATCTATGAATTTAATCATATAAATGGTAAGATATAGACAACGAATGGAGGCGTTTATTTTGGAAGAAGAGTTAAAAAAGACCACGAAAAAGAAATCCTCTACTTCAAAGCCAAAAAGTGATACAGTAAAACGAAAAAGAAAATCTAAAAAAGCAATCCAAGAAAACGATGACTTGCAAAAGGAACAAATCATTGATACGACTTTTGTATCAGATTCATCCATGGAAACAATTTCAGAAACAGATGATGTTCTTCCTATTATTGAACAGATAGAAAATACTATAGATATTCATGAAAAACTATCGGATTCTTCTGATGATAATCTCTCATTAGATAATGAAACGGTTACTACGGATATTGCCGATGATTTTGTACTAGCTAATATTACAGAATTAACAGAAGATTCATTGGAAATAAAAGAAATCCCTGAGGATCAAGAAAATACTACTTTTGAAAATCTAACATTAGAAATCTCAGAAGATGTAAATGAAACAACAAATGATTTTGAGCCTTCTGCGATTACTGAAGAAGTTGAAGAAAATGATCATCCAAAGGTGGAAAACGCTGCTGAAATTCCTGATGAAACCAATGAATTAACGGATGATTCCGTGATTTCTACTACAGAACAAAACGAAGAAATCAAAGAAGAAGCAAAAGAGCAATTGGAACCTTCTGATCCAGTTTCTACTAAACAAATTACTTTAAAAGAAGTTTGGCAACAAATCAAGCAACGATATATCAGTATAAAAGAATGGTTATACAACCATCCGATTGCTCACATTTCATTACAAACCTTATTTATTCTTATTGTTCTTTGTAGTTTGTTTTTTGTAACAATGGTTGGCTCTAATGTAGCCTATATGCAATATCAATATAAAAACAGATTAACGGAAGATGAAACCCAATTAAAAGTCAATCGAAATCGCACCTGGTATATGGAGCCTAAAAAGGAATACCACGCCTTAAGCTATAACATCGGCTTTGGAGCACATACTCCTGAGTTTTCCAATCGTTTTGAAAACGGACAAATGGAGAATGGTAAAAAGACAAAAGGAAAATATAACTTTGGTATCAGTGCAGAACAAGTAAACACGAACATGCATGAGATTCAACAATATGTGAAGGAATTAGATCATGATTTCTATTTATTCCAAAATGTTGATCATGCTTCTACTCGAAGTTATATGATAGACCAACAAGAGATTTT
The DNA here is from genome assembly GCA_029227155.1 of Erysipelotrichaceae bacterium. Classification (GTDB taxonomy): domain Bacteria; phylum Bacillota_I; class Bacilli_A; order Erysipelotrichales; family Erysipelotrichaceae; genus RGIG4607. Next base: position 33,586 of record JAQXZJ010000098.1, read on the forward strand.
ATCAACTGGATTATCCCGTTATTCTCGAATTGGTTCTCCATTCCAACATTCTTCCTATTTATTCTATCCATATCCACAGGAACGTGGTTTGATCAATAGCGAATTGCTTACCTATAGCCGCTATAAAACCACCTATGGTATGGTTAAAAAACTACCTGTTAATTATTCATTCTTTCAAAAGTTTTCTGAACCAGACTATGGTTTTTCTGTTTGTTGGTTACCAGTAGCAAATACAGATGTGTATTTTGTTCTTATCAATGTTCAATTCATACAAGATCCAAACATGCGAAAGGCACAGTTAGAAACTGTAATGGAATTAGCGAAAGAAGAATACTTAGATGGAAACTACGTAATGATGGGAGGAACTTTCAATTTCGATGCTTCTGTTATAGAAAAAACAAGCAAACAAAAAAAGCCAAAATGGATTGATTCTATTACTAATTATGAAATTACCGATGGATTCCGTTTTGTACCATTTGAGAATGAAACAGAGCATTCCAGTTGGCGATCTGCAGATCTTCCATATGAATTAGGAACAAACTATGAAGCAATCTTAGACGGTTTCATCGTTTCTGATAACATTACTGCAAGCGCTAAAATCCTGGATACACAATTCCAATATTCAAATCATAATCCAATAGAATTAACCTTCCAGTTACAGAAACAATAAAAAAAGCACTTCATCAACGAAGTGCTTTTCCTATTTTTAAGCAATATCTTTCACTAATTCTAATACTTCTTCAGCAGTATCACAAGCAATCGCTTTATTAGCTAATTCTTCCATTTCTTTCTTACTCATAGAGCAAACAACTTTACGAGCTCCTAAGATACTTGATGCAGACATAGAGAATTCATCCAAACCAAGACCTAATAAGATAGCAACAGCTTTTGGTTCTCCAGCCATTTCTCCACACATACCACACCATTTACCTTCTTTATGAGCACCATCAATTGTCATCTTAACCAAACGTAAGATAGATGGATTATATGGTTGATATAAGTAACTTACTTTTTCACTCATACGGTCAGCAGCCATTGAGTATTGAATCAAGTCATTTGTACCAATTGAGAAGAAATCAGCAACTTTTGCAAATTGATCAGCCAATACAGCAGCAGCAGGGATTTCAACCATCATACCTACTTGAACATTATCACCAACAGCAATACCTTCAGCAATCAATTTTGCTCTTTCTTCTTCATATACTTGTTTTGCTTCTTTAAATTCATTAATCGTAGCAATCATAGGGAACATGATGCGTAATGTACCAAATGCACTTGCACGCAACAAGGCACGTAATTGTGTTCTAAAGATTTCTTTACGATCCAAGCACAAACGAATTGCACGATAACCTAAGAATGGGTTCATTTCAGGATCAATTGGCAAGTATGGAAGTTTCTTATCTCCACCAATATCCAATGTACGAACAACAACAGGACGTCTACCCATTTTTTCCAATACAGCTTTATAAGCAACAAATTGTTCTTCTTCTGTTGGAAGTGCATCAGCACCCATGTATAAGAACTCTGTACGATATAATCCAACACCTTCTCCACCATTATCTAAAACACCATCAGCATCCTTAGGAGTACCAATATTACCCACTAATTCTACTTGATGACCATCTTTTGTAATTGAAGGTTGATCTTTTAATACTTTTAATGCCGTACGATATTCAATATATTCATCTTTCCGTTTTGTATAAGCTGCAACTTCTTCATCCGTAGGATTCAAAATAACTTCACCTTTTAGTGCATCCAATACAATCAAATCACCATGTTTTGCTTCTTCCAAAATTCCACTTACACCAACAACAGCAGGAATTTCCAAACTACGAGCCATAATAGCAGAGTGAGAAGTTCTTCCTCCGATTGCTGTTGCAAAACCTTTTGCATATTCATTTAATTGTGCTGTATCACTTGGTGTCAAATCATAAGCAACAACAACTGAATCTTCCTTAATTGCACCTAAATCAGGAATTTCAACCCCGATAATATTAGCTTTCAAACGGAATGTAACATCCTTGATATCAGCAGCTCTTTCTCTGAAATAATCATTATCCATAGATTCAAAGAAAGCAACCATCATATCTGCAGCTGTTTGAGCAGCATAAGCAGCATTCACTTTTTCTGTTTGAATAGTATTCACAATTTGTCCTGTAAATTCAGGGTCTTGAGCCATCATCAAGTGAGCATCAAATACAGCAATTTCTTCATCAGAAAGTTTACCAGCTTTGGTTGCTCTTTCCTTGATTGCTTCAATATCAGATTTTGTTTTTTCTAATGCTGATTGAAACAATGATACTTCTTTTTCAACATCTTCAACTTTTGCATCTGTAATTTCCATTACTGGTGCTTCTAATTTGTAAACTTTTGCAATTGCAATTCCACTACTAGCCGCAATACCTTTTAACATAAATCTTGACTCCTCTTTCTACTTTTTTGTTTTTTGATCTAGTAAATCTACCACGTCTCGAATCGTCTTCATATTAAGTAACTCTTCATCTTCAAAAGTGATACCCAATTCTGCTTCCGCACCTAAAACTACTTCCACTAAATCCAAAGAATCCAGTTTTAAATCCTTCATACTAGCTTCTAAAGATACAGCTTTAGGATCCACTCCTACCTTTTCCTGTAGTAGTTTTACTAATAGACTAAAATTATCCATGATATTTTCACCTCTATTGAAATTTTACCATTTTTTATTACTCTAGGCAATGTAAAAATTCATCCATTGCACGTTGTTTCATTCGATAATAGGTCGAACGACTATAATAGTCATACCACCAATCCTTATTCATATGCAAAATGAATTCATTTTCTAGTATTTTCCGATGTTCAACCTCACAATGACGATAAGCATAGTTAATCCGGTCAAATAGTTCATCACTCTTTCTGCGATCACTATCATTTACTTGATAAGGTGATAATGCTAAAATTCGATTTCTTTTATCAAACAAAAACTTTACTAATTGTTCTTTTTCCTGATAAGTAACCATACTCATCACTCCTCTTACTTTTTATATTCGCAAATGAAAGATTGATTCCTATGTAAATATGTTAGAATAAAAAGGAAAGGAACAAGAACTATGGCACACTGGGAAAAACAATTACATTCTGATTTAATCTTTCATGGACGCATCTTTGATGTAGTAGTCGATGATGTTGAAATTGAAAATGGCAATCACGCAAAAAGAGAAGTCATTTACCATAACGGTGGCGTTGCTGTTTTAGCGATAACAGATCAAGAAGAACTATATTTGGTCAAACAATTCCGTTATCCATTATTAAAAGAAATCTATGAATTACCTGCAGGCAAACGAGAAAAAGAGGAAGATCCTCGCATTTGTGGAATCCGAGAACTAAAAGAAGAAATCGGCATGGAAGCCGACCACTTTGAATATTTAGGAAAGATGTACTCCTCTCCTGGTTGCTTTTCAGAAACCGTATATCTATATTTAGCAACGGGTTTGCATACGACGGGTCAAGCATTAGATGAAGATGAATTTCTTGATGTTAAGAAAGTATCACTCAAAGAGGCAGTCGATATGATCGCAAACGATGAGATCGTAGACGCTAAAAGCCAAATTGCAATTCTCAAATATCTAGCATTAAAAAAGTCTCAGCAATGAGACTTTTTTAATATGCATAATGTTTGATACCAAAAGCAATTCCTTCTTCATCGTTAGATGGAACAACATAATTAGCAACATCTTTAATTTCCTGATAGGCATTTCCCATCGCACAAGAAGGATATTTTTTCATCATTCCAAAATCATTTAAGCCATCTCCAAATACCAAAACATCCTCTAACGCAAAGCCCAGGTTCTCACAGATTAGATCAATTCCCAAATACTTATCAATTCCTTCCGGCACGATTTCAACTGCTACATCGTTTGTAACGATTGCCTGTGCTTTCCCCTTGATTTGTTCATTCAGTCGTTTTGCCAAATCAAAAGCATCATTTCTTTCTTTCGGTACAAAGAAACCAATCTTATCCATATCCCCTTGATATTCAAATGCTTCTTTCTCATAATCATAACCAATTAATTGGTGTTCTGGACTATATTTAACCGCATGCTTCGTGGTTCGAAAGAATGTGTCCCCATATACACAAGCATACATTTCTCGATCTTCTTGGCTTGCAAATTGACATGCAATTTTTACTACATCAAAAGGAATCTGGTTTCCACGAATCAATTCTTTTGTTTGTAAATTTAACAGTTCTTGTCCATTGTTTCCAATACAATATGATGGATACCGAACCAATTCTAACTGTTCCACATATTTTGCTAAATTTGTACAATGTCTTCCGCTTGCTAATGCAATGACCATCCCTTTTTCTTGTGCTTCATTGATTGCTTTTTTAGTCATTGAAGTTATTGCTTTTTGACTATTCAATAACGTACCATCCATATCAAACACTAATAATTTCTTCATATTCCATCCTTTTCCTTTTCAAACAAGTTCTATTATAGACACAAAATCTTGTTATTGCCATCATTTCTAACATTTTTTACACATATTTTGCCACAATTTTACCACTATCATGGTATGATATAAATAATACATGAAAAAGGAGTCTATTGATTATGAAATTAACCAAAAGTGAAAAAGCCTGGATCCTATACGATGTTGGAAACTCTGCTTTTATCTTATTAGTTGCAACGATCGTACCGATCTATTTTAATTCCTTAGCAAGTGCTGCAAACATCTCAAATGCTGATTATTTGGCATATTGGGGCTATGCCGCTTCTGTTGCTACCTTACTGGTTGCTATTATTGGTCCAATTTTTGGAGCTTTAGCAGATACCAAAAACTTTAAAAAGCCAATCTTTCTTGTTTCCTTGCTCATTGGATGTATTGGTTGTGCTGCACTAGGATTTGTCCATTCTTGGCTTTTATTCCTCGTTGTATATGTGATTGCTAAAATTGGTTATTCTTCTAGTTTGGTTTTCTCAGATGCAATGTTACCAGATGTCACAACACCTGAACGAATGGATGCCGTTTCTTCTCATGGATATGCATGGGGATACATTGGAAGCTGTATACCTTTTGTAATTGGTCTATTGATTATCTTCAAAGCAAATGCGATTGGTATTACCACTGGACAAGCAATTGCACTGAACTTTATTTTAACGGCTGTATGGTGGTTTTTAGTAACTGTTCCTTTATTAAAGAATTATAAACAAATTCACTATATTGAAGTCCGTCGTGGTGTTGTAAAAGAAAGCTTAAACCGTTTATGGACAACAGTAAAACAAATTAAATATGAAAAGAAAGTATTCTTATTCTTAATTGCTTTCTTCTTCTATATTGATGGTGTATATACGATTATCTCTATGGCTACTGCTTATGGTCAAGCATTAGGTCTAGATGCCGTTGGCTTACTATTAGCATTATTGGTAACTCAGATCGTTGCCTTCCCATGTTCCATTCTATTTGGTCGTTTATCTAACAAATATTCTTCTGAATCATTAATTTCTGTATGTATTACAGCTTATACCGGAATTGCAATCTTTGCATTATTTATGTCAACACAACTTCATTTCTGGATCTTAGCATTTGTAGTAGGAATGTTCCAAGGTGGAATTCAAGCATTATCTCGTTCTTATTTCGCTAAAATCATTCCAGCAGAAAAATCAGGAGAATACTTTGGTATCTTCGATATTTGTGGAAAAGGGGCATCATTTTTAGGAACAACGATTATTAGTGTTGCTACACAACTAACAAACAATGTAAATATTGGCGTTAGTATGTTGGCAATTATCTTTGTTATCGGATTATATTTCTTTAGAAAACAAGCAAAACTTTAGTAATCAAAAGCAGATTTCAAAATCTGCTTTTTTTATGCACTTAAAAAGGTTCCGTTACTACTATAACAGAACCAGATTTAAGCTTGTGGTTGCTTCTTTGTTTTTTGACTCTTAATGACCTTTAAACTTGTAAATTGTTCACGGTCTTTTTCTTCTAATGCATCTGAAATATATTTGATATTTGCTTCAAAATTAGGAATCACGATATTTTTCAATGCATTGGCACGTTTTTGTGTTTTTTGAATCGCACGAGCTAATCGAAAGACACTATTATCAATCTCAGCTAAAACACATGAGATTTGTTTTGCTTTTAATAACAATAGATAAGCTTCATCCAAATTGGAATTGGATTCCGCAAACCCATATGGCAACTTGATGTCTTTTAATTCTTTAATGCCCACACTTGGAATCTCGACTCCCATAACACTCCGATAACGTACCGTTATCGTATCTTCAATCGGAACAGCATTAGCAATAATTGTAATGACTCCTAAAGAAATATTAGCGAACTGTAATGCTTCATATGCTTGTGCATAAGTTTCTGTTATTGTTCCACGTAATTCCTTTACCTGATCCACCAATAACATCATTTCCCGAACCAATACATTTCGTTTTTTATCCATTAGTTCATAACCGGTATTTGCTAATGCAAGTGATTTTTTTGCTGCTATTAAATTACCCTTGGTTGGAGAAACCTTCATACTATTCATAAGATTCCGTTAAGATGGTGTCTAAAGTAACACCCGGACATTCCTTGAAATAAGAAATGGCTTTTTCTCTATTATAGAATTGTTCCAACACTTTAGGATTCACACGATCCAATTCTGATATTGGAAGTAAACTTAATAAATTCCAACCAAGATCTAAGGTTTCATTAATCGAACGATTGGCTTCAAATCCTTGAGCAACAAACACTTGTTCAAACAAACGTCCAAATGCCATATAGAAACGATCTGTAGTAGATAGTTCCTCTTCCCCAATAACAGAAGCTAAAGAACGTGCATCTTGTACTTTTGCATAAGACGCAAATAATTGAGAAGATACGGCACTATGGTCTTTTCTAGTATATCCTTCTCCAATTCCATCTTTCATTAAACGAGATAAAGAAGGTAAAACATTAATTGGTGGATATAATCCCATTTGATTCAAACCTTCATCCAACACAATCTGTCCTTCTGTAATATATCCCGTTAAATCTGGAACAGGATGGGTAACGTCGAAGTTTGGCATCGTTAAAATCGGAATCTGGGTAATGGATCCTTTAGAGCCTTTGATCATTCCCGCTCTTTCATATAACGAAGCTAAGTCAGAATATAGATATCCAGGATATCCTTTTCTTCCTGGAATTTCTTCTTTTGAACTAGAGAATTCCCGCAATGCTTCACAATAGGAAGTCATATCTGTCATAATAACCAATACTTGCATTCCTTTTTCATATGCTAAGTATTCTGCACATGTTAAAGCACAACGTGGAGTTAAAATCCGTTCAATAATTGGATCATTGGATAAATTCAAATACATGACTACACGATCCATAACTCCTGCTTCAATAAAGGATTGCTTAAAATAATCTGCGACATCATGTTTTACTCCCATTGCCGCAAAAACAATAACAAACTGACTATCTTCATCTGAAATATTAGCATTCTTTACGATTTGTACAGCTAACTCATTATGTGGTAATCCAGAACCGGTAAAGATAGGTAGCTTCTGACCTCGAATCAGCGTATTCAAGCCATCAATTGCAGAAATCCCTGTATTGATATAGTTCCTTGGATATTGCCGGCAAACAGGATTTATTGCATTCCCATTTACGTTCATCTTCTTCTCTGCATAAACACTACCTAATCCATCTAATGGATTTCCAACACCATTAAAAATACGACCTAACACTTCTTCAGACAGTGCAATTTCCATTGGATGCCCTGTAAAACGCGTCTTAGCATTCGTCGTTGACAATTCACTGGTACCTTCAAATACCTGTAGAATAACTTTGTCACCTTGAATCTCAACCACACGGCCTTGACGTTTAGAACCATCCTGCAATGTAATCTCTACCATCTCTTCAAATCCAACGTTTTCCACGTTTTCTAAGGCCACAAGAGAACCATTGATCGATGAAAAACCATGATACTGTAGACTCATCCTGCACACCTCCTAATCAATCGATGCCATCGCATCATCAATATGTTTGAAATAATCATCCAACATACTCAGCTGATTATTTGGCACATCATACTTGATCTTAATTAACAATTCAAAAATACCAGTTTTGGCAATTGCACTGACAGGAATATGCTGATCAATCAATACTTTTGCCTTTTTATAAAGATAAGAAATCAGCTCCAACATCTTCACCTGTTTTGCATAAGTAACATAAGTATCATCTGGATGGAACGCATCCTGTTGTAAGAAACCAACCCGAATTACTCTTGCCATCTCCAGAATCAACTTCTGATCATCTGCTAAGATATCAGATCCAATCAATTTTACAATTTCCATCAATTCTGTCTCTTCATGCAAAATTGACAACATCTCTTGACGATAATTCACAAAGTTCTTATCAACATTATTCTGATACCACTTTGATAATCCATCTAAATACTCAGAATAACTCATATTCCAATTCACAGCAGGGAAATGCCGTGTATAAGCCAATGATTTATCCAAAGCCCAGAAACAACGCGTCAAACGCTTTGTATTTTGAGTAACAGGTTCTGAGAAATCTCCTCCTTGTGGAGAAACTGCACCAATGATCGTAACCGAACCCGTTAAGCCATTCAGTGTTTCTACATAACTAGCCCGTTCATAGAATTGAGAAATACGACTGGATAGATAAGCAGGGAACCCTTCTTCTGCAGGCATTTCTTCCAAACGACCAGAAATTTCCCGCAATGCTTCTGCCCAACGAGAAGTAGAATCAGCCATGATTGCTACATGATATCCCATATCCCGATAATACTCTGCGATCGTAATTCCTGTATAAATACTTGCCTCACGAGCAGCTACAGGCATATTTGAAGTATTTGCGATCAAACAAGTACGCTCCGTTAATGGTTGACCATTTCTAGGGTCAATCAACTCAGAAAATTCTTCCAATACCTGAGTCATTTCATTTCCCCGTTCTCCACAACCAACATAAACAATAATATCCGCATCACACCATTTAGCTAATTGATGCTGTAACATCGTCTTACCAGCACCAAACCCACCAGGTAACGCCGCTGCACCACCTTTCGCTAATGGGAAAAACGTATCCACCACCCGTTGTCCAGTTTCTAGTGGAATATTTAATGGTTTCCGCTCCAATACAGGACGAGGATGACGAATTGGCCACTTTTGTACCAACGTACATTCTACGATCTTACCTGTTCTTGCATCTTTTACTTTTACTAGTACATCAGAAATGGTATATTCTCCACTTTCAGCCGCATAAATGACTTCCCCATTTACTTGTGGTGGAATCATACTTCGATGCTCCACTACTGCAGTTTCTAAACAAGTCGCAAAGATCATACCACCAAGAACATGATCCCCCTCTTTGACCTTCATCGTAACATTCCACTTACGAGTATTCGATAAAGAATCAATCGACTTACCATCAGAAATGAAAACTCCATCTTCTGCCATCACTTTTAATGGACGTTCAATACCATCAAAAATATTCGTAATAATTCCAGGACCCAAAGTTGCACATAATAACGATCCTGTACCTTCTACAGGTTCTTTTGGCTTCAGCCCTGTTGTCGATTCATATACCTGAATCGTTGCATATTCTTCCGATACATTGATCACTTCACCTAACAGATGAGCATGACCAACATAAACCATTTCCATCATCATCAAATTTCTAGGCTGTTTTACTTTCACAACCGGTCCATTGATGGAATAAACTAGATTTTGGTTCACCCAATCACCTCTATTTCTATAGCACTAATTGACTCTTCTCTTCAAACCAGCTCACTTGATCAATCAATGCCTGATCCAATGTCACATTATATTCTTTTCTACCATCTTCACTCATAAATACAAAACCACCAATGGTAATATCCGAAGTCGTCTGTATTTGACAACAGCCAACAAACTGAGCAATCAAATCTGCATCACATTCTCGAATATAAACAGTCCCTTGATTGCAATCAACCAACTGTTGCATTTCTTCCCACTTACTTTTTAGATAAACAGGATATTGATCGGAACTTACAAATTGAACCAAATCCTGTCTTACTTTCTCAAACAGTTGATCTACTTTCTCTTTTCGATAACTGAATAAAAGATTTCTTAACTTCATGTTTGCCTTAGCATTCAACAAAGAGTTTTCCTCTTTCAACTCTGCTAACTCTTTCTCCATATAGAGATTGACTTCGTTTTTTAATACTTCTTCATAATTCTTTAACGCAATTTCATAATTATTCTTATGAAACTTTACAATTTCATCTGCATGCACACGTGCCGAAGCCAACAACCGCTCCTGCATTTTCTTTACAGTTTCTTCCTGACTCAATTTTGTTCACCTCAAATCTTGATGCCAATGGCTTCACTGATGTATTTGTCAATTGTTTCTCCTAATTTTAATGAACCATGTCGATCGGGAATCTCCACAATCAGTGGTTTCTGTAGATTCAGTTTTTTATCATAAATTACATCAGGACAATACCCAATAACAATTGTTGTCATTAGAATAATAGCAATTTCAGGATCATGAATCGCTTGCTCCAACGCCTCTAGAGTGTGTTCCCGATCATGAACCACAACTCCTTCCACTCCAGCCAAACGTAGACCCATCATCGTATCCGTATTGTCACTTATTAGAAACATCTTCATATCTTATAATTTATTGATAATTAAGATTGCAATTAACAAACCATAGATGGCACAACCTTCAGCCAAGGCAACGAAAATCATCGCTTTACCAAAGTTATCTGGATTTTCACTAATTGCGCCAATAGCAGCTGGAGCACTTGCTGCAACAGCATAAGCAGCACCAACAGCAGAACATCCTACAGCAATAGCAGCCGCAATAAAGCCAACACCTTGTGCTAAAGTACCAGTAATACCACTAGCAACTGCTTCTTCCGCATGAATGAAATGTCCGCCAATATTGAATACAGCAACACCTAAGAATACAGCACAGAATAAGCAGATCTGTAAAACAACACGATATTTTGCATTCTTAACAGATACTTTTCCTAACAATACAGGAATCAAAGGAATTGAAATTAAAGCAACGATAACAAGTGGTGCAACAACAGTAAATAGAATTGATAACATATTTTTTCCTCCTAGTTTTTCATACTGACCGGTTCAAATTTATGCCCGGTCGCTTCAAAATAACGACTAAACATTTCATAGTATTCCAAACGTAATGTCTGAATACCAACAACCAAACCTTCCAACGCCATAACGATTACATTTCCAATGATCATGATCAATAGACTAGCGCCACCGCTTGCCATACCATGTAACGTCATAACAACCAACATCATTCCTGCATGGCTTAAGACAAATCCACCTACACGCATGAAAGACATCGTATTGGAAACAAAACTCAACATAACTTCTAATACTTCAAATACAGAAGTCATTAAATAAGATCCCCACTTCTCATGAGGTGCAAATCCTTTACCAGCAACTAAATTCTGGAATGGATGCTGCAACAGAATCATTACCATTGGAATTCCTAAGAAAATAATCATCAAAGCTGGTTTCATCACTGGAATTCCAAATCCCATCTGAAGAACAATTCCCACCATGATCGAACCGTAGAAAATAAATCCTGCCACTCCATTCTGATGGAATATCGCTTCTCCATATTCTTTTTTATGAAGTTTATTCACAATATTGACAAAGATCGAAATCAGAATCAACATCGCTCCTAAACCAACAGCCGCGAGTAATAAAGGCATGATATTTGCTGAAGACATCGTATGGAATGGTTTAAATGGGATCCCTAATTTCATCATCCATTCTCCGATCAATTCTTCGTTTCCAAAGAATGATCCATAGAATAAACCGAAAATCATCGAGAATACACCAATTCGCATCCCAATACCAGCCAATTTCATTTTGTTCTTCTTCCAGATAATAGCACTTAAAATAATCAATACCAATCCTTGCCCAAAATCACCAAACATAATTCCGAACAATAAAGAATAAGTAATTCCCAACAACGTAGTCGGATCAAAATCAAAATATCCTGGCATTCCATACATTTCGATAAACATATCAAACGGTCTAGAAACTATATTATTTTTTAGTTTCGTTGGTGGTTTGATTGGATCAGTAGGCAATGGATCTACACAAGTAATCTCCATTGTTGGAATCGCACGAAACTTCTCAATCAAACTTTCTGCTTCATTTGCAGGCACAAAACCTTTTACTTCGAATCTTGTACCATAAACAGCTACATAACGATTCATCTTTTGAATACTGCCTCTGAACTTCACATAGCCATAAATCGTAGATAAGATTTCTTTACATTCTGCAACGACTTTCTGATCATCAATTGCTGGAATCGCAATTGGTTCAAAATACAATGATTCAAACAATTCATCCATCTCCATCTGATCTGCCCAAAGACAAACACATAGGATCCAATGATATTGTTTATTGCTATGTAATGTCGTCACAACAATTTTATCATTAGCCATGTTCTGAAGTTTTTCCATGCTTTGAATCGGTAATCGACCAAAATTCACTGAAACATATTGAGAATGATTCATTTCTTCAAAATCATATTCTCGCAAGGCACTAATTGCGATCATGTCTTCTTTTTTCAAGTGGGACATACTCATCAGCTGATTATTCACTGTTTCAAAGCGTTCTTCTACCATCTGTAATTTTGTTTCAATCTCATCAATTGGAACTTCTTTTACATAACCTTGTTGAGCTGGTAATTCAATATGCAAAGAACGCATCACACTTTCCATCCGCGTCAAAGCTTCCATGTATCGCGTATCTTGCTCATATACTTTCCCTTGGCGAGCTGTATCTAATACATTTCTTGCTTCTTCCACATGAAAATTGTCACAAGTACCGAGCAAATTCAACATTTGATCATAGCCTTGACTTTCGGTCGATAACGTTACAACCTTCATTTTTGTAATTGCCATTTCATTTCCCCTTTCTATTGAATAATTTTCGTTTCAATCTTGTTCGCATCATGGCCATATCGTACTCCTTCAATGACCAGAATAATATTTTCAACCTCAATATTCAAAAAAGTCATATACTGATAATAAACCACTTCACTAATCGGACAGGTACGAATTTCTTTTTGTGCCATACGATACATAATTCCTTGAACATGATGTTCAATATAGAAGAATGGTTCTTCTTTCATATATTTTCGATAAGCACTCTTCTTTAAATCCTCATAGATTTCATCCGCATCCTCTAATTCCATCCACTTCTGCCATGTTTCTGCAGATAAAATCACTGGTTTTACTGTAATCAGTTTTTCAATCTCTTCTCTTGTTGGTTTGAAATACTTCTTTAACCGGTACAAGCGAGTTACATGAATTAATTCATTCTGAATATCCAATCGTCGCAAGATCTCTTCTTTTACTTTTCCTTTATAGTCTTTCTCAATCGTTTTTCGTAAATCATTCATAATCGTCTGATTTAACTGTTGTTCAATTTCTGTAAAGTTAAGATCTTCATCCTGTTTGGTCTGCAAAGCTAATAAACAGTCATAATAGCGCGTGTTTTTTAATAAATTCAATAAAGAATCATAATCTTTTATTTGATATAGATCCGAATAATTAAATGATGCCAATGATGGATCAATTGATATATAAGTCATATGGAGATCATTATCCTCAGATTTCCCAAGGGAACGAATCTTAAATAGAATCAAAGATGCCTCATAATTAGAGACAATAATTCGATAGAATTTATATTGATCACTATCAACATAACGCAATAGGCGTTTCATCTTATCATACGGATTTTGGCGTACCAAAGCTTCTAATTGGCCTCGATGAATGGCTTGTTCATTAATTCCTTCCAGCACATCTCCAAAATAGGTTTCTTTTTTTAAATAGGAAGCTATATCACCAATACTTTTTCGATTTGATAACTCTTTATACATTTGCGCATTCAAACGTTTTGCAAACATTCCCTGCGCTTTGGCAATCATCGCATTGCTAGTTAAACTTTTTGACATGGATCCATTCCAATACAACGTTGAACGAGTTCTTTTTCCCATTCTTTCTCATGTTCTGCAAACATCGCATCCATTTTTGCGATTGCTTTGGCATTCGCTTCTTGACTCCGATGGTCTGCTTCCCCAATCAACGCTGATAATTCCTTTTTCTTTGTTTGTACAAAGCGTTCTGCATCATCCCAATATTGCTTACGCAATACCTGTTTTTCAGCCGTTAATTTCTCTTTATATTCATTTTCTGTTTCATTCGCTGATTGAATGATTTTCTGCACTTCTTTATCCACATCGATCATTCGCTTAATGTTTGTTTCCATCTCTAGCCTCCTTTTCACATCGCTCATACAACTGTGATAATGAAAGACTTTTTATAAGAGAATTTTGCTTCCCTTTTTTGTTTTTCATTATTTTTATTATAGCATTCTCTGAATAAAAAAACGACAAATGATTATGGAAATAACAGGAAATAAAAACTCCTTTCTCATAATCACCTACTAGCAGTGGATATGCAAAAAGAAGTCGTGAGAAATGCTTTTTAGATCTTACGGAAATATATAGACTGGATAGATGCAAAGGATTCGTTAAAACTATAGTAAATCATGCGTAATTCAAAACAAGCACCAAATTTAGTGCTTGTTTTATAGATTTTATCCATGATGCTCTATTGTTACTACATAAACTGTTTTGCAAGGTTCATCATGCGGAAAATGGCGATATAATTATCAATCAGCAGCTGACGTTAGCCTTTGCTCCGTTAGCAATTTCTTGCTCAGATTCGAAGATTACTTGGTCGATGCGATTCATTCTTGCAAATTTATCGTATAATTCACTACTCATCACAACCAAATCACTATATCCATTTTTGGTAATAAAAATAGGCTCCTGTACCTTGTGTGCAATGTTAGAAGTCTCGGTTGTATTGCGTAAATCCTTAATAGGCATAATAAGGCTCATGATAGCAATATATAATACATATCAGCCCTGTCTATCCGTTTTCTTTCTCCCACAACTGAAATAGAGATTTTTATGTAACTAACAAAAAACTGCTTCTTACCGAAAAGAAGCAGTGTCAATTAGAATATCAAATATAAAATCGTAATCGTCATTCCTAAGCCAAAATACACAAGGCTTTTTGCTAGATTGATTGATTGTGCTCGATCAGGATCAAGCGTTGCAATCGTAATTTTATCATCTTCTGGTGGAATCACTTTGGTATTATCCTGATTGAAAATAGCAAATTTCAAAAATGATAAGATCCATTCTGTGACTGATGCAATCAATCGAGAGAATAACGCTCCAATAAATGGTAAGATATGTAACAACAATGGACGATATACACCATTTTCTAAGTTCAACCATTTTGGCCATACATCAACATAAACTTTCGTTCCATCCGCTTGTTTACGCATCAATACTGTACGAATAAAGCCAAAATAAACGATTGCTCCAACACATAGGGAAATAATAGCACCTTTTAGATTTACCAAAGAGAAATACGCCACTGCATGTGTTGCAGGATGAACATTCATCGTATGTAATGTAAAGTTAGCAATCACATCCATCGTCTGATGAGGAAGCACACCAAGAATGAATAAAAGAGCTGCAGGAACAACTAAAGTAAAGGTACTTAATCGATTCATACTACCACATTCATCCATTTTTGCTTGATTCGTAGAATCTTCCATAAAGATTGCTACAAATAGTTTTGTCATATAAGCAATAGTTAAACCACCAGCAAATAAGAATAATGCTTCTACTACTTGGAAAAAGATTGCAGATTGTCCTGTTTCTAATAAAAGATCAATCATCTCTACGATACTTTCATGAATCAAAGTCTTAGAAATATATCCATTCCATAGTGGAATTCCACTAATTCCTAATACTCCCATCAAGAATATTCCTTTTAGCAATTTCTTGTTTTTACCATATCCACGAATCGCATTCAA
The DNA here is from genome assembly GCA_029227155.1 of Erysipelotrichaceae bacterium. Taxonomy (GTDB): domain Bacteria; phylum Bacillota_I; class Bacilli_A; order Erysipelotrichales; family Erysipelotrichaceae; genus RGIG4607. The sequence continues at coordinate 49,509 of JAQXZJ010000098.1, forward strand.
ATCTAATTGATGCAGATTCATATAAATGACACCAGCTGACATAAATAATACTAGTTTTAACAAACCATGGTTTAAGATATGCAAAATTGCTCCTTGAGCTGCCAGCGTATTGTGTTCTCCTAATAAATTCATCATCCCAATAGCAACCGTAATAAAGCCAATCTGTGACAAAGAAGAACAAGCCAATGTCCGTTTCAAGTTGATTGAAAAAACCGCTAGAACAGCTCCTAATACCATGGTAATCACACCAAAGATCAGAATCATCATACCCCAGTTAGCATCATGCAAGAAAACACTACAGCTCAACATAATGACACCAAAGATACCACTTTTGGTCAAGATACAAGATAGTAAGGCACTTGCAGGTGCAGGTGCAGCAGGATGGGCTTCTGGTAACCAGATATGAAGTGGGAAAAGCCCTGCTTTTGCCGCAAAACCAACTAGAATCAAAATTCCGATTAGATAATATTCGTTTGGATTCGTTGCTGTTTGAATGATATTCACCAATTCTGTAAACACAAGGGTATTTGTTTTAGCATAAAGCATAAACATTCCCATTAAAGTAACCAATCCACCAATCACCGCAACAGCTAAGTATGTTTTTGCTGCTTTTAAAGCTGTTTCACTTTCATCATGAATAACTAATACAAAAGATGTAAACGACATAATTTCAAAGAAGAAAAAGGTCGTAAAGAAGTCTGCGGATAAAAAGACTCCCAAAGTAGCACCAAGACTTGCTAACATAAAGAAATAATAACGATTTCGATTCCGATAATGAGCAAAATATTCATCAGAGAATATTGTTGTCATCATCCAAATAAAGCAAGCAATACATGCTAACACTTGGTGCAGTCCACTAGCTACAAAAGATAACTGCATTCCACATACATCGGGAATTGTTACTGTTGTATCAGTGCCAATTAAAGCAAAACAAGCAAGTAGTGTAACTATCGTTACAGCCATTGCAAAATAATTCCGTAATTTCTTATTCTTTCTTCCAATTCCATAACTGATAAAAGAAGCAATTAGAGGAAAGAAAACTGTAGTAACTAATAACACTGTATTCATTTTTTCTTCCTCCTTTACATCACTTGAGCAATTGCTGCTATCACATTTAGAATTGGCTGTGGATATATTGCAATCACAACAGATACCACTGCAAGAATCATCATAGGAATCGTCATCAATTGATTTGGATCCCTTCCTTCATTCGTTTGATGATCTTGAGGGAAATATGCTTTGATTAATAATGAGATACAATACAATGCGGTTAAAAGTGCAGATATAATCAAAGCCACAACTCCTAAGTATGCAAGTGGATTGCGAGTCGCAATCGCTGCTTGTGCCAAAGCCCATTTACTAAAGAACCCCGCAAATGGTGGAATACCAATCAAGCCAAAAGATGCAACAGCAATACATGCAAATACGATCGGCATTTTCTTCGCTAAACCACCAATTTCATACATATATTCTTTATGTGTTTGATATAGGATTGCACCAGCTCCAAAGAATAAAGTAATCTTGATCACTGCATGATAAATCATATGAAGCAATGCAGCAGCCATACCTGCTGGTGTACATAAAATAATACCAAAGATAATATAAGATAAATTAGAAATCGTTGAATAAGCAAAACGACGTTTGATATGTGGGGTTCTTAACGCCATAGTTGATCCATAAAGAATCGTAATGATTGCTAATCCCATCAAAATTGCTTGTTCCCATGTACCTGTTAATAATTCCGTGCCAAATGCATAATAAGTTAAGCGAATCATCGCAAAGATACCGGATTTAACAACAGCTACTGCATGCAATAGAGCAGTAACAGGTGTAGGTGCAACCGAAGCAGCAGGCAACCATTGACAGAATGGGAAGATTGCGGCTTTTACTCCAAATCCTAAGAACGTCAACAAGAACACAAACCGTAAAATTTCTTCATTTCCTAATACAAGCAATGGATCAAAAGTACCACCTAAGGTAAATAGCTGATTGCCTCCATAGATACAAATAAAGATAAATCCGATAAAGGCAAGAGAAGCCCCTCCCATCATGTAAATAATATAAACCTTACCTGCATGACGAGCCTTACCATCCATAGCATGCATCACCAAAGGTATGGTAGATAATGTTAAAAACTCATAAAATACATACAAAGTAAACATATTACCTGCAAATGCAAGTCCTAATACAACTCCAAAAGCCATCATAAAGAAGGCAAAGAACCGTTGCTCGTTTCCTTCATGTTTCATGTACTCAAAAGCATAAAAAGTTGTTAGAATCCACAAAATTGAAACCATCGTTCCAAAGAAAGCAGATAATCCATCAATACGGAAAACAAAAGATAATACATCTGAGAAATGAAACAATTCAAATGGAAGATGTGAACATCCATAAATCACACCTAAAGCAACAACCGCATTCAAAATAATAATTGCTGCAACCCATTGATATAGTTTCTTTCTCTCCATCGTTGGAACCGCCAAAAGTCCAGCTCCTGCCAAAACAGGAAAAAGCACTGGTAAGATAATCATAATTGAATCTGACATACTGTTTCCTCCTGTTTAATATAGAATCGTTGGAATAAGCAACGATAAACAATCTAAAATTGGTTTTGGATATACAGATAGTAGAATTAAACATCCCATCAAAATGATGAGCGGAATTCCCATCCAACCATTTACATCATCTTTTTTATGATTCTTGTAATCATAATTATTTCCCGGGAAAAAGGCACCAATTACAATTGGTAATGTATACCCTGCTGTTAATAATGCAGAAATCATCAATACAGCAACTCCAACAAATCCAATCATATTCGTTAAAGCACCTTGAGCAATCATCCACTTACTCACAAAGCCTCCCATTGGTGGAATCCCAATCAAAGATAAAGAAGCAAGTGTAAATACTAACATAACCAAAGGCATCGTTTTTCCCAAACCACGGTATTCATCTACTCGTTTCAATCCTGTTTTATAAATGATCGATCCAGCAGACAAGAATAGCATATTTTTTGCTAATGCATGATAGATAATTTGTAAGATTGCTCCAATAAATCCTGCTGGAGTCATGACAAACAAAGCAAATAGTACATAAGATACTTGTGATACCGTTGAATAAGCCAACCGTTTTTTCAAAACTTTTTCTTTATAGGCTAACATGGAACCCATAAAAATTGTAAAGATTGCTAAACCAATACAAATGGTTTGAGCCCAACTACCATATAAGAAATTAACTCCAAATATATAATAAGTAACCCGAATAATGGCTAACACTCCTGCTTTGGTAATAATCCCTGATAAAACAGCACTTGCAGGTGATGGTGCAATTGGATGAGCACTTGGTAACCAAGCATGTAATGGGAACATACCGGCTTTACCACCAAAACCAATCATCATCAATAAATAGA
>JAQXZJ010000099.1 GCA_029227155.1 Erysipelotrichaceae bacterium
AAACTTCGGTTCTGTCGTCATAATTGTTTTTCCCTGAGCAGATTGTGGTAATTCATCAATCATCCGAGCTTTTTCATCAATATCACGAATATACGGAACCACCGCATGTTCCATAAACTTCTTAATAAAGGTACTTTTTCCTGTCCGAACAGGTCCAACCACACCTAAGTATATATCTCCACCAGTTCGTTCTCCTACATTTTTTAATAAATCATGCGCATTCATAAGTTTCCTCCTTCCTTCCATATTTATGAACACATTGTTTTTTTTATGCAGAAACCAAATTTTATCTAGCACAAAATAAAAACAATATGCTATATTCAGATAGAAAAGAATGGAAGTGAATTCATATAAAAACAATGAATTGGAAAAGAATCAGTATCTATTTAATCGGAATGGTCATTCTAGCCTTTGGCTTGACATTAAATACCAAAACCGGATTAGGAGTATCCCCAATCATTTCCGTCCCCTATGCGATCGCAACTGTCTTTCAGATCAGTTTTGCTTGGACAACATTCTGGATCTATGTTATCTTTGTTATTTTTCAGCTTTTATTAACAAAATTTCAGTCCTTTTGGAAAATGATCCTCCAGATCCCCTTTAGTTTTCTCTTTAGCTTCTTACTCGATTGTTTTGAGCCCATTCCGTTACAATTTTCTCTTGTATGGCAAAACCTACTTTTATTATTATTTGCTATGATATGCACCGCTATTGGCGTTTCTATGATGATCAATATGCAGCTCATCCCAAATCCTGCTGATGGATTAGCTGATGTACTAGGTCAAGTATTGCATAAAGATTTTGGCTATGGTAAAAAAATTCTAGATGCTAGCTGTGTCTTATTAGCTTGTATCATAGGTTTTGGAATAACCCACACAATCGTTGGAATTGGGATAGGAACCATTATTGCAGCACTGGGTGTAGGACCAATTATTTCCTTATTCCAACGCATCTGTAAAAACCAAATGTTATCTTTTGTAAATAATTAGCCCTATTCTATCACTGTAAAAATAATTAGATAACAGGCGTAGCAGTATCAACTGCTACGCCTGTTTATTTGCCTAGAAAACGTTCCCTAATCCGTTCTACTTCTTCTGGTTTTGCTGTATGTTCTTTTGCTTATTCAAACATCCGTTTAACATCCTCATTCCGTTTCATCTTTGTATATGGCACACCTAAACGGATCTCACAAATTGCTTTTGGCTCTCCTTTAACTGTTTCAATTAGTTTCAATAATTCCGCTTCCCTTTTACCATCACCATAAATATAAACATCCATCAAAAGTGACATTTCTTCAATGTATGGTTCCTTGTTTTTCTGTTTCTTCAAACACTCCTCAAGAGAATCATAGATTCTTTTCGCCATTTGTTCATTCCCTTCTTCTAAGTAGAAGGAAAACAATTGACTCAACAATCCCGTCTTTTCTTTCACGCGGATATTTAACGGTAATATATACTCTGCCAGTTTTCTTATTTCTTCTTCGTTTCTTGTAGCTGAATAAAACCGAATTTTTGAACTATTCATGCGAAAGGGAGTTAAAAACAGTTTCGCCCATCTCCCATTTAATACTTGCAAGAAAGCTTCTTAATCTAATTGATCAACAGCTAGATACATCTTATGTGAAATGATATTCAATTGATATTGCCTAAACATTTTAAACACGACCCAAACAACAAGTGTGATTAATAAAACAAGAAAAACTTCAGCATAATATCCTCCATCTATAGTAGTTTATCTAAGAAATATACAATTTGTTTTTGCCACCAAGGCCAATCATGATCCACATCTAAACCCCAATAATCAAACCAGGCATTATCCACTCCTTTAGAAAGCAATACCTGATGTAAACGATCCATGCTATGAATCATTGCTTCTTCCCAGCGTCCTCTACCAACACAGAAAATCATCTTGGAATTACGATAATAATTCAACCAAGGATGGTCCAAAGGCATATCCTGTAAATAATTCAAAGTAGAATTCTGATATACCAAATCATCCATATAATCATGGAAAAAGAAACCTGCACTATATACTCCGCTTAAAGAAATGACAGAGTCAAACAAATCTGGGCGACGGAAAAAAAAGTTAGCAGCATGAGTTGCCCCCATACTACATCCCGTTGTCAACATCGGTTGCACATGATCGTCTCCGTTCGCAATACGATTGATTTCTTGTGCACGCATAACAAATTCATCCGTAATATAGTGGTAAAACCGTTCTTGCTGTTCAATTCTTCTACGGCTATCTGCTCCAATCGCAGACCAACTTTCCTTATCCACACTATCTACACAGAACAATTGAATCTTACCTGCTTCGATAAATGGTGCGATTACATCAATCATATGGAAATTTTCATAATCATAAAATCTTCCATCTTGGGCTGGAAATACTAGACAAGGTTTCCCTTTATGACCATACACTTTAAATTCCATATCACGATTTAAACACTGACTATATTCTTTAAAATACTCTATTTTCATATCAATTCTCCATTAAGCCATTAAATATTCACAATACTCATGTACTTCTTCTATCGTTTCAAAACGAGCAACATAATAGATGTTTCCCATTGCACCAGAAAGAATATCCGGCATCCGATTCTGCATAACTATCTTTCCTTGATATCGATTCATAATTTCTTCATGGGAATGTTTATATGGATAATGATCTCTTCTACCTACATAAGTAGAGAAATACTTTTTATTTAAACTTGGTTTCTGGTGGGTATTATAACAAATCATATCTGCCCACATCTTGTATACATCAATATCATCTGAATAATTCATCAGATCAGGTGTATAACCTCCTGGTGGGCGCATGTTCACTTCCAATCCTACCAAGTCTCCCACTTCTCCTAAGCCTTTTTTCGCTTGCGTCAAGCGGAAATACTCACAATGGAAAAAACGCCCTCTAACATCAAAAGATTGAATCACACGCGAACCTACTTCAAATAAATCCTGTGGTACTTCTCTAACATTCCAATAAGGAACACTCTTTCCTTCATTTACAATATCCATAACCTGTACAGGGAAAACATGACTCGTACAGAAGATAATTTCATTATCCTGGTTCACAATACCATCAAAAGAAATCAAATCCCCACATACAAACTCTTCCATTAAATACTGTACATCTGGTTTCTCATCATAGAACTTACGCAATTCTTCATCATTCGCAACACGATAAGTAGCTGCAGCACCTACACCAACAACAGGTTTAACCACTACAGGATATCCACATTCTTGAATAAAAGCATACCCTTCTTCATAATTCGTAACTAAATGACAACGTGCAGTTGCAACATTTGCATTTTTATAGAATTGCTTCATCGCCAATTTATTCTGATAATTTTCAATAAAATCTAGTTTTACCCCCGTATTGATATTGAAATCAGAACGTAATTTAGCATCCTGATGAAGCCAGAATTCATTATTTGATTCTAGCCAATCAATCTTTCCATATTTAAACGTAAAATACCCCATTGCTTTAACCATCTGGTCATAATCCTGCATATTACCAACACGATAATACTCTGTCAAAGAATTCTTCACCTCAGGTGCTAAACGATTATAATCTTCATCCCCAATTCCCAAAACATTTACTCCATTTTTCCGTAAACGATCACAGAAATTCCAATAAGAAGATGGAAACTGTGGAGAAATAAAAACAAAATTCATAAGTACCCCTCCATTTTTCTTCCATTATACAATTAAATCAGTAAATGTTACATAAAAAATTTAAGAAAGTAAATGAAACAATTTATTACATATGAAAAGAATACGAAAATGTCTATCAGAGCCTAACACCATTAAAAAAACCGATCAAATTTGATCGGTTTTAACGAATATCATTAATTCCTGGAACAATATATTCTTCCAAATCTTCTTTTTTACGTTTCTTTTTCTTCTTCTCTTTCTTTGGTTTCGCATGTAAACGCAATCTGCACCATACTTGAGCAGCAATAAATAATGAAGAATAAGCACCAAAGATCAAACCAACTAACATTGCAAAATTGAATGTAAAGATGGATTCACTACCTAAAATCAACAATGCTAAGATTGGTAATAATGTTGTTGTCGTAGAATAGATAGAACGTGTAAATGTATCAGCCAATGCATGGTTTACTAACGTAAACAATTCTTTTGCATTCAACTTCACATTATCTTTTTCCTTCATTGCTTCACGAATGAAATCAAAGACAACAATGGAGTTATTGATAGAATATCCAATAATTGCCAAGAATACAGCAATCAGATTTGAGTTAATTTCAAAGTTGAAAATCACAAATACTGAGAAAACCATCGCAACATCATGAATCAACGCTACAATACATCCAATTGCATAATCCCATTCAAAACGAACAGAAATATATACCAACATACATGCCCAAGCAAGAAGTGTCAGATAAATCGCATTTTTAACCAAATCACGACCTACAATTGGAGTCACTACCGAATCACTTGCCTCATGCCCATAATATTCATAAAGATCAGCTTTTAATTCTAACAATTGTTCCTGTTCAATTGCCTGTTTAATCGTTACATGAGCAGAAGTATTACCTTCTCCAGTCAATTGTACACGACTTGGTTCATAACCAAACTCTTTAAATTTTGCAGTAACTTCTTTTACATCCAAAGTATCATCAGCAATCACAGTAATCTTTGTACCACTAGCAAAATCAATTCCCAGATTCAAAGGTTCCTTACCATTTGCTGCATGGAAACCAACCGTTAAAAGAGCAACCACCAATACTGCAATAGAGAATCCAACAAAATATTTCGCAATCTTCACAAAATCCAAACGATAGAATGGATTTTCATATGCTTTTGTTTCTCCCTTATTAACATTAGGAATTTCACTCATCTTCACACAGAACCATGTTTTCTTATCTGCAAATAATCCAGATTTAGCAATACATGTCATCAAGAAACGAACCAATAAAATACTTACAAATGCTGTACAGAATAAAGTTACCATCAGCATCGTCGCAAATCCTTTAACTGCACCTGTACCAAATAGATACATCACAAATGCTGCAATAAAAGTCGTCAATTGAGCATCCGCAATCGTACGCAAAGACATCTTTTGTCCATTTAAGCATGCAGCTTCAACAGAACGTCCCAAACGTAACTCTTCTTTAATTCTTTCAAAGGTAATAATGTTAGAGTCAACCGTCATACCTACACCAAGAACCAAAGCTGCAATACCAGGAAGCGTAAATACACCACCCATCAAACGATAAATACCTAATACAGCAAATACATATACAGGCAACACAACAGCAGATACAGCACCTGGTAAACGATATACCAGAACCATAAACAACATTACAAGAAGAATACCAATTCCACCTGCTACCATCGTTTGTTCATAGGCAGAAACCCCTAATTCTGCACTCACGACGTTAGAAGAAATCTCCGTTAATTTTACTGGTAAAGAACCAGAATTAATCAAATTTGCAAGAGTTCTTGCTTCATCTTCTGTAAATGCACCACTAATTACAGCATCTCCATTAATACCTGAATTAACAGTAGCGGCAGAAATATAACTTGGGTTTTCACCCTTTAACACTTTTGCATATTCCTTTTCATAGCTATCTGTTTCTTCATTAAAATCAAGCCAAGTAATCATTAACGAATTTGATTGTTTCGCTAAATCACTTGTTACCTGATAGAATGTTTCTTTATCTTTGATTTTCAAAGAAACCACTGGTTTTCCATCTTGATATTGCAAAGAAGCTCCACCTTCTGATAATACCGTCGCATCCATCAAAAGTTTGTCATTCGTATCACGGAATGTTAAGTTCGCCGTACTAGAAATTACTGTACGAGCCTCATCTTGTGATGTAACACCAGCCAATTGAACACGGATCCGATTGTCTCCCTCAATTACGATTTCTGGTTCATTTACACCTAAAATATCAATTCTTTTACGAATACTTGCAACAACAACCGTCATACTTGGAAGTTCTTGCCCTTCTTCTAATGGTGTTACTTCGTATACAATTTCGAATCCACCACGTAGATCTAGTCCTAAATTCATGTTTTTAATGACATCATTAGCAAATGCACTAACCATCACAAGCAATGCAATCACCGTGACACAAAATACATAAAAACGTGATTTATTTTTGTGCTTCATCCCTATTTCCTCCTATCAAATCATTAAATTCACTAATATCCGTCCGCCCGCCTTCTACCAAAGCCTGACGAGTTAAAATCGTTACGATTTCTTCTGCAGTAGTTTCCATAATATTTTGAATCGCAACACTGGTATGGGTAGGTATCGCACCCTTCCATTTTCCCTTCACCATGACATAAAAAAGCTCCTGAAACGAAATATGAGGGAGTTCCTTTCTCCGCAGCATATTCAGGCGCATCATTAATGCATAAGTGATTTCATCATTCAATTTCATTTCCATGCTGCTAATCCCTTCCTCACTATACCACAATAGTATAAAATAGAACCATTCAAAATTCAACAACAAAAGCTATACTCAAAAGATATCATTTTTCATAATCATCTTTTTTTTACATATAGTAAATCAGGTGATCCCATGAAAACAAAGCTATATCGAGCCGCATTCTGGCTCTTTATAACATCTTTAATCACAAAGCTATTATCCTTTTTTATCAAAATATTTCTCGCAAGAACCATGTCCTTAGAAACGATGCAGCTCTACACTCTAGCTAGTAGCACGATGATTTTCTTCATTACAATTGTTCAATTAGGAATTCCTTCCACTTTAAACACCCTACTAGCCAAAAATCATCATGGCACCACCATCATGCAGAATTCTATTTTTATTTCTATCATAACCAACAGCATGACCATCGTCTTATTCTTAAGCGCCTTCCCACTCATTACTCATTCTTTGAACATTCCTTCCTCTGCTTATTCAATCCTATGGTCCATCATCCCTATCTTGCCACTTGTAAGTATTTCCGGTATCTGCAAAGGCTACTTTCTTGGCAAACAAAAGATCATCCTTTCTACTTCTTCTGGTATAACAGAAGAAATTACTCGTTTTCTTTTTTTGTTTTTTACTTTTCCTTATGTTCATCAGAATCCAGTTTCTTATGCCACGATTGCTCTATTAAGCATCGCTGTAGGAGAAATAGGAACCATTCTCCATTTTCTGATTATCAGTCGAATTCCTTATCCTTTTTATCAAATTCGACATCGTTTCAAACAGAATATCAACACCAAACAAGTAAAACAGATTTTATCCTATTCTTTTTTTATGACAACAGGAAGAATGGTCGGTTCATTTACTCATTTTCTAGAGCCCTTACTATTTGCTCTTTATCCATTGATCCAATCCGATATGATAACCATCTTTTCCTATCTACATGGCTATGTCCTCCCAATCTTAACCTTGCCTTCATTTTTTACTTTAGCATTATCTAGTTGGTTACTTTCTTCTCTTAGTTATCATTTTGCTCATAAACAACATCAAAAATCAAAACAAATCCTCTTTTTTGTAATCTTTTTAAGCTTCTTATTAGGCCTTTTTGGCAGTATCATCTGCTTTTTCTTTCCTCAACAAATTACCAACTTATTCTATCATTCTACCGATGCTGCACCTTTATTAAAAAATCTAGCCTTCCCGTTTTTACTATTCACCATACAATCTCCACTATCCACCATCTTACATGCCTATGAAAAAAGCTTTTTAAGTTTGATGGATACCATCATTGGCAATCTCTTCCGTTTATTTGCTATTGTTTTTCTACCTACATTCTTAAATATACACGTTGTCCCATTTGCCCTAGTAATGGGAATGCTCATTACCTCTTCCTTGCATCTATATCATATCTATTTTCTATTTACGAACGATCCATAATCCATCTTTTCTCCACAAACACAAAAACACTTCCGCTTCCCTTACTTGTTTCTTCTTCAATTCCTGTTGTAACCAGGCTTGATCTTTTCCCATTGCTAACAAACTATGAATTTGAACTCTTCCATCACTAATCAATGGCTCCGGCCATTGTATCTGCGTATCTTCTTTTTCAATTACCGCTAAATCTCCTGAATTTTCTAAAATCGCAAACTGGATCTTTTCAATATCCATTTGCCCATAAATTCTTAATTGACTTAATAAATCTTCCACCGTATATCGTTGTTTCTTCATTTGTTTCAAATCCAATTCACCATAACGAATCATAATTGCAGGTCTACCATCAAATAAGTCTCTAACCCATTGAAACTTCATCATGATCCATGATAAAAAAATCTGTAAAACAGTTAACGTAATAATTGGTACTAACGTTTTAAAGATACTTTCAGAAGGATCACTAATAGAAATGGCTAACAATTCACTCATCACAAAATAAACAACAATATCAAATACCGACAACTCCCCAACTTCCCTTTTCCCCATGAGACGTAATAATGCTGTAATCACAAAATAGAAAAAAACACAACGAAATAACAAACTTCCATATTCTTCCATTTTCTAACACTCCTTCGTCATCATTTCTTTTCCCATCGCATATACTATCTTGAGGTGGAATATGAAACAAACAGTTCAAGCCTATCTGCTCTCCTTGATCAGCATTCTTTTACTTGCTATCTTAGTATCACTCATCATCGGCATCTTATTCTTTTTTCAACTCGTCAGCACCCCATTCATCGACATCTTATTATGGATCTTAGGAATTGTTGTATTTGCCATTGGCGGAATGATTTTTGGCTATTATTTACAAAAACGCATTCTGATTCAAGCACTTCTTCTCAGTACCTTAATTTTCATCACTAGTTTATTATTCACTCCATTTCAATGGCTTCACTTTTTATATCAAATCTGTAAATGGTGTGCTTTTATCGTAGGAACCATCTTGATACAGCTAATAAAAAAGGATAATTGACATTATCCCTTCCACTTTCTCACTTGTTCCTTAAATTGGTTTCCACGCACTTCATAATTTGGAAATTGATCCCAACTTGCACATGCTGGAGATAACAGAACCACTTCATTTGGTTTTGCTTTTTCATGTGCCAGATCTAAAGCTTCTTTCATTGTATCTACCACAATCGCATCAGGAATCAAACGCTTTAATTGATCCTTAACCGCACCAAATACATACATCTGCTTTACACCAGATAAATAAGGAACCAAATCATCAAATCCCGTCTTTTTATCATATCCACCAGCCAATAAATGAACCGGCTGTTCAAAAGCCTTCAATGCCACAATAGTCGCATCTACATTCGTGCCTTTAGAATCGTTATAATAACGAACTCCATCAATTTCATCTACAAATTCAATACGATGCTCAACACCTTTAAAAGACGCAATCCCCAATTGAATATCAGCAATCGATACCCCCATCAAATATGCCATCATTGAAGCAACCATTGCATTTTGCAAATTATGCTTTCCAACTAAACGCAAACTAGATACTTCAAACAAAGCTTGACTCTGATACCATACCCATCCATCTTTTACATATCCATCAACATCCGTACGGATCAAAGAAAAATCAATCACTTGACAAGGAATGTCTGTGCAATACTGCATCACCATCTCATCATCCACATTTCTTAAAAAATATTGATGTTGTTTCTGATTCCGATAAATTAACGTTTTTGCCCGATAATACGCATCTACTGTTCCAAAATAATCTACATGATCTGGCGTCAAATTCATAATCACTGAAACCTCAGGCGCAAAATCACGTGTACCTAACAATTGAAAAGCAGCTATTTCCAAAGCAACATCAATGTCAGTTTCCTGATTTTGTACCACTTCACATAGTGATTTCCCAATATTTCCAGCCGCAATACTATTCAGATTTTTATATTTTAACAATTCTGCTAATAAAGAAGTCGTTGTTGTTTTCCCATTGGTACCCGTAATGGCCGCAACCTTCATCTTTGGAGCATACCACAAAGCAACCTCAATTTCATTATAGATAGGAACCTGGTGTTGAACAAAATAATCCACAAATGGTACTTGATAAGGAATTCCCGGATTCTTTACAATGAATTCATAGTTTGTACGTTTTAGATGATCCGGATGACCACCATCATATACTTGAATACCTAACGCCTCAAGTTCCTCTTTTTCTTTGATTTCCTTTTGATCCGTTAGAATTACCGTTTTCCCTTTCTGCTGTAAAAAACGACTCACACCCAAGCCACTAATACCAGCACCAATCACTAGAACTGGACGATCCATCTTACATCATCACTCCCATCAGAATACCAATAATAGAACAAATAAAACCAGCAAACCAGAACATCATCACCACCTGCGTTTCTTTAAAGCCACTCAATTCAAAATGATGGTGAATCGGAGCCATCTTAAAGACACGCTTTCCATGACTGATCTTAAAATATCCAACCTGAATCACAACAGATAACATTTCTACAACAAAGACACCACCAATAATGACCAATGCAATCTCTTGTTTCAAAACCATAGCAGAAGCTGCCAAAGCACCTCCTAAAGCCAAAGAACCAGTATCCCCCATCATAATCTTTGCCGGATACATATTATATTTCAAATAACCAAACAAAGCCCCGATCAATGCTAATAAAAACATCGCTAATTCATATTGTTGTTCCAATACTGCAAACAATACAAAAGGAGCTAGAGCCATAGAAGTTAAACCAGCACACAATCCATCCAAGCCATCTGAGAAATTCACAGCATTCGTTTCAGCAGTAAACATTAAAAATACCAGTACAAAATAGAACCATCCCAAATCAATCGTAATATTGAAAAAAGGAATCAAAATCGTACTAGGCGCAACATTGCGATACATCAGATAAAACACAACCGCCAACACCGACTGTAAAAATAATTTATATTTTGGTTTTAATCCTTCATTGTCCTTTTTCACAACAATAATAAAGTCATCAATAAAACCAATCAA
>JAQXZJ010000100.1 GCA_029227155.1 Erysipelotrichaceae bacterium
TTTGATAAACAATATCTATTAAGTCCTAAGTTCACGAAGAATAGCCATGAAAAAGAACTTCCTGAAGCTGTTTGGAAAGATATTTGTGAATGGCGATTGAAAGGATCAGGCGCAGAGTTTGCAATCCAATATTTTAAGATGATCGAAAAAGAAACGGGAATCCCAGAAGATACTCTTGCAAGATTATCTTCAGAACAAGGAAAACACCTGAGTCAATATAAATGGTAGATAAAAGGGCAAAATCGATGATTTTGCCTTTTTTAATCATTATAATTCTAATTCATGGCAGCGTAATAGTTCTACCACTGCCTGTGCTCTTCCCTTGACCTCCAGCTTTAACATGACATTCGAAATATGATTTCGAACTGTCTTTTCGCTGATCTGTAACTGAGACGCGATTTCCTTTGTACTATAATTTCGAATCAGTAAGGAGAAGATTTCTTTTTCTCTACCAGTTAAGATTTTTTGCATATGATACCCTCCTTAACTACTGTATACTATGCAATAAACCCATTCTGGCTAGTGTAAAACATCATATAGCTCTTCTGCGATTGCTTGTGGTAATACTTCTTTTAGTTCCTCAACGGAAGCTTCTTTAATCTTTTTAAAGCTACCAAAATGATTCATCAACTTCTTCTTTCGTTTCTCACCAATGCCATCTACTTCATCTAATATAGATTTTGTTTGTTCTTTCGTACGTAACTTTTGATGAAAACGAATCGCATATCCATGTACTTCATCTTGCATTCTTGTTAATAGGAAAAACAATTCACTGTCCTTTTCTACTGGTAACAGTTCTCCTTGATCATTCATTAATGAACTCGTTCTATGCTTATCATCTTTCACTAAACCTAAAACCGTGACTGGAACATTTAAAGAACGCAACACTTCTTTCGCTGCCTCAATCTGCAAGAATCCACCATCCACAATCAATAGATCAGGAAAAACACCCTGTTCCTTTAATAATCGAACATAACGACGATATACAACTTCTTTCATATTCGCTAGATCATCATTTCCTGAATGAACCTTATAGTGTCGATACAATTGTTTCTGTGGTTTTCCATCAATATAAACCACCAGTCCTGCAACGGCAAAAGTACCTGATAAATGCGAGTTATCAAACAGTTCAATTCTTGATACTGCTTGATTTGGTAAACAATCCTGTAACTGTTGCATAGCTAATTCTTCTTTTAACAGATGCTCTTCTTCTACTTTAAACTTCTGATTTAATTGTTGCTTCGCATTTTCAATGGTCATATCTAAGAACTTCTTATGCATCCCTTTGATTGGTTGATGTACCTTCACTTGCAATGTTTCCTCTATCAAGGAACCATCGATTTCTTTAGGTAATAATAATAGATTTGGTAATGGATGTTCTTGATAATATTGCATGATAAAACTAGTAACCATATCTATTCCATCATCGATCATTGGTTCTAATTGAAAGGCTCGATCTAGTAGTTTTCCATTGCGGATAAACAATCCCTGAATCGCAAGATATCCTTTATCAAAATAATAACCAAAAGCATCTACATCTTTACTATGATCAAAATCAACCTGTTGTTTCGCTGTAACATGTTCTAATGCCATTAATAGATCTTGATATTTTTTTGCTTGTTCAAATTCTAATTGTTCACTTGCTTGATTTCTTTTTTCAATTAACTCTGCTTCAATCTTTTTGATATCTCCCTTTAAAAACCGAATGATATCTTCTCTCATTTTTTGATAGACTTCCGGTTCAATCGTTTTCTCACATGGGCCTAGACACATTCCCATATGATAATACAGGCATACCTTCTTAGGCATACTTTTACACCGTCTTAACGGAAACAATTCCTGTAACAGCTGTAACGTCTGTCTTGCGGCATAAACATCTGGATAAGGGCCAAAATAACGAGCATCTTTCTTTTTCTTCAAATCACGTACAACCTGCAAGGTTGGATAATCTTCATTGGTTAAGCGAATATATGGATAACTCTTATCATCCATAAAAATAATATTAAAACGAGGACGATGCTTTTTAATTAGATTGATTTCTAATAAAAGTGCTTCTTTTTCACTTCCTGTAACCACATAATCAAAATCAGCAATCTGAGATACCATCTTTGTTGTTTTATAATCATGTGCCCCTTTAAAATATTGATTCACCCGATTTTTTAGTTTTTTTGCTTTCCCAACATAAATAATCGTTCCCTGTTGATTCTTCATCAGATAACAACCTGGAGCCAACGGTAATGTCGCAAGCTTTGCTTTTAATGTTTCATTCATTCTTATACTTCCCGAAAGACAACGATAGTTGCACCGCTTCCACCCTCAGAAGCACCACCTAAACGATAACTCTTTACATGTTTATTCTGCTTTAACGTCTGCCATACCGCTTTTCTTAACGCACCTGTACCGTGACCATGAATAATCCTTACAAAAGCAACATTCATCAATAAAGCATCATCTAAATACTTATTTAACTCAATCATTGCTTCTTCTACCCGCATTCCAATCAGATTGCATTCTGTAGAAAATGATTTGTGCTTATTCACATAAACACTTGATTTTTCTTTTTTCACTTTCTTCTTTGTTTCTTTTCGCAATCCTTCTTTTGAAACCTTCATCCGAATCCCATTACAACTAATCAAAACCTGTTTCTTATCAATTGCCAATACTTCTGCTAGATAATCTGTTTGTATCACCCGAACCGTATCTCCCACTTCAATCGTTGGATCCACATACTCTTCCATCGGTTCTTCTTCTATTAGATTCTGTAGTTGTGTTGTTAACGCAATGGTTTCATGCATCTTATAAGAATCTTTTTGTTTTAATTCTTCAATAATTTCTTCCGCTTCTATTTGTGTCTGTTCCACAATCTGATTCGCCTTCATACGTGCAGCTTCTAACATGGCATCTTCTTTACGCATAAACTCTTCTTGTTTCGCAATCCAGCGTTCTTTTTCATCCTTCGCTTTCTGTAATTCTTCAGCTAATTGTTGTTGAAGCTGTTCATTTTTCGCCAATTGTTGATCTAGTTTTTCCACCAGTAATTCCTGATCACTGACATCTTCTTTCTTCAATTCTCTTGCTCTTTGAATGATGGCTGGATCAAAGCCATAGCGTAATGCAATATCAAATGCATTTGATTGTCCAGTAAATCCTTCTTTATATTGATAGGTTGGTTGTAACTTTTCCATATCAAAAGCCACAGAAGCTAACAATACATCATCATGTTGTTTCCCATATGTTTTCAGTTTTGAATAGTGAGTCGATGCAATGACATAAATGGAATGAGAACGAAAAAATTCCAATATCGCAATTGCTAAATTTTCTCCTTCTTTAGGATCCGTTCCAGAACACAATTCATCTAAAATGACCAAAGATTTTGTTGTCGCCTTTTGAAAAATTTTAGCTAAACTTGAAATATGTCCAGAAAAAGTAGACAGAGACTGTTCAATTGATTGTTGATCTCCAATATCCACAAATAATTGATCATACAAAGGAATGGTTGCTTCATCACAAGGAACCGGAATTCCTGACATCGTCATAATGACAAATAGACCAATCGTTTTTAAACTAACGGTTTTCCCACCAGTATTTGGTCCAGTAATCAATAACATTTTATGTGGTGGCATCATTCGATACGTATTCTTCACCACTTGATCTTTTGCAATCAATGGATGTCTTGCACCTTTGATACACAAAATCTCATCTTCATTGATAGACGCAATACAACCATCCATTTCTTTTCCATAGCGAGCTTTGGCAAATAAGCTATCTAATATAGCTAATGTTTCCATATTAGCCAATAAAGCATCTGCCTTTTCTTGTATGATTCCACTCAACATTCGCAAGATGCGTTCAATTTCTGTCTGTTCCTTTTGACGCAATGACTGTAACTGATTGTTATAGGGAATCAAACAGCCCGGTTCGACATAAACTGCCTGTCCACTTGCACTATCTCCATATTGAATGCCATCCATTTGATTCTTATAGCTATTTTTCACCAAAACGACCCGACGATCATTTCTAGTTGCTGAAATATGATCCATCAATTGACTGCTATGACTACGAATGTATTGCTGTAACACTTGATCCATCTGTGAAGAAACCTGACGAATCGTATTCCGAATGGAACGTAAAGCAGAACTTGCTGAATCATTCACTTCATATCCTTGAGAAATACAACGTTCAATTTCTTGTTGCATAGAATCGAAGGTAACCAATGAACTAGTCAATTCATTCAATGCTTCAATTGGTGCCTCTACTTTCTTACAATATTGAATACAGCTATGTACACATGTATTATGCATTGCAACCGTTAATAATTCCTGTGGAGATAATACCCCACCTTTTTGTGCGAGATACACAAGAGGAGTAATATCATGAATTCCAACAAAAGGCATTGCCCCATAAGCAATCGTACACGTTAATGCTTCCTTGCTCCGCTTTAATTCACGCATTACCGATAATTTAGAAAATACTGGTTCTAAATTCATAATTCGTTGTTTCCCACCAGAAAAAGAACAGTAATGACTCACTGTTTCTTTAATCACTTGATAATCTAAAACATCATATGGATTCTTCATTTTGATCACCTATTCATTTTCAGGATGCTCGATTTGTTCTACGGAATGTTCATTAATAAAATCATATATTTCTTGCGTATCCTGATGTTCATCCGTCAACCACTCAACAAGAATCTGTAAATCTTCCTGATCCAAAGAAATCGGATCACTGGTCAATTTCTGGATTGCTTCATTCAATTGATATGGTTCATCCATCAACGCAATCACATTCGTTGTCACATTTCGTATCGGCAAAAGCCAAGTCTGTTCAATAATATCTTTCCCATTTTTCACCAATGGAGTCGATAAAAAGTAAGTTAAAAACACAAGTAAAACCAAACTCGGAATCAATCCGAAAATCATTCCTAATACTCGATTCACAAAACCAATGATTGGCAAATTCTGTACAGATTTTGCTGCTGGTTTTAACATCAAAAATATAATTGCTATCGCAAAAAACAAAATCACATACCAACTCAACGTATTTAATTTATGATAAAAAACATCCGCAAACTCTGTATAGGCAAAAGGAGTCCAACTTTTTGGATATATGGAAAACATCTGAGATGCAACTGGCGCAAAAAACCATGAAACAAAAATAGATGTTAAAATTGCTAATAAAGAAAATACTTGATATAAAAATCCCCGTTTGTATCCAATATACATAGATAGAACTACGAATATTAGAATCATGAAATTGACATAGGGAATCACCGTAATCGAAATATTCATGCCAAATAATCCTCTTTTCTATGTTATTATATTAAATGAATTCAATAAATTATGCAAGGAAGGAAGTGGTAGGATGAATGTAATCACATTAGAACTCACAGAAAAAGATATTCAACAATTAGTTATGCAATATCAATCTTACCTTGTTGATCACCCGATTGTCTATGCGACCCATCAATTCCGTTTGGATCAATGTGTCATTACTGTCTACCAATCAAAAAAAGTAGTCTTCCAAGGAAAAAATGCCGCTTTATATGCAAAACCATTCCAAACAGTGTCTGATATGCCTATCCTTCCCCAATGTGGTTCCGATGAAGTGGGTACTGGCGATTACTTTGGACCTGTTTGTGTTTGTGCCTGTGCAATTGAAAAACGTCATTTAGCATTATTGAAAGAATGCAAGGTACAAGATTCGAAACAAATCAAGGATGAAGACATTTTGATCATTGGGAAACGCTTGATTGAACAGATTCCCTATAGTTTATGCATCTTAGATAATCAAAAATATAATATGATTCATCCAACCAATAATATGAATGCCATCAAGGCAAAGCTTCATAATCAATGTTATATCCATCTAAAAAATAAAATCGGTCAATTACCAGAATTAAGAGTTGTCGATCAATTTACCCCTGAAGATTCTTATTATCGTTATTTAAAGGATGAGAAACAAATCATAAGAGGAATTCGGTTTGAAACCAAAGCAGAGAATAATTATCTAGCAGTTGCCTGTGCTTCCATCATTGCTCGCTATGCCTTTTTAAAAAAATGGGAAGAAATGGAACAAAAATATCAGATGACCTTTGTTAAAGGTGCTTCAAGTAAGGTTGATGCCTGTATTGTTCAATTTGTTAATCAATATGGCAAAGATGAGTTATCATCAGTTGCTAAAATACATTTTCAAAATACGAAAAAAGCATTGAAATCTGTCTAGAGTAAATCCAGACTCACTTTCAATGCTTGATTTATTTCCTGCATTAATTCATCATCCAACGCACAGATCCATTGTCCCATTCGTTGTTTATCAAGTGTTCTTAACTGTTCTAATAGAATCATGGAAGTTCTTTCTAAAATCGTTGTCGGAATCAATACATGAGTGGGCAAAGGAGGCTTGCTCATCTGGCTAGAAACTGGAGCCACAATAACCGTTTTAGAAAAGCGATTTCCTTTTTCATTTTGTAAAATCACCACAGGACGTACTCCACCCTGTTCACTCCCTAAAGAACCACTCAGATCCGCATAATATACATCTCCTCGATGCATCATTTTGGAGAATTCATGATCGCTACCTGTAAGCTTTGTACAATCTGGATCATCTCATCCATTCCTAAATCCGTAGAATATACATTGACTTCCATCTGTTCACTCATAACCGTCAAACAATTTTCTCGATAATAACCAATTATATTTAATTCATTGATTAAAGTCCCATTTACTTCTTCTACTTGTAATTCATCTTTTCTTTTTGCTTCTTTTTGTACAATAGTAAAACTCTTCTCCCCTGTAAACTCTAGAATATGCTGTTGCTGTTCATTAACGATCATTACATTCTCATGAGATAAAATAGCATCAAATGTCTGCATTGGATACCATGGCAATGAATATTCTAATGAATCCGACACGACCGGTTTCCCCATCGCTTCTTTTGGTGTTGCAAAATAATCATCAGAAAACTCTGGTTTTAAATCCACCTTTTGAAACGTCAGTTTTAATACTATTTGATCCTCATTGGTATAACCAATCAATGCCAACGGTTTCATTTTTTTATCTAATATAATTTCTTGTTTCACCAAAGTTGGAACACTTGAATAGGAGGCTGCACTTTTTATGATATATCCTTCACTTTTTTTCTCCATCGTATGTTCTGTTTCTAATACTTCTCTAATATTTTGCAACAAGTATGGTTTTGGCGAATTCAATGGCCAATCCCCTTCAAATTTAAACACCTGGTTTAAATTTGGAGTAATCACAAATACACCATCGGTATTTCTAAGTATTTCTTGTTGCTGATTGATTGTTTTATCATACATTACTACTTTGAAAAATTCTAATCCATCTGACATTTGATAACCTACTGTTACCATATAATTCTTAATATCTTCCCCACTGGTCAATTCCATTTGTCCTTCTATTTCATAGTGCTGAATATCTTTATATACACCATTCAGTTTCTGTTCCATCGAAGCTGGTTTGAACGCAAGTATTAGGGCAATCACAACAACTACAATGCCGATGATAATTCCTACATTCTTTTTCACAAATATGTTCCCCTTTCAACACAAAGTATGATGGGCAACTATGAAATATGACAAAAGAAATGCTTACGCATTTCTTTACTTATGTTTCCAACGATAGTATTCTTCATCCTTTTCCAAAGATATTGTTTCTTCTTGTTTTGGTTGATACAAATAGAATTCTTCTTTTTGATACAATTGAATAAATTCATCTAGACTTAAAACAAACTGAGTGTTTGTTTGCTTCGCATATACTTTTTGATTTCGATAGCGAAAGAATGTTGGCGTCTTATCTTGAATGGTTGCTACAATTTCATATTCTTTTAGCTTCTCAATCACTTCAAAAAAGCTTCCAATTGGTTCCATAATATCCACCTCGAATGTATTGTATCAGAAAACACAAAATGGCTCAATCATTCGCCACAATCCATGTTCCATTTTCTATTTGATTTAATTGCCCTACAAATACCTGAATTTGGAATTGTTTCGCCCATAGAATGCTTCCTTTACACATAATTTTTGCCCCCTGATCAATTAAAGTGAGCATCTTATCATAAGAAATTGTCGTAAATTTTGAAACATTCGTACTGGTTTTCGGATCATATTCGTATACTCCATCAACATCTGTAAAACAATATGCTTTTTGTAGATCTAACATTTGTGACATGATGATTGCTGTTAGATCACTACCTCCTCGACCTAAAGTTGTTAGATTATGATGAAAAGATAACCCCTGAAATCCTGGGACAATTACAATATCATAAATTGATAGATACTGTTCAATTGTTTGTGGAAACAATTGAATAATATTAGCCTGTGTAAATTGTTCATCAGTAATGATTCCTAAATCTTCGACAGTACAGGGAATGTTGGATAGATTCCGTTTTGTTAGTTCATTGCTGATGGCAAGAGTAGAAAACTGTTCCCCTAAAGCCATCATTCGGTCTTGATATTTGGGTGGTAAATGAGTCGCAAAGGATAATAAGGTATCTGTTGCATATGGCAAAGGCATTCTGCCAAATGCAGACACTACCATAACGATTTTATGATGGTTTGCTATCAGTTGTTGTAGATGATCATATATTTGTGTGCGTAATGCACTGGTTTGTAGTGAAGTACCACCAAATTTATAGATATAAATCCCCATGAGTTCCCTCCTATACGATATTGATATGAAGGAAAGATTCGGAAAGCTATGCTTGTGCCTATTTTGTGTATGCTTCTTTTACTTGGAACCAAACTATTGTAAAAGGAGTGTAAAATCATGTTTCAACACGATAAAAAATTATTAAGAGATGTAAAAGTAGAAAAACCGAATCCCCAATATGCTGTTTTAATGCAAGAACAGTTAGGTGGCTGTAATGGAGAAGTAAAAGCAGCTATGCAGTATCTCTCTCAAAGTTTTCGAGCCAAAGATCCTGCAATGAAAGATTTATTTCTAGATATTGGTTGTGAAGAATTAAGTCATATGGAAATGGTAGCGCAAACAATTAATTTATTAAATGGACATACTGTTGATTATCAGAAAGTAAGGGTGGGAGAGATTGAAACAATGACTACCTTTGGATTATCTCCTGCATTAGTAAATGCAAGTGGTCATCCATGGACTGCAGATTATGTAACAGTAACTGGAGATTTAGCTGCGGATCTATTAGCCGATATTGCCAGTGAACAACGAGCAAAAGTCGTATATGAATACTTATATCGACAAATTGATGATAAATATGTCAAAGAAACAATCCTATTTTTACTAGAACGAGAAGAAGCACATAATATGTTATTTTGTGAAGCCCTGAATCGCTTCACAAAAGATCAAGGCAGTAATCTTAATTTTGGGATGAGTGAAGATAGTCGTTTATATTTTGATTTATCAAAACCAGGTCATTATTTTAAAGACCCAGATCCAAAAGCACCAGAAATGAAGAATGTTAAAAAGGAAAAATAGCAGAAAAAAACCAGGTTTGATACCTGGTTTTGTCTTGTTATTCTTGTTCAAGAGCTAGTGTTCTTGTTGTGATATCACAAACTTCTGCTGGTCCATAATATTGGATAGCACCTGGATATACATAACAAGTTTCAGCAGCCCATTGTTCACGATGAGCTTCAAAGTATTTAAATGGTTTTCCATCTAATTCAACAAGAGCTTTCTTGATAACTGGTTTATCTTCTCCATGTCTTCTTTCGATGTTCATCATCTTAGTAATAGGCATACCACCAGCAACCCATTCACTAGCAGGTTTAGAAAGGTTAGAAATCTTTGATAAGTAACCATTGTAACCATATTGGATCAACATGAATGCATTGTATCCAAGTGAATAGCAGTAATCAGAATCAAAGTTAGATGGGAATGCACATCTTCCTTCATATCCAAAGAAGTGGTGAAGAGCATTGAACTTACCGTTATAAGTACCTGCTTTCTTTCTTTCTGCTAATTTGTCTTTTACTAAAGCTGAGAATAATTTTTCAGATTCAATTAAAGATACTTGAACATTTCCATGAGGGTCTCTTTCAAGGAATAATTGTTGTTGGATACCTTCTGGAAGGATTGCAAATACTTCCATTGATTCTTTTGTTAATCCATTTTCAATAAATGCATATTTATCTTTCCAAGTTGGAAGAGCATTGAATGCATCTGCTTTGCTACCAGCAAGAAGTTCATTGATTTCATGAATCAATACAGAGAATTCAGGAACAAATTCAACAACACCTTCAGGAATAATTGCTACACCGAAGTTCATACCTTTTGCAGCTCTTGTTGCTACAGAATCAGCAATATAATCTGCGATTTGAGATAAAGACATCTTCTTAGCAGAAACTTCTTCAGAAATTAAGCAAATATTTGGTTGTGTTTCAAGTGCACATTCCAATGCAACATGGGAAGCAGAACGACCCATAACTTTAATAAAGTGCCAATATTTCTTTGCAGAGTTTGCATCTCTTTCAATATTTCCAATTACTTCACTATATGTCTTAGTAGCTGTATCAAATCCAAATGAGCATTCGATATCTTCATTCTTAAGGTCACCATCAATTGTCTTAGGACAACCAATTACTTGAACACCTGTATTATGAGCTGCAAAATATTCAGCTAATACAGCAGCATTCGTATTAGAGTCATCTCCACCGATAATAACGATAGCTGTAATACCATGTTTCTTACATACTTCTGCAACAATAGCAAATTGTTCATTTGTTTCTAGTTTTGTTCTACCAGAACCAATGATATCAAATCCACCAGTATTTCTATATTGATTGATATAGTTATCATCAAAGATTAGATAATCATCTTCAATCAAACCAATTGGACCATTTTTAAAACCATAAAGAACATTTTCAGGATTTGTTGCTTTTAATGCATCATATAATCCACAAATAACATTATGTCCTCCAGGTGCTTGTCCACCAGAAAGAATAACACCTACTACTTGTTTTTTCACTTCAGAAGTGTTTTGTCCTTTTTGGAAAGTGATTTCCTTTTTACCATAAGTATTAGGGAAAAGAGCTTTGATCTTTTCTTGATCAGCTACACTTTGAGTTTCTTCGCCTTCTTTAACACAAATGTCTGCAATACCATTTCTAAGCATTCCAGGAAGCTTTGGAGAATACTCATATCTAGCTTTTTGCAATGATGAAATTTCCATATTTAGTCTCCTTCTTGTATTTCCATACTCGTCTAAATTATAAGTCATTACCCAAGAAATGTAAACCATATCCTAGTGTTTTAGTAAATACATAAGTGCTTG
This sequence comes from Erysipelotrichaceae bacterium, assembly GCA_029227155.1. Classification (GTDB taxonomy): domain Bacteria; phylum Bacillota_I; class Bacilli_A; order Erysipelotrichales; family Erysipelotrichaceae; genus RGIG4607. Next base: position 11,266 of record JAQXZJ010000100.1, read on the forward strand.
ATATTCTCTAAAATAAGCCCCACGTTTCATTTCATTTTCACTCGCATAATCCTGATGTTTAGAGAAAATATCGATTGCTTCTTTAATCGGAATCCATCTTGGTTCAAGCCCTGCCTCAAGTTCTCTTTCAGTTAGATTTCTTTGTGTTTCTCCTATACAATCACATATAAAATAATGACTGATATAAAGCCATTCTTCATAGTACTCATTGATTGTCAGAAATTCTTTCTTTGTTTTAATGATATAACCTGTTTCTTCTGCTAATTCCCGAATACAGCATTCTTCAAAACTTTCCTTACCTTCTAATCCACCACCAGGAATAAACCATTGATCAGAATAAGTTTCATAGGATAATAATATCTCATTATTTCTAATTACAATCCCCCGACTTGCCTCTCGTATTCTAGTGTACTTTTCAAAGCGATTTTCACCATAAATATCTATTGTTTTCATATTCTTCTCCATTTACATGTTTTATTTAACTATCTTTGTGATAAAGTTTTTATCTATAAATCCCTTTGAGCCGCCTTTTCTTGATTTACCTGTTCAGAAATCATCCATGCATAATAGGACAATTCTGGGTAATTCTTATAATCATAAGAACCTTCATTCAAAGCAGTCGTGCAAGAATCTTTTACAAACAGATAATCTGCAGCTTTTGGAAGCTTGTTGATTTTTGTTTTTACAGCCTCAACAAACTCAGCAGGCATATTTTCAACATTAGTAAGATACCATCTATTTCTAGAATCCAAATTAATGAAGCAATATGGACGAATCCAATAAAGACCCATTGTCAAATTCCAGCGGATACATAACTGGTCGTGAACCAAATCGTACCATTTTGAGAATTCTTGACGATTCTCTTCGTTATCCTCATCCGCTAAAGCAAGT
>JAQXZJ010000101.1 GCA_029227155.1 Erysipelotrichaceae bacterium
ATTTGTTTCTTTATCTTATTTAAATATAGCATTGTTGGCTTTGTTTGCAATTGCGAGTATTTCTGATTTTTTTGATGGGTATTTGGCTCGGAAGAATAATCAGGTAACTACTTTTGGAAAGTTTGTGGATCCGATTGCTGATAAAGCATTGACGACAACGATGTTTATTTTATTTGCTGCAGATGGTTTGATTCCGGTGCTTGTTGTATTGATTATGGTTTGGCGTGATATTCTTGTGGATGGCATTCGAATGATCTGTGCAGATCGTGGAGTGGTTGTTGCGGCTGGTATATTAGGTAAAGCGAAAACGGTTGCTCAAATGTTGGCTATTATTTGTATCTTATTGAATAATCTACCATTTGAATTGATTGGAATTCCATTTGCGGATATTATGATCTGGTTGAGTGTTTTCTTATCTGTTATGAGTGGTTTCTCTTATTTTGTTCAAGCGAAGGACTTGATTTTTGAATCAAAATAATGAAAGAATTGGTGCAGTTATTAAAGCAGAAGAGGATTACTTTTGCGACCTGTGAAAGTTTGACGGGTGGATTGTTTGTTGAACGGATGAGTGAAATATCGGGTGTTTCCAGTGTATTAAGAGGTGGTATTGTTACTTATGCCACAGAAGTGAAACATGATGTTGTTAAAATAGATCAGCTAATCATTGATCAACATGGAGTGATTTCTGATGAGGTTGCTAAAGAAATGGCAATAAATACTCGGCAATTAATGAAAGCTGATATGTGTGTTTCGTTTACTGGAAATGCAGGCCCGGATGTGATGGAAGAAAAACCGGTTGGTGAAGTTCATACAGCGATTGCGTTATTTGATAAAGTATACGTGAATACATGGCAGTTATCAGGAACAAGAAATGAAATTCGAGAGAAAATTGTAACATTGATTAAGAATCAATGTATGGATCTTCTTAGGAATTTAAAATAATTCAACATATAGTAAAGGGGGAGGGACTCAATATGGATGAAAAGAAAGATAAAGCGCTTCAGGATACGTTACGTGATATTGAGAAGCAATATGGCAAAGGTGCCATTATGAAACTTGGGGATCGAGCAAATGTAGATGTTGATGCGATTAGCAGTGGTTCTCTTAGTTTGGATTTGGCTTTGGGAATTGGTGGTTATCCAAAAGGCAGAATCATTGAAATTTATGGACCAGAATCAAGTGGGAAAACAACATTAGCATTGCATGCGATTGCAGAAGTACAAAAGCGGGGAGGACGTGCTGCTTTTATTGATGCAGAAAATGCGATCGATCCGATGTATGCTAAAAAATTAGGTGTAAATATTGATGAATTAATTTTATCACAACCAGATAGTGGTGAGCAGGCTTTGGAAATTACAGAAATGTTGATTAAGAGTGGTGCTATCGATTTGGTTGTTATTGATTCTGTTGCGGCTTTGGTTCCTCAGGCAGAATTAGATGGAGAAATGGGTGATGCCAATGTTGGCTTACAGGCTCGTTTGATGTCAAAAGCAATGAGAAAATTATCTGGTGTAATGAATCGGAGTGAATGTACGGCTATTTTTATTAATCAGTTAAGAGAAAAAGTTGGAATTATGTTTGGAAACCCAGAAACAACGACTGGTGGTAGAGCATTAAAGTTTTATTCTTCCATTCGTTTAGATGTGAGAAAGAGCGAAGCGATTAAAAATGGTGCAGATATCATTGGAAATAAGGTTAATATTAAGGTGGTAAAGAATAAAGTTGCTCCTCCATTTAAAACAGCACAAGTGGAAATCCGATATGGAGAAGGAATTTCTAAAGCAAGTGAAATTATTGATTTATGTGTGGAACATGATATCATTCATAAAAGTGGTGCTTGGTTCTCTTATAATGGAGAGAAAATTGGACAAGGAAAAGAAAATGTTCGAGCTTATTTATTGAGTCAACCAGGTATGATGGAGACATTAGAGAAAGAATTAATAGAAGTACTGTTTCCAAAAACAGAAGAGATTGTAGAACAAGCATAAAGATAGAAGCTATTGGTTTTAAGACTAATAGCTTTTTTATCCAATAATTCGACATTGTTCGATCAATTCTTAAAGATTTTTTAGAGATAATAGTGCTTTAAAAGAAAGTGAGAGAACAGCATGATTATCGGAATTCCAAAAGAAATTAAAAATCA
>JAQXZJ010000102.1 GCA_029227155.1 Erysipelotrichaceae bacterium
GAAGGACAAGAAGCATTATTGAATACGCTTGCTGAAGAATTTATGGAAGCAAACAAAAATGTTACAGTTGAAGTAATTAACACAGGTTCTGCAAAAGAATTTGAAGCAAAAGTTACTGACTCAGTTAACAATGGTGTTGGACCAAACTTAATCTTTAACTTTGGTTCATTTGCTACTAACTTTGATGGTTATGGCAAATTATTGCCTTTCAACAAATATTGGGATTTTGATTATGCATCATTAACATCTGCTGGTATCTATGCAGAAGCAACAAACTTCTCTGATGGAAATGTAAATATTGCTCCTGTTTATACAGCTGGTCCTGTATTGTTTGTTAACAAAGCAATCTTTGATAAAGCTGGTGTTGAAATTCCTACAACTTGGGATGAAATGAAAACAGCTGCTAAAACTATTTATGAAAAGACAGGTGTTGTTGGTTTGTCAATTGACTCATTAACAGACTTTGCTCAATTATTAATTTTCCAATCTCACCAAGGTAAGATCGTTGACATGGATAAAAAAGAAGTAATCTGGAACGATGCTGAAACAGAAAAATGGTTGAACTGGTGGGCTGAAGGTGTTCAAGCTGGTTACTTCCAAGTTCAAGCTCAAGCTGCTGATGGATATAACTCATCTGACTTCAACAGTGGTTTGATCGCTTCTTATATCGGTTCTACAGCTGGTATCCCATATCTTGATGTAACAGGTATCAATGGTGAATTAGCTGCTGTTAGAGTTCCAATGATCTCTGATGCTGAATATGAAAATGCTGGTATGATCTGGAACCGTTCTGCTATCGGATTCAAGAGCGAAAACGAAGCTGAAAACCAAGCTACGGCTGATTTCGTTAAGTACTTTATCGATAACAACAAACGTTGGGTTATGGAATTAAATGCTAACTCTCCTTATACAGCTGTACAAGAAGATGCAGAATACCAAACATTCGTAAAAGGCGATATCGCATTATCTGCTTTAGGTGATCAATTACCTACATCATTTGTTGCCCCAGTATTCAAAGGATGCACAACAATGCGTGAAGAATTAAAAGCAATGATGCAATCTCCTGCTAGCGACAGTTTCAATGCTAAAACAGCAATTGAAAATGCTGCAAACAGAACAAATGCAGCAATGAAAGAGTAAAATTCTGGATTTCAGTTGAAGGAGTCGTTACTCCTTCAACTTTTTTATAGAAAGGAATGTGGTTATGAACAAACTCGTAGTTTTTTGTTTAGATGCATTATGTACCCTTGATTTAGAATATATGAAAACTTTGCCAAATTTCCGAATGATGTTTGAAAAAGGAAGCTTGGTTAAACATGTGGAGCCAGTATATCCAACCTTGACGTATCCATGTCATTGTTCCATTTTGACTGGTGTTAGTACAAAGGTTCATGGTGTTCCTCATAATGAGATCGTAGATGTAGAAGATCCACAGGCACCTTGGTATTCATTGCGTTCACAAATCAAGTGTCGTACGTTCATGGATGTATGCAAAGAGAATGGCTTAACTACTTGTTCTTTGACATGGCCTGTATCAGGTGGAGCGAATATTGATTATAATATGCCAATGATCGTACCAATCAATTATCAAGGGGATGATCCTTATCAGTTTTATGTGAATCATTCAACTCAAGAATTGTTAGACCGTTATTATTGGAAGTATAGTCATTATTTAATAGGTGAAGGTAAAAACTTAGATGAATTTACCATGCACTTAGCTTTAGATATCATTGAAGATTACCAACAACCGGATGTGATGCTTGTAAAAATGTGTGATCTAGATACGGTTAAGCATTGTGAAGGAATCGACAATGATTTGGTGAAACAACAATTAAGAAAGCATGATACTCAGTTTGGTTTGTTAGTGGAAGCTATTAAACGTTTTGGTGATTATGAAAATACCACGTTTGTGATTTTGGGGGATCATGGACAACAGAATATTGAACGTCATATCAATTTCAATCTATTGTTAAAAGAACATGGTTTTATTCAGACAGATGATCAAAATCGTTTGGTTGATTGGCAAGCATATTGTCATTCAGCATCTATGTCTGGATGGATTGAATTGAAAGATCCAAATGATCAAGAATTAAGACAAAGAGTGTATGATTTCTTAATCAGTGTGAAGGATGATCCAAAATATAATATTGGATATGTATTTACAAAAGAAGAAGCAGATGAACGATTCGGATTAAAGTCAGACCACATTGATTTTGTTATCGAAGGGAAATTGCCGATGTCGTTTGATAGTACATTAGCAGGTAAGGACTTGTTTGAGAAATATCTAAAACCTGGATGGCATCATTCATTAGCATCACATGGCTATTTACCATTTAGAGATGAAACAACAGCATTTATTGCTTGTGGGAAACATGTAAAAGAGGGTGTTGTGATTGAGCGTGGTAGTATGCTCAATGAAGCTGTGACAATGGCTCATTTATTAGGAATAGAAATGGATGGAACAGAAGGTGTTCCATGGACAGAAATGATTCAATAGGAGAAAATATATGAAAGTTACAATACAGAATTTAACAAAACAGTTTGCAACAGTAACTGCAGTTAATGATTTCTCAGCAGTTATCGAATCTGGTGAATTAATTGCTTTATTAGGACCTTCTGGATGTGGTAAAAGTACCATGTTAAATATGATATCTGGTATTTTACCGGTAACTGAGGGGAAGATTTTCTTTGATGAGGAAGATGTTACGGATCTTACTCCAGAAAAACGCGGGGTAGGATTAGTGTTCCAAAACTATGCATTATATCCACATATGACAGTCTTGGAAAATATTTGTTTTCCATTAGAAATTAAAAAAGTAAAGAAAGAAGAACGGATTGCTAGAGCAAAAGAAATGGCAAAACTTGTACATGTTGATATGTTGTTAGACCGTAAGCCTAGTCAATTATCAGGTGGGCAGCAACAACGGGTTGCGATTGCTCGTGCATTAGTGAAACAACCTAGAATCTTATTATTAGATGAACCATTGAGTAACCTGGATGCTCGTTTAAGAATTGAGATGAGAGAAGAAATTCGTCGGATTCAACAGGAAACAGGAGTTACTACGGTTTTTGTTACTCATGACCAGGAAGAAGCGATGAGTATTTCCGATCATATCGTTTTAATGAAAGATGGATTCTTACAACAAATGGCTCGTCCTCAAGAATTGTATGATGAACCAGCGAATTGTTTCGTTGCTGATTTCTTAGGGACTCCTCCAATTAATAAGACTTATGGTGTTGTTCGTAATGGTGCAATCGTATTAGATGGTGGTTGTGAAGTGAAGACAAGCCTGGTAAAAGATATAGAGGAAGGACATGAAGTCATTCTATCTATGCGTGCAGAATCTTTAATTATTGATGAAGAAGAACAAGCATGTTTAGGAACGATTGATGAAGTATATGTAATGGGAAAAGAAATTCTTGCTTATGTAACATTAGGTAATACGAAAGTAAGAGCCTATATTCCTGCAGAACGTCATTTTGAAAAAGGACAAACAGTTAAAATTGGTTTGAGAAATCGTGGAGTATTTGTATTTGATAAAGAAACAGGAGAACGTTTAGCATGAGTGACGTTGCTAAAAAACAAAAGAAATCCCATTTTTCTTGGGGAAAATTTAAAAATAAATCGGAATGGTTGATTTATTTATTCCCATTTGCGATTGGGGTTATTATCTTTACCTTATATCCAATCGTGAATGTATTCATGATTTCTTTCAAAGAAGGATTTGATTATATTAGTAAAGATTTTACTGCATGGGGACTCGGAAATTATCTGTATGTATTAAAAGATCCATACTTCATTCAGGCATTGAAAAATACCTTTAGTTATGTATTTATTGTTATTCCAGTTTCAACTTGTTTAGCAGTTGTTATTGCAACATTACTGAATCAAAAGATTAAATTCAGTGGTTTATTTCAAACGGCATATTTCTTGCCAATGGTTACTTCAACGATTGCGATAGGATTTGCTTGGCGTTTTATGTTTAACTATAAGTCTGGTATTATTAACTATTTGTTGAGTTTAATTGGTGTGAATGCTATTGACTGGTTACAGAATGCGACCTATAACTTTACAGCATTGTGTGTTTATGGAATATGGGCGATCTTACCGTTTACGATTATCTTATTGTTATCAGGATTACAGAATATTGATCCGATGTATTATACAGCTGCGAAAGTGGATGGCGCAGGACCTTTGCGTATCTTCTTCCGTGTAACGATTCCATTATTAGCACCTACGATTTTCTTGGTTATCATGGTGAATACGATTAGTTGTTTCAAGGTGTTTAACGAACTGTTCCCATTATTCCAAGGGCCAGGTATTGCGAATAACTTGTTTACTGTAGTTTATTACATTTATTATCAATTCCGGGTATTGATCCCTAGTCGCTATGGCTATGCTTCAGCAGCGGCTGTGATGTTATTTTTAATTATCTTTGTGTTTACGATGTTCCAACGTTTTGTGGAAAAGAAGTTAAAGAACTAGGAGGTGCAAGATGAAAAAATATTTAAAAAATATTACTTTAGGTAAAATATTGGTTTATGTATTTTTAATTCTTGGAGCTATCATCATGATCTTCCCATTTTATTGGATGATTACTGGTGCATTCAAAACCTCTATGGAAATTATAGCGTTCCCACCAAAGTGGTTACCATCTTCTTTCAAGTTTGATAACTTTATCATTGCTTTCCAAAAGGCACCATTTGCAAAATATTTTATGAACTCTGTAATTGCAATGGTAGGCAGTGTTTCTATCTGTACATTTACAACAATTGTAGGAGCTTTTGCATTCTCTAAATTAAAGTTCCCAGGAAAACACATTATCTTTGGGGCAATGATGGGATTAATGATGATTCCATTTGAAATGATTGTTATTACAAACTTCCGTACGATTATTGATATTAAGATTTATAACACAATTTGGGCGTTGATCATTCCATTTACTTCTAGTGTATTCTATATGTATATTCTAAAAGGATTCTTTGACAGTATTCCAGATAGTTTATATCAAGCTGCTCGTGTTGATGGATGTAGTAACTGGAAATATCTATGGAGAGTGATGGTTCCAATTGCGAAACCATCTTTAGTAACAATTGTTCTATTAAATGCAATTGCATCATGGAATAGTTTCTTATGGCCAACCTTAGCAATTATCGATAAAGATCTGAAAACATTGCCATTCGGATTATATGCGTTTGTTTCTGAAGGTGGAGCAAAAACGGAATTGATGATGGCTGCTTCAACGATTGTTGTTGTACCGATGATTATTCTATTTATCTTTGCTAGAAAACAAATTGTCAATGGTGTAGCACGTGGAGGATTAAAAGGTTAACGACAAGCGATAAAAATCGCTTGTTTTCCTTAAAAGAAACATGTGAAATATCGTAAATTTGGAAACATGAATATTGAAATCTCAGCATTAGGCTTTGGCTGTATGAGATTTCCTACAACAGAAGATGGCAAGATCGATGAAGAAAAAGCAATGAAGATGCTACATTATGGAATCAATCAAGGAATCAATTATATTGATACAGCTTATATGTATCATGATTATCAGAGTGAAACATTTGTAGGAAAATCCTTACAGAATGGATATCGTGAAAAAGTTTATTTGGCAACTAAATGTCCTGTCTTTTTAATGGAATCTGCAGAACAATTTGAGCCAATCTTAGAAGAACAATTAAAGAAACTACAGACAGATTATATCGATTTCTATTTATTACATGCGTTATCATTAGAAGAATGGCAAAACAAAGTATTAAAGTGGAATCTATTAGGTAAAATGGAAAAGGCAAAACAACAAGGGAAAATCAAACATATTGGTTTTAGTTTTCATGATGATTATGAGGCATTTCGTACGATTGTAGATGGCTATGATCATTGGGAATTCTGTCAGATACAAATGAATTATGTAGATGTAGATCATCAAGCAACACTGGAAGGACTTCGTTATGCAGCTAGTAAAGGGCTTGGTGTCATCATCATGGAACCATTATTAGGTGGAAAACTATCTAATTTACCAAAAAGAGTAAAAGAATGTTTGCCAACTGGAAAAACAGATACTGAGTGGGCACTTGATTTTCTATGGAATTTAGAAGAAGTAAGTTTTCTATTAAGTGGTATGAGCTCAATGAAACATGTACAAGATAATATAGAATATGCTGATCGTAGTTATGTTCATTGTTTATCAGATGAAAAATTAAAAATGTTTGATCAGGCACGAGATATTTTCTTAAATCATGCTTTGGTTGGTTGTACCAAATGTGCATACTGTATGCCTTGTCCTTTTGGTTTACAGATTCCAGATACCTTTGAATTGTATAATCAGACAGCATATCATAAACTGAAAAAGGTAAAACCAAACTATGAATTATTAAAGCATAAAGCAAGTGAATGTAAACAATGTCATCATTGTGAACAAGTATGTCCTCAACATTTACCAATCTCAAAAATTATGAAAGAGATTGCGGGAAAATTTGAAGAATAATCATGTGAAAATACTAACAAAAATGCTTGGATTGATTTACTACTGAGAATAAGAGTGGTATAATTAAAAAGCAAATATAGGAGGAAAATATATGGCAAAACAAACTGTAAAAGACCTTGACGTTAGAGGAAAACGCGTCATCGTTCGTGTCGATTTTAATGTTCCATTGAAAGATGGTGTCATCACAAATGACAATCGTATTCAAGCAGCATTACCTACAATCAACTATTTAGTAGAAAATGGTGCACGTATTATCTTAATGTCTCACTTAGGAAAGATCGATCATAAAGATCCTGAAAAATGTGAAGCTGGTAAGAAGAAAAACAATATGGCTCCAGTAGCTGTAAGATTAGCTGAATTGGTTGATACAAAAGTTGAATTCTGTTCAGTTACTCGTGGCGCTGAATTAGAAGAAAAAGTTGCTGCATTGAAAGATGGAGAAATCGTTCTTGTACAAAATACTCGTTATGAAAAAGGTGAAAGCAAAAATGATCCTGAATTGGCTAAATATTGGGCTAGCTTAGGTGAATTATTTGTTTCTGATGCATTTGGATCAGTACATAGAGCTCATGCTTCTACTGTTGGTATTCCTAGCATTTTACCTAGCGCTTTAGGTTTCTTAGTACAAAAAGAAGTAGAAAACTTGAGTGCTGCAATTGACAATCCAAAACGTCCAATGGTAGCAATTCTTGGTGGTGCAAAAGTATCTGATAAGATCGCTGTTATTGAAAACTTATTAAATATCGCTGATAAAGTTATTATCGGTGGTGGTATGGCTTATACATTCAAGAAAGCACAAGGCTATACAATTGGTAATTCTTTATTAGAAGAAGATAAAGTAGAATTAGCTAAGAGCTTCTTAGATAAAGCAAATGGTAAGATTATTCTTCCTGTAGACACAGTATGTTCAACAGAATTCTCTGAAGAAACACCATCTGAAGTTTACGAAGGCAATATTCCTGATGGATGGATGGGATTAGATATCGGTCCTAAATCAGTTGAATTATTCAAACAGGAATTAGAAGGTGCTAAAACAGTTGTTTGGAACGGACCAATGGGTGTATTCGAAATGGCTAAATATGCAGTTGGTACAGAATCTGTATGTAAAGCAATCTCTGAACTTCCTGATGCGATTACAGTAATCGGTGGTGGAGACAGTGCTGCTGCTGCTATTAAATTAGGATATAAAGAAAAATTCACTCATATTTCTACTGGTGGAGGAGCATCATTAGAATATATGGAAGGTAAAGTATTACCTGGTATTGACATTATTCAGGAGAAAGCTTAATTATGAGAAAACCTATTATTGTTGGTAACTGGAAAATGAATAAAACTTGTGCTGAGACAGTTGCTTTTATTGAAGCAATTGAACCAGTACTTCATGATGGTGCTACTTTTGGTGTAGGTGCTCCATTTACAGCATTGAAAGATGCTACAGCTACTGCTAAGAATTTAGTGATCGCTGCTGAAAACTGCCATTACAAAGATAATGGTGCTTACACTGGTGAAGTTTCTGTACCAATGTTACAAGAACTTGGTGTAACTCATGTTATTATCGGGCATTCTGAACGTAGACAAATGTTCAATGAAAATGATGAAGAATTGAACTTAAAAGTAAAACGTTTAATTGAAGCAGAAATGACTCCAATCTTCTGTATTGGAGAAACAGAAGCTCAATATGATGCTGGTGAAACAGAAAATGTGATTCGTACACAATTAGCTGCTGGTTTGAAAGACTTATGTCCAAAATGTGTAGCTAAGATGGTAATTGCTTATGAACCTATTTGGGCTATTGGTACTGGTAAATCAGCTACGAAAGAAATCGCTCAAAATTGCTGTCATATCGTACGTGACCAGATCCGTGTTATGTATGGTGATGAAGCAGCTGATAGTGTTCGTGTTCAATATGGTGGATCAGTTAAACCTGAAAACATCAAAGAATACATGGCTTGCGAAGATATCGATGGTGCTTTGATTGGTGGAGCATCTCTAAAAGTTGATTCTTTCACAAAAATTATTGAAGCTGTTAAATAGTTGAAATCTTAAGATGACTTCTCTTTTGCGGGAGGTCATCTTTTTTATTTTGGGCAAATAGTCTTTATTTGTTAGAAATGGTGTTATACTAAAGATAGAAGATACAGAGAAAATAAAATATGACATTTTTCTTGATTGCCTTTGGCTAAAATGGTGCAAAGGGGATGGCTGATGTGAAACAGAGATTGAGTTATGTATTGTTGGTTAGTGGTGTTTGTCTGTTTCTGATTCAAAACAGCACCAGTCCAGAAGTGGTTATGGAGTATTTACAGTCTCAGTGGTCTTTGTTAATTGTATTTGCTGGTTTATTGTTGATGAAAGATAAACCAAAGAAACAAAAGCGTGTATAAACGCAAAAGGAGGACATAAAATGCCTATTATTATTGATGTGTTTGCAAGAGAATTATTAGATTCTAGAGGAAATCCAACGGTTGAAGTGGATGTAACAACAAAGTCTGGGGCATTTGGTCGTGCAATTGTTCCAAGTGGAGCATCTACTGGAGAAAAGGAAGCGTTGGAGTTAAGGGATCATCAGATGGAACGGTTTGGTGGCAAGGGAGTTGCCCAAGCGGTTTCTAATGTAAATGAAGAGATTTCGGATGTGTTAATTGGTTTGGATGTTCGTGATCAACGATTGATTGATCAGATTATGATCGATCTAGATGGTACAGATGATAAATCAAGACTAGGTGCGAATGCGATCTTAGGGGTTTCCCTTGCTTGTGCAAAAGCGGCTGCGGATTACTATGGCATGCCATTGTATCGTTATATAGGTGGTTGCAATGCAAATCGTTTACCTCTTCCAATGATGAATGTCATCAATGGTGGTAGTCATGCGGATTCTATTGTTGATTTTCAGGAATATATGTTAGTTCCTGTTGGTGCAATCAGCATCAAAGAAGCGATTCAATGGGGTAGTGAAACGTTCCATGCCTTACGTAAAATCTTAAAACAAAAAGGATATAATACCAATGTTGGTGATGAGGGTGGATTTGCACCATCTTGTAAAGATGGTAATGAGGAACCGCTACAATTGATTGTAGAAGCAATCGAGCTTGCTGGATATCATCCAGGTAGTGATATTGCGATTGCGATGGATGTTGCCGCAAGCGAATTCTATGATGAAACGACCAATCGCTATCACCTAAAGAAATCACAAGGTGGAGAAAAAACATCGGAAGAGATGATAGAGATGTATGAAGATTGGATTCAAAAATATCCAATTATTTCCATTGAAGATGGATTAGATGAAAATGATTGGGATGGATGGAAAGAACTGACTCGGAGATTAAAAGATGAAATTCAATTAGTCGGTGATGACTTGTTTGTTACCAATGCTTCTATTTTACAAGAAGGCATTGAAGAAAATATCGCTAATGCAATCTTGATTAAGTTTAATCAAATTGGTACTTTAACAGAGACTTTAGAAACAATTGAACTCGCACAGAAAGCAGGGTATCGTACTGTTATTTCCCATCGTTCTGGAGAAACTGAAGATACAACGATTGCTGATCTAGCAGTAGCTGTTAACTCAGGACAAATCAAAACAGGTTCTATGTCAAGAACCGATCGGATTGCAAAATATAATCAATTGATCCGCTTAGAAGAAGAATTAGATCCCGTTTCGACATTCTATGTAGAAGAAAAGTTTTTTGCTTAAATCAAATTGACAGTTCCGTTTTATATAGTTTAGAACCTGCTGGATTTCATTGTTCCTCTTATTGAGGGAACAGACGCTTGAAAACGACTTTGTTTGGGGAAACAATTGAGTCGACTTAACTCAAGCGTTTTTTTATTTAACCCCATCCCTATAAATACTTCTATAGAAGATTGATAACCAAACTTTTTTCTAGGATAATTATTTACTTTTTTTGATATGAAATTCATATGGGTTTTAAAATAAACAAGTTTTTTGTGTTTTTTTATTTCTTTTTGAATAGCTCTTGGATCGTTGTTTTTTCGTTAAATGTTACCTCTGGTTTTCATCACCAAACTCATTTCTACCAACAGGTTCTATAACATAATTACAAAAATCGGACCCTTGCTTGAGAATAAGGTGCGAAACGGAACTTTCAAAAATAATTGAGGGAAAACATAAAAATAAACGTTATTGAATTGAAGATAATTTGTTATAATATAATTACAAAATTGTAAATACAAGCTAATTAATAAATCTAATGGAGGTAATGATGAATCGCATAGTAAAAGCAAAAATTCATTATATGTTTTTGAATCCTCTTAGTGATTTTCATCCGAATTACTTTAAATTTGAAGGAAAAAAATATCGTATAACAAATAAGGATATATTGAAACAAAAGCGATATCCCGATGTTCTAATATTTTTTGATATTGTTTGGGTCATTAGACTGGGAGTCAAAGAATTACTTTCTCCACTTTACTGGTTCATTGTTATCATTACTGTATATTTTATAGTCAAGGAGTGGAAAAGGTTTCCAGATAATATTTTCGAATATTTAGAATTAATGGAAACGAGAAAAGAGAAGTAATTAATTCGGGACTCTATCTGGATTTAGAGATGAGAATGTAAATTAACTGTTTTCTAGAAAGGGTATTAACAAATATTAAAAATTTTGCTTAAATCAAATTGAAAGTTCCGTTTTATATAGTTTAGAACCTGCTGGATTTCATTGTTCCTCTTATTGAGGGAACAGACGCTTGAAAACGACTTTGTTTGGGAGAACAATTGCTAGTCGACTTAACTCAAGCGTTTTTTTATTTTACCCCATCCCTATAAATACTTCTATAGAAGATTGATAACCAAACTTTTTTCTGGGATAATTATTTACGTTTTTTGATATGAAATTCATATGGGTTTTTAAGATGAACAAGTTCTCTGTGTTTTTTTATTTCTTTTTGAATAGCTCTTGGATCTTTATTTAATACATCTGCTGTATCACATAACATACATGTATTATTAAGTTTTTTTTGCTATAATAGTGTTACATGGGGAGGTTATACAATGGAAATATGGAGAATACAGCCTACATATAAAGATTATGTATGGGGTGGGACAAAATTAAAAGAAAGATATCATGCAGTAACGGATAAGGAAATCGTTGGTGAAGTTTGGGCATTATCATGTCATCCAGATGGACCAAATACGATTTTAAACGGAGCGCATAAAGGAAAAAAACTTCAAGATGTTTTAGAAGATAAGAAATATTGGGGTACTCGTGCTCAATCATTTGAACGTTTTCCAATTTTAACAAAATTGCTAGATGCAAAACAAGATTTATCAATTCAGGTACATCCAGATGATGAACTTGGATGGGAATTAGAAAAAGAATATGGAAAAACAGAAGCTTGGTATGTATTAGAGGCAGAAGAAGGTACGACGTTGTATTATGGATTAGCTAAAGATATGACGAAGGAAGAATTCCGAAGTGCGATTGAAAATAATACAATCTTAGATTGTTTAAATAAAGTACCAGTAAAACCAGGGGATGTATTATTTGTTGGTGCAGGTACGATTCATGCCTTATGCACAGGTGCAGTAATTGTTGAAGTTCAACAAAATTCAAATACTACCTATCGTATCTATGATCATGGTCGTTTAGGTGCAGATGGAAAACCAAGAGAATTACATATTGAAAAGAGTATTCTAGCAAGTAACTTAAATAAGTTTGAACCAAATCTAAAACCTGCAGGGGAACCAGTAGAAAAAGATGGTGCAGTAGTAACTTTGATTGCTGAATGCAAATACTTTGTGGAAGAATTATATCAGGTAAAGAAGGAAGCTACAGTTACGATTGATGATTCTACTTTCTATCATGTTTTGGCTGTTAAGGGAGATGGACAACTAGTTGCGGATGAAGAAACGATTGATTTTGTACAAGGAGATAGTTTCTTTATTCCTGCACAAAATGGAACATTCAAAATTAAAGGAGACGTTGAATTGATGTTGAGCCACGTTTAGTGGAGGAGAAGTATATGAATAAAGAATTTTTAATGGAGATGCTGCATTCAGCAAGTCCAAGTGGTAATGAATATGATTTACAAAGAAAAGTGATGGCTTATGCTAAGACATTTGTGGATGAAATAAAGACAGATACTACCGGAAATGTGTATGCATCCTATTTACCAGATCATACTTTTCAAGTGATGTTATGTGGTCATATTGATGAAATTGCTTTGATGGTTGTTAATTTTACAGCGAATGGATGTTTGAAAGTAATCAAGACTGGTGGGGTGCGTATTCCTACTTATTTTGGACAAAAAGTAAGAGTGTTGACAAAACAGGGTGTTGTTTATGGTTCTGTTGGTGTTTCTAAATCTTTGTTAGAAAATAAGGACGTGAAAGCAGAAGACCTTTGGATCGATATCGGTGCTACTAGCAAAGAAGAAGCAATGAGTATCGTTTCTCATGGAGATCCGGTTATTTTAGACACTGATGTTCGACCATTGTTGAATAACTGTATTACTGCTCGAGCAATGGATGATCGAATTGGTGCATTCATTGTCTTAGAAGCCGCAAGAAAAGCGAAAGAACAACAAGCAAAAGTTGGAGTAACAGCAATTACGACTGTTGGTGAGGAAACCAATATGCGTGGTGCTTATTGGGCAGCCGCAAATCAAAAACCATCTTGTGCTATTGTTGTTGATGTTACTTTTGCATCAGATGCCATTGGCGCAGATGATGTTTATGGTGAAATCAATATCAATGGTGGACCTGTTTTATGTCATGCTCCTATTGTGAATCGTAAATTAAATCAGGCATTAGAAAAAGCCGCAGAAAAGAGACAAATTAAGATTCAGTGGGAAGGCGCAAGTGGATACACAGGAACCGATGGAGATCGTGTTCATGTAGTTGGAGAAGGAATTCCTGTAGCTTTGGTTTCCATACCATTACGATATATGCACTCTCCAAGTGAAGTAGGTAGTTTAAAAGATATACAAGATTGTATCGATTTGATTGCTCAATTTTTAATGGATTTAGATGAAAATTTTTCTATGAATCCATATGTTGATTAAGCAAAAAGAGATGGAAATCCATCTCTTTTTTGTAGACTAATATCGATTTTTCATTGCTTTTTCAATTTCTCGTTTTGCATCTCTTTCCTTTAATGCATCCCGTTTATCATGTAATTCTTTACCTTTTGCTAAAGCAATCTCTAATTTTGCACGTCCATCTTTCAGATACATGCGCGTAGGAACAACGGTATAACCTTTGACTTTAACTTTTTGTTCTAAGTATAGTATTTCCCGTTTATGTAGTAACAATTTGCGAATGCGTAATTCATCATGGTTGAAGATATTTCCATGATCATAAGGGGAAATATGCATATCACGGATAAATGCTTCTTGATTGTTGAAATCAATATAAGCATCTTTAAATTGTACATGACCTTTTCGAATAGATTTGATTTCTGTTCCGGTTAAAACCATCCCAGCTTCAAAGAATTCTTCTAAAAAATAATCATGCTTTGCTTTTCGGTTTACGGCGATAACTTTTTCCATTTCTTGTTTTTTCATCCTTTCCTACAAAGATAAAATCAACACTTTTTTGGAAGCGACTTGCTTTGATACATTTGACTTTAACTTTTTGCCCCATGCGGTACATTTTCTTTGTACGTTCTCCGATCATGGCGTATGCTTCCTGAGAAAAACTGTAATAATCATCTTTTAATTCACTGACATGAATGAGTCCTTCAATAGTGTTTGGTAATTCTACAAAAATACCAAAGTTTGTAATTCCACTGATGATTCCAGTAAAGATCTTGCCAACTTGTGATTCCATATATTCTGCTTTTTTCATATCTTCTACTTCCCGTTCCGCATCAACTGCATTCCGTTCCATCAAAGAAGTTTGATCGGCAATATCATCCATCAACAGTATATCATTTTCTAACTGTTCTGTATCGATACATTGATCAAAACCATATTTTCTTAACATTCTGTGAACGATTAAATCTGGATAACGACGGATAGGGGAAGTAAAGTGCAAGTATTCATTTAAAGCTAATCCGAAGTGTCCGATACAGTTACGATCATATCGTGCTTTCGACATTGCTTTTAACATAGAAGTTGAAAGTACAGGATAGGCAATTGAGTTTTGGCTATTCTCTAATAGTTCTTGGAATTGTTTTGGATAGACATTTTGGATACCTCCATTCCATGGATATCCTAATAATTTTGCAATTCGAACAAATTCTCTCATTTTTTTCAAAGAAGGTTGTTCATGAATTCGATATACACAAGGGTATTCTAACCATTTCATGTGTTTGGCAACACATTCGTTTGCAGTAATCATAAAATCTTCGATCATCCGCTCTGCAATTCCACGTTCCCGTACTTTGATATCGGATACTTTTCCTTTATCATTTAAAATGATTTTTGCTTCACGAGTATCAAAGTCGATGCTTCCTTTTTGTTTTCGTTTCTGACGAATAATCTCTGATAATTGTGCCATAGCTATCAAGGAATCATAGATATGCTTATATTTCGTTATCAGTTGATAATCACCGGATAGGATACGATTGACATTGTTGTAAGTCATTCGTTCAGTGGAACAGATAATAGAAGGGAAAATCTGATAATGGAATACATTTCCTTCAGTATCTATATCCATTTCACAACTAATGGTTAAGCGGTTTACTTTTGGTTGTAAGGAACAGACACCATTGGATAAGATGTGTGGTAACATAGGTACAACTCGATCGACTACATAAACAGAAGTAGAACGGTTGTAGGCTTCCTGATCTAAAGGGGAGTGTTCTGTTACATAGTAAGATACATCTGCAATATGAACTCCTAAACGGAACGCACCATTTTTTAAGCGTTTGATGCTAATGGCATCATCCAAGTCTTTGGCATCATCTCCATCAATGGTAATAATGGTACGTTTGGTTAGATCCTTTCGTTTGTTATATTCTTCTTCAGGAATATCCATAGGAATCTGTTCCAGTTGCTTCATGACTTCTTTAGGAAATTCCGCATGGATATCATGTTCCAATAGAATCCCTTGGATATCGACACCAGGATCATTTACATGGCCGATGATTGATTCAATCGCAACGGTTAATGTAGAACCATAACTAAGAATTTTACAGACTACCTTATGTCCATCAACTAAAGGGAAATTTTTCCAATTAGTTACATGAATGGTTTGAGTAATCGTTTCTGAATCTGGTAGAAAAACAAATTTTCCATTTCTTTTTCGAATATTTCCAACAAGATATTTTAACTTGTTTTCTAAAATTCTTTCAATAGCACCTTCGCTTCCTCCATTTGGAAGATTCCAAACACGAGCCAAAACGAGATCCTGATCCAAAGCACCATTTAAGTTTTTCTCATGAATATAGACACTGCTATCATCCCCATCCACAAATCCAAAACCCTTACGATTGATTCGCAAGGTACCTTTAATGTAATTGGAATGCTCTAATAAAAGAAACTGATTCTGATTTGTTTGAACAATAGTCGCATTGTCCAGATAAGTATTCAGTTGTTTCATTAAGGCGGTAAATTCATCTTTGGTTTGAATCTGTAATTCTTGTTTGATGTAATCTAAACTAACAGCAGATTGCTGTTCTGTTAATAACTGAATTAATGTTTTTTTCATTCACTCGCCTCCTTTGGCAAAATAAAAAAGGTCAATGTGACCTTTCATAATCATTACATAGTACTATTTAAATAAGTTTTCAGCGATAACCAAAAGAAAGAATAGGATTCCCATAGCCAGGGTAGCATTTGCGATAATCTTTTCAGGTCCACGTTCTTTAACATTGGTGAATAAGTTGAGCCCGTTACCACCGGTAAATGCTCCACTCATACCTTCTGACTTTCCACTTTGTAACAATGTAAGAAGTATGATAATAATAGCCACAATCATTAAGATAATGTCTAACATAGGGTACACTCCTCTCCAATTCAATATGCTAAATTATTATATCAAATTCAATAGTAGAATACAACATTAAAATTATTTTATACCAAATCGACGAAATTAGACAGGTTTTCTTATTTATATTTCATATAATAAGGTATCGATTGAAAAGAGGGAAGTGAAAGTATGAATATTGAAACCATTCAATGGTTATTTTTTTCAGGTCGTTGTTCCGAATATGATTTAGACGTTTTTCAGAAATACGGGTATTTAGATCTGAATGAAAAGAATCGTTTATTACAAATGAAACAACAATAAAAAAGGTACGAGAGTACCTTTTTGTATGTTACCAGCCTCCGCCTCCGGAGCCACCAAATCCGCCACCGCTGAAGCCTCCGCCGCTTCCACCGCTAAATCCACCACTAGATCCTGATGGAGCAGGAATATAAGATGCGGCTGTTTGTAAGTGGTTCATTGAATGATGGAGTCGATGCATAGAATGGTATAAAGTGATATCACTTGGCCCATAGTACCAAGTACATTCTGGTATCGTTAAATCTTTGAAGTGTTCATTCCAAATGTCGCTAATGCCAAAGGCATAGGCAAATGGTAAGACATCATAGAAAATCATTGGATTCTCTTTTACTAGTGCATCCAAGCGATCTTTTTCTGCTGTTAAGATAAATTCACGCAATCCGATTACTCGTCCTAGCATTTCATTTCCATAAACGCTTCTTCTTCTCATAAATGCAGCAAATCCAATCATAAACAAACTACAAATGAAGGATCCAAGATAGAGATAGAATGGTAAATAATGGCGGAAAATCAGATAGCTGATGCCAAATAGTAACAATGGGCCAATAAAGATAGTAATCAAATATCCAACTTTTGAACCAGTTTTTAAAGAATACCAGCGATTGACAAGAGTGACTGCTAAAAATGCACTGACAGCCATGACAATCAAAATTACAATAACATCAATGAATGCCAAAGCAAGCTGATACGTTTCTAAATATAGACGAAGTGCAGTAATGAATGCCAATGGCATACCAACAATCAGACATAGGAACTTTTGCAAATATTCCGATTGATAAATCTGTCTTCCTTTCGAACGAAACGATTGTTCTACCTGTTTTGCGGTTATTTGTAATGTTTCATAGAATTTTCCTTCTAATTGATTTGTAGTTACAGAATCACGATTCTGGAATAATTTGTTGAACATTGTTTTTTCAAAACGTTTCGCATTTTCTGGTAGATCTTTTAATTTGTGTAGGGTTAATTCATCTTTTTCTTCATCATCTTCAATTTCCAGGTAACCTTCTTTTGCCCACCAGATAATCAAAGAGATGACATCCGGATGATCACAGGTTCCATCAATGATATAACCAACTTCAGCGCTGGTCATATTGTCAGGTGCTGAAAACTCTACCACTGGAATGATTGGTTCATCTTTTCCTTTTGAGAGATATAGAAAACCAATCATCAGTGTTAAAAGAGCACCAACTCCAAAGGATATCCAGTTTGCAATGCTAAAATCTGGGAAGACGAAATAATCATCAGGTAGAGGTACAAGAATCGTTATAGCTTCTTTTGGATCTAATACTTGATGATAGCTTCCCGATAACGTATTTCCGCGAACGGTATAAGATAAGATGCTATTGGATTGTTCCGTTATTCCAATTGGAGAATCAAAGCGGATACTGCTTTCATCAATTTCTTTTGGGAAACGAATCGTAAAGTTTACAGTGTTAAAAGTCGTATCCCAGTTTCCAGAAACAAGGTTATAAAACAACATCTGTCTACCATCTAAGTCTAGATCCTTGGTATGGATCACATATGATATTTGATACGTTTCATATTCACGAGCATAATAGTCTGCATCACCTAAACGAATTTGTATACCATCTAGATTGGTTTCGATATCATAGTTGTGATTTGATAAAACATGGATATTAGATATTGGAAAATTGTAATGTTTCCGTACTCCGTTTTCCCAAGTCATTGAATAACGAGTTGGAACATTGACATAGATTCCATGTAAATAATCATTAAACTTTGTTTCAAATGTTTCTATGACATGAATCTCTCCGTTTTCTTTGACATCCAGTTCTATCGTATAATTAGTAAACTCAAAGCGTTCTTTTGCTTGTAGGGGCTGTATGCCACTAAAGAGGATGACGCTTACGGTCAATAAGATAAAGAATGCCTGTTTTATTCGCTTCATAAAGGATTCTCCTTTCAAAAAGGACTATTGCCTGAGCAATAGCCTAAAATTGAACTTTAACGTTTTCTCTTTGTGCAAGCTCTGTTACAACAAATAGAGGCAATTTTTCAAATCCACAAATACTTGCGACGAAATTACTTGGAATAGTTTCACATTTGGTATTGAACTGTTTTACAACACCATTGTAGTACTTTCTAGAATTCGCAATTTCGTTTTCGATAGATTGTAATTGGCTTTGTAAATCTAAGAAGTTGGTATTTGCTTTTAATTCAGGATAAGATTCTGATAAAGCAAACAATCTGCTTAATGCACCAGCAAATTGATTTTCTGATTCAATCTTATCTGCTTGAGTAGTTGCTGATACAGCTGAATTTCTAGCTTTGATCACACCTTCTAAAGTCTCAGATTCATGCTTTGCATAACCTTTTACAGTTTCTACTAAATTAGGAATCAAATCATAGCGTTTTACTAGATAAACATCCATGGTTGAAAATGCTTCTTCTGATTTATTACGAAGTGAGATAAATCCATTATAGGTTGCGATGAACCATAAGATAAGAATAACAATGATGATAACTAATGCAATAACAAAATATTTCATATTAGTCATCTCCTTTCTAGATGTATTATATTATTATTCTTATTTTTTTTCAACAAAAAATGTATTGAAATGGGAATTGATAGATAATAAGGTTCGTGCGATAATAACATTCGAGGTGAATTCCATGGCAACAAAAACAAATGCAATGCGTTTATTAGATAAAAATAAGATTAGTTATCAAGTACATGAATATCCTTGTAAGGAAGCAATCGATGGGTTAGAGGTTGCTAAGAAATTAGATGAAGATCCTTCGTGTGTGTTTAAAACACTAGTTACTGTCGCACCAAGCAAGAATCATTATGTATTTTGTATTCCGGCAAATCAGGAATTGGATCTGAAGAAATGTGCAAGAGTTGTGAGTGAAAAATCAATAGCGATGATTCATGTAAAAGAGTTATTACCTTTAACAGGATATATAAGAGGAGGGTGTTCTCCTTTTGGTATGAAAAAAGAGTTTGCAACGATTGTTGATGAAAGAATTAGACAAACAGAACGTGTATATGTATCAGGTGGGAAGTTAGGATTACAGATTGAATTATTACCTAATGATTTGATACAAGCTTCTAAAGCGTTGGTTGCGGATGTATGTAAAGAGGACTAAGAATGTCTTCTTTTTTTTGTTATGTACACCCTTACACATTGGCTTGCAAAAAGGGAATGAACAGCACTATAAT
Organism: Erysipelotrichaceae bacterium; assembly: GCA_029227155.1. Classification (GTDB taxonomy): domain Bacteria; phylum Bacillota_I; class Bacilli_A; order Erysipelotrichales; family Erysipelotrichaceae; genus RGIG4607. The sequence continues at coordinate 19,868 of JAQXZJ010000102.1, forward strand.
AATAAGGTAGTATATAGTCTTAAATCAAAAAAGGGAGGAGATAATGTGTTTAAAAGGCTATTTATTTCTATGATTGCGCTGGCATTAATGCTGAGTACATTTGTATCGAATGCAGGAATTGTTTTTGCGCAAGAAAAACAATCATTGGCTATCTCAGTTGTTTGTGAAGAAACCAATGATTTGTATAACACCTTAATCAATAATTATGAAGGTGTAATTCGGTATGATACATTCCAAGATGCATATAACGCCATTGGTACAAATGGTACAAAGGGGATCATGATTTTGGCGGATGCATATCCAACATTAACAACTGTGAATATTACAGAAGAACAAAGAGATGCTTTAGTAGAGAAGGGAGTTCGTTTATATATCGAATATCCGGAAAACAATTCTGTACTTGGTATTGATTATGGTACGCCTCAGGCAATGGGCTATGATCGTGCAATCGTAGTGAATGCCGAAGCAATGCAAATGGAGAATATGAGCTTATTATATGTACATGGAGCTCATTACGTGACAAAAGCCTATACAAGTGATGATGAAAGTGCATGGTTAGTGAATGCAAGAGTGGCTGGTTATGATACGGCTGTTTTTGGCTTAACAGATTGTAAACCATATGTGATGATTGATGTAAATGACAATGTA
>JAQXZJ010000103.1 GCA_029227155.1 Erysipelotrichaceae bacterium
ATTATCAGGCATGTGGAGAAGATCAAGAATTATTATCGAAAATGGCTATTTATAGTGCATTAGAGTTATATTTGGATTTTGTTAATATTTTCTTATATATTTTACGATTATTTGGAAAAAAAGATTAAATAGAAGGGTTCCTTCTATTTCTTTAGGAAAGGAGATTTCATTATGAGTGAATGTAGTCATAATTGTAGTAGCTGTTCAGCAAATTGTGATCATCGAGAAATCGAGAAAGAACAGTTAAATGATCGTAGTCAAGTTAAAAAAGTAATTGGTATTGTTAGTGGTAAAGGTGGAGTTGGAAAGTCTTTGGTTTCTAGCTTGCTTGCAATCAATATGCAAAAGAAGGGGTATCGTACAGGTATTATTGATGCAGATATCACAGGACCTAGTATTCCTCGTATTTTTGGTGTTACGCAAAAAGCGTATGCTTTAGAGGATGTTTTATTGCCGAATCGCAGTGCTTTAGGGGTTCAGGTGATGTCGGTGAATATGTTATTGGATGATGAAGAAACTCCTGTTGTATGGAGGGGACCAGTGATTGCCGGAATGGTAAAGCAGTTCTATACGGATGTTTTATGGGAGGATGTGGATTATCTATTTGTGGATATGCCTCCAGGAACAGCGGATGTACCGTTAACGGTGTTTCAATCGTTACCAGTGGATGGTATTGTGATTGTAACTTCGCCTCAGGATTTAGTTTCTATGATTGTAATGAAGGCTGTTAATATGGCGAAGATGATGAATGTACCAATTTTAGGCATCGTAGAAAATATGAGTTATTTTGCTTGCCCTGATTGTGGTAAGAAGATTCAGATCTTTGGTGAGAGTCATATTGATGAGATTGCATCAGAACACGATTTGCAGGTTTTGGCTAAGTTACCAATGAATCCTGAAATTGCAAAAGCATGTGATGAAGGCAGATTAGAAGAAATGGATATATGTTTACCACAAGCAAGTGCGGTGTTAGAGGATCTACTAAAAGATGCACATCGCATAGCGATTCCAACAGAAGATCATCTTGTGTTTCAACACTTTGGGAAAACAGAAGTGATGACGGTTTATGATGTAGAATCTGGGGTTGTAACGAATAAACGGGAATTAAAGATGAATGGTACGGGTCATGGTGCTATTGCTAGACTGTTGCAAGAAGAAGGGGTAGATTTACTGATTTGCGGTGGTATTGGTGCTGGTGCGATTACAGCCTTACAACAAGCGAATATTTCTGTGATTCGTGGTGTTACGGGTGATATTGATGTTGCGATTCGTGCATATTTGAATCATGAATTAATAGATGATGAAACGAAAGTATGTAGTCATCATGAAGAAGATCATGATTGTGGAAATCATAAATGTTGTTAGATAAAAATAGAAAATGTCTTGAAAATGTGAAAAATGTGTAGACATTTTCTTTTTTTAGGTTATAATGGTTAAAGAAAAAAACGATAGAGGTAGCGATGCATCAGAGTCATTCATGGAGTCGGCGGACGAAGAAGTGAATAAAAGGTAATCATCGCCGAAAGAGTTTATTTGGCAAAATAGATTCTTGGGGTTACAGGAAATACTTGTAACACTCCTACTTTTTGTAGAGGCGCTATGAAGCAAGGACTAAACATTCAGTCGTGTTGAATAGCACGGCTTTTTCTTATATTGGGAGGAAAGAAAGATGAAGAGATTATTTGCAGTAGTATTGATTTTATGTTTTGTTTTAGCTGGATGTGGTAATGGGAACACAAACACAGAAAAAACGACATTCGTAGTAGGAATGGAATGTGACTATGCACCATTTAACTGGACAACGTTGGAACAAGGAGAACACGGTGTTGCGATTAGTGGTGGCGGATATGCTGATGGATATGATGTTGTAATTGCACAAGAGATTGCGGATGCTTTAGGGTTGGAATTAGTGATTAAGAAAATTGCTTGGGAAGGATTACAACCTGCATTGCAATCAAATGAAATTGATGCAATCATTGCTGGTATGACAGCTGATGAAACACGTGAGAAAAACGGGGATTTCACAACTCCATATTATGATTCTGAAATGGTTATGATCGTTAGAAAAGATGATGCGTTAGCACAAGCAACGACATTAGTAGATTTTAGTGGTAAGACAGTTGTTGGTCAGATTTCTACAAACTATGATACGATTATCGAACAGATTCCAGGTGTGAATCACCATACACCATTGAAAACTTATCCATTAATGATTTATGCGTTGCAATCGAAAGAAGTTGATGGTATTACAGCAGAATTACCAGTTGCATTAGGTGCTGTTCAAGCGAACTCTGATTTAGCAATTGTACATTTCGAAGAAGGTTATGGATTTGATATTGATACAACAGTTTCTATCTGCTTAAAAGAAGGAAGCCGTGATGGAGAATTCTTTAAACAAGTACAAGCTGCATTGGATGCTATTGATGCAGATACTCGTTTAACTTATATGTTGGAAGCGACAAATCGTCAACCAGCAAATAACTAGGGAGATAAATAATGGAATTTTTGGAAGTCGCATGGGATATATTTGTTAGATATAAAACATTATTTTTCAATGGTGTACAGATTACCTTATTATTAGCAATCACAGGTACGATCTTTGGTTTGGTAATTGGACTTGTAGTTGGAGCTTTAAGAGCAATTAAATTAGAAGGTAGAGAATCAGTAATCGTAAAGGGATTGAAAAAGGTTTTAGATACGATTCTTACGATTTATATTGAGTTTTTCAGAGGAACCCCAATGATGGTTCAGTCATTCTTTATCTATTATGGATTAAAAAGTGCAGGGCTTATGTGGTCTCCAATTACAGCTGGTATTGTAATTATTTCTATCAATACGGGGGCTTATATGTCAGAAATCATTCGTGCTGGGATTCAATCTGTTGATAAGGGACAAACAGAAGGTGCACGTTCTTTGGGAATGAGTAATTTACAAACGATGTTTTATATTGTAATTCCTCAAGCGATTCGTAATTCTTTCCCATCTATTATAAATGAGTTTATCGTTAATATAAAAGATAGTTCGGTTTTGAATGTTATTGCGGTTAATGATTTATATTTCCAAGGAAGTTCTGTTGCAGGAAGTGTATTTAAATACACAGAGACATTCTTTGTTGTAGCGATGATTTATCTTTGCTTAACATATCCAACGAGTAAGATTTTAGGATATATCGAGAAGAAGATGGATATTAGACATTTAGGAACAGTGGGTGATTAGTTATGGAAAGTATCATTGATATTCAACATTTACAAAAACACTTCGGTTCTTTGAAGGTATTAAATGATGTAGAATTTCATCTGAATAAAGGTGAAGTTATTACGATCATTGGTTCTAGTGGTAGTGGAAAATCGACATTATTACGTTGTATTAATTTGTTAGAGGTTCCAGATCATGGTGCTATTTTCTATGAGGGTAAAGATGTGTTAAAAGGTGAAATCAACATCAATCAGCATCGGACTCATATTGGTATGGTTTTTCAGAACTTTAATTTATTTAATAATAAAAATGTATTAGAAAATTGTATGCTTGGACAAATCAAAGTTTTAAAACGTTCCAAGGAAGAAGCAAGAGAAAAAGCATTATATTATTTGGATAAAGTAGGAATGAAGGAATTCGCAAATGCTGGAAGTATGCAACTATCAGGTGGTCAAAAACAGCGGGTTGCGATTGCTCGTGCTTTATGTATGGATCCAAAAGTATTGCTGTTTGATGAGCCTACAAGCGCATTGGACCCAGAAATGGTTGGTGAAGTATTGAATGTAATGAAAGACCTTGCAAAAGAAGGATTGACTATGATTGTTGTTACTCATGAGATGCAGTTTGCGAAAGATGTATCTACTAGAGTGGTATTCATGGATCAAGGAGTAATTGCGGAACAAGGTACGCCTGAAGAAATCTTTGAGCATCCTCAAACAGAAACATTACAAAAATTCTTATATCGTTATCGTAATCAGTAATTATAAAGCCCTTCTTTGATAGAAGGGCTCCTTTTTTATAATCGAGCAATAATTGCATCTGTAAATTTAGTTGTAGTAGCGGTTCCACCTAAATCAGGGGTGCGAATATCTGTATTTGCATAGACATCCATTAAAGCGTTACGTATCTGATTGGCTTGTTGGTGATAGTGTAGATGATCAAGCATCATACAAGCACTTAGTAATAGTGCAGTTGGATTGGCAATATTTTTACCTGCGATATCTGGGGCAGATCCATGAACAGCTTCAAAGATTGCATACTCTTCATTTTTATTGACACTTGGTAAAAGTCCTAGTCCTCCAATTAAGCCACTGGTTAAATCAGAAAGGATATCTCCATATAAATTAGACATTACTAGTACATCGAATTGTTCCGGTCTCATTACTAGTTGCATACAAGTATTATCAACAATCAGGTCGTTGGCTTGAATATCTGGATATTCTTGTTTGATTTCATTAAAAATCTGTAAAAAGAGTCCATCGCTTTTCTTTAAGATATTGGCTTTATGAACACATGTGACAAGATGACGGTTATTTTCTTTTGCATATTCAAAGGCTGCACGAATGATTCGAGTAGATGCTTTTCTAGTGATCTTTTTAATAGCATGAACGGTATCTTCGTCAATTTGTTCTTCTAAGCCAATATATAAATCTTCGGTATTCTCTCTAAAGACAACCAAGTCAATGTTATCATAACGAGTGATGACATTTGGAATGGATCTTGCTGGACGAATATTTGCGAATAAATCAAAGGCCAAACGCAAACCAACATTTACGGAGCGGAATCCATGCCCGATAGGAGTTGTTACAGGGGCTTTTAGAGCAACTTTGTTTCTGTGTATAGAATTGATTGCTTCTTGTGGGATTAGCTCTCCTGTTTGTTCAAAAGAAGTTTTTCCAATTGCATAGGGTTCAAATTCTAAAGGCAACTCTAATGCATGGATCACTCTTACAACTTCTTTTGTAATTTCAGGACCAATGCCATCTCCTTCAAATAATGTAATTTTCTGCATATCACTACCTCTTTTCTAATTCAACATACTCTTGCTTTTCTCCTACATATTTTCCTGCAGGACGAACGATTCGATTACAATACAGTTTATTCTCAATATTATGAGCTAACCAGCCAACACAACGGCTTGCGACAAACATTGGGGAATATAAATCTTCAGGAATCATTAACATTTCGTAAATTAAACCACTGTAAAAATCAATATTACTGCAAACAGAGATGTGTTTCATTTCATAAATTGTTTGTTTTGCGATTTGTTCAAATCGTTCATAGAATTCAAAAACATTTACCATTTCTTTTTCAACAGCTAATGCTTTTGCTTGTTGTTTTAAGATCACGCTCCGTGGATCAGATAAGGTATAAACAGCATGTCCCATACCATAAATCAATCCTTTTTGATCATAGAAGTCTTTTTGTAGTAAACGGATTGCGATTTGTTTCAACTCTTCATCTGTAGCATCCAAGCCAACTGTATCAATGACAGCCTTCATCATGTTTTTAGCCGCAAGATTTGCTCCTCCGTGACGTGGCCCTTTTAAAGAACCCACACTTGCCGCAAAAGCAGAATAAATATCTGTATCAGTACTAGAAACAACAATATTAGTAAATGTCGAGTTATTTCCTGCTCCATGGTCTGCATGAAGGACTAACATCAGATCTAAAATTTTGGCTTCTAAATAGGTATATTCTTTTGTTGGACGTATTAACATGAGAATATTTTCTGCAATCGATACATTAGGATCTGGATGATGAATAAATAAGCTTTCATGATTGAAAAGATGTGCTTTTGCTTGATATGCATAACACATCATGGCAGGCATTTTCGCAATAATTGATAACCCCTGTTGAAAAGTGTTTTCTACACTACTATTATCAGGATCAGCATCTGTTTCATAGAGCATCAATAACGATCGCTGAATCTTATTCATAATATTCATACTTGGATAGCGTAGAATGTTGGTTTCCAGAAACCCATCCGGTAATGAATATTGACTTCGTAAAGCTTCTTTAAAAATTTGAAATTCCTCTTGATCTGGTAAATGACCAAAAAGAATTAAAAAACAGGTTTCTTCATATCCTCGAATTTCTTTTTCATCAAAATTTCGAACCAAATCAAAAATAGAAATACCTCTATAATATAATTGACCTTCATCATCAATTTTCTTTCCATCGATCATTTGATAACCAACTACATCGGCAATTCTAGTTAAACCAATCAAAACACCGGTACCATCTTCATTTCTTAAGCCCTTTTTAACGTCATATTTATGATATAACTTATTAGCTATATAATTATCAACCGTTGATTGTTGGAAAATCGTCTGTAACGTTTGGTTCATTTTTTCACCTCATTTTTCATTCATTTATCATATCATAAATTACATAAAAAAACTCTTGAATTAACAAGAGTTTACATGATCTGCTGGATGAGTTTCACTAGTTCAGGGAAAGGCCGATATCCAGAAATTCGTTGTACCAATTTACCATTTTTAAATAGAATCAGTGTTGGTACACTTTGAATTTCATAAGCATTTGCTAGTGCTGGATAGGCATCGACATCTATTTTCGCAACTTTGATTTGTGATGCAAATTGATTCGCTAATTTCTCTAACTCAGGACCCAACATCTTACAAGGGCCGCACCATGTTGCGAAAAAGTCAACGAGTACGATTCCTTCTTCTTTCATTTGATTCCATTCTTCCATATTTGGATGATAGATATTTGACATGTTATTGTCCTCCTTTATTTAATCTCATTATAACTGCTTTCAATATAAATGTATATTCATTTGCTCGAAAGATCATTCATGAAGTGATATAATAAAAAACGGATTTAGGGGTTGAAACAGATGAAACAAACATTAACAGAAAAATTAATTGCGTCTCATATAGTCAGTGGAGAGATGAAAAAGGGTTCTCCGATTCAAATACACATTGATCAGACATTGACACAAGATGCTACAGGAACGATGGCTTATCTGCAATTAGAAGCGATGGGGATTCAACAGGTTCAAACAGAAGTATCAGTGAGCTATGTTGATCATAATACGTTACAGAATGGGTTTGAAAACGCAGATGATCACATCTATTTACAAACAGTAGCGAATCGTTATGGAGTGATTTTTTCTAAGGCGGGTAATGGAATTTGTCATCAGGTACATTTAGAACGCTTTGATGTTCCAGGGAAAACATTATTAGGTTCGGATTCTCATACACCAACAGCAGGAGGTATGGGAATGTTAGCAATTGGTGCTGGTGGTTTAGATGTTGCTTGTGCCATGGCAGGGCGACCATTTTCTTTGATGATGCCTGAAATTGTGAATGTACAGTTAATCGGAAGATTACAACATGGTGTTGGTGCTAAAGACATTATTCTAAAAGTATTACAAATACTAGGAGTAAAAGGTGGTGTTGGTAAGGTCATTGAATATAGTGGAGAAGGAATCTTAGAATTAAGTGTTCCCCAAAGAAGTACGATTACCAACATGGGAGCTGAATTAGGGGCTACAACTTCTATTTTTCCTTCGGATATCCGTACCTATGAATTTTTAAAGAAACAAGGGCGTGAAGAGGCTTATGTCGAATTGCATGCAGATCCTCAAGCACATTATGATCAAGTAATTACCATTGACTTGGATCAATTAGAACCAATGGTAGCTTTGCCTCATTCACCAGACCATGTATGTACGGTAAAAGAAGTTAAGGGATTGAAAGTTGATCAAGTAGCGATTGGTAGTTGTACCAATTCTTCCTTTACGGATTTAGTGACGGTTGCAAATATTTTAAAGGGAAAACAGATTCATCCTGATGTATCATTGGTTATTTCTTTTGGCTCTAAACAAGTGTTACGCATGTTGGCAGATTGTGGAGCTCTTTCTGATCTGATTGCTAGTGGTGCACGTATTTTGGAAGCGACTTGTGGACCATGTATTGGTATGGGACAGTCTCCAAAAACAGATGCAGTTTCTTTACGGACATTTAATCGCAATTTTTATGGCCGAAGCGGTACGATGAGTGCGAATGTCTATTTAGTTTCTCCACAGACGGCAGCATACAGTGCAATATGTGGATACTTGCAGGATGCTTGTGATTGTGATTATGAAGAGGCTAGTATGCCAGAACGTTATACTATTGATGATTCACAATTATTACAACCAGATAAGGATTGGTCAAAAGAGGTAGTGTTAGGACCAAATATCAAACCGTTCCCAGTAAATGTACCATTAAAGAATCAATTAGAAGGTCAGGTGATGATTCAAGTAGGAGATAACATTACTACGGATCATATTATGCCTGCTGGAGCAAAGATATTACCATATCGTAGCAATATTGAGAAGATCAGTGAATTTACTTATTCACAAATTGATCCAGAATTTGCAAATCGTTGTAAACAACATCATGGTGGTTTTATTATAGCTAAAGAAAACTATGGTCAAGGCAGTTCGCGTGAACATGCAGCATTAGCTCCGATGCATCTAGGAATCAAAGCTGTCATTGCGAAAAGTTATGCACGAATTCATCGTCAAAATTTGATTAATTCAGGTATTCTTCCTTGTGTTTTTACAAAAGAAGAAGATTATGAGTCTATATCTTTATATGATCATTTGTGTTTCAAAGATTTAGACAAGATTGCATTTGGAAAACCTATCGTGGTAGAAAATCTAACAAAACAACAAACGTTTCTGGTGGAACATGGATTAGATGAAAAACAAATAGATATCATCAAACATGGTGGATTATTAAACAAGATCAAATCAGAATTGACAAAATAAAAAAGGATAGAATATACTAAAATAAGAAGTGAGGTGGAAAGATGTTGAATCAATAAGTTAAAAAGTAATAAATACCTTTATAACTTATTTTTCTTGTGCTTCCTTCACCATTTAGGAGGTGATCGTATGCTCATGATTCAGGATCTTACCATTCAAACATTAGAAAAAAGAACATTAATTGAACATTTAAATTTGTCTTTAACCAAAGGCGATAAAATAGCAATCATTGGTGAAGAGGGGAATGGGAAAAGTACGTTATTAAAAGGTATCGTGAATCCAAATTGGATTCACGATTTTGCGTCCATGGAAGGTGTGATTTCTACTGGGAATGATACCATTGGATATCTGCCACAGATGTTAGAACCTCAGTGGATGGATTCGAGTATATTAGCATTTTTATTATGTGATAAACCTAATGAAGATATTTTGCCACAGCAGTATGCACGATTCAATGAACTTTATCAGTATGGGGTTGATATGGGAATTGATATGGAATTATTGGACCGACAAAGGATGGATGAGTTGAGTGGTGGAGAACGGGTAAAGATTCAGTTGTTGAAACTTATGCTTGCTAAACCGGATCTATATTTGTTGGATGAACCAACCAATGACTTAGATATTGAAACATTAGAATGGTTGGAACGATGGATTCTTCGATTAGAGGAACCAATCTTATTTATCTCTCATGATGAAGTGTTATTAGAACATTGTGCAAATGGAATCTTACATTTGGAACAAATTATGAAAAAGAGGAAACCAAAGTGGACATTTGAGCGGATTTCCTATCCAGAGTATGTACAAAAAAGACAGGCTCTGAATCAAAGACAAAATCGTTTGGCAAAAGAAGAAAAAAGAGCTTACCAACAACAGCTTGAGCGATATCGTAAAGTTTATCAGGCAGTTGATCATGCACAGAAGACGATTTCTCGACAGGATCCGCATGGTGGTCAATTATTGAAGAAGAAAATGAAATCAGTGAAATCGTGGGAAAAACGATTACAAAAACAAGAGTTAACACAAAAGGTTGATGTAGAAGAACAGATCACCTTGTATTTTCATGATATGGTTGGTTTAGATCAGCATAAATGTGTGATTGATTTTCGTTTAGATACTTTGCTGATCCAGGATAATGTGTTATCCCATGATTTGCATTTACAGGTTTTTGGGAAAGATAAAGTGGTGATCATTGGAAAAAATGGCTGTGGAAAGACAACACTGATGTGTTTGATTGCTAAAGAATTAGAACATAGAAGAGATCTAAAGGTACAATGGATGCCTCAGAATTATGATGAGGTTTTACCACAGGATCTTTCTGGATTACAGTATTTATGTACAGATTCTAGGAAAGAAACGATAACAAAAGTACAAAAGCATTTAGGAAGCGTGAAGTTTACAACGGAGGAAATGAATGCTCCGATTCGGACGTATTCTCAAGGCCAGAAAGCAAAATTGTTGCTTGTAGAGATGGTTTTGAAAGAAGTTAATGTTTTATTGCTAGATGAACCAACGCGGAATCTAAGCCCTTTATCAAATCCTGTAGTTTGTGATATTTTACAACAGTTTGAGGGGTGTATCATTAGTGTATCTCATGATCGAAAATATATTGAAACGGTTGCTAAATCTTGTTATCGATTGGACACAGATGGTTTACATTTGGTGTTTAAAAAATAGAGTTCACTTCATGTGAACTCTAAATCGTATCATAGATTGTTTTCAGTTTCTGAGCGAGACCTTTTGTCTTTTTGATACTAGTACTACAGATCGCAACACGAATTCCTTTATTAACACGAACAGTAAATATATGATTAGCAATCAATGCTTCATGGTATCGTACGCATTTTTCATTATCTTCTATCCGAATGGTAATAAAGAAACCTTCTTTATAAGGATAGATCGGTAATCCACAAGCTTTCGCTTCTGTTACAAAAATGTCAGAGCGTTGTTTCAATAAATCGATATATTTAGCTTTTTCCTTCATAAAGGCATCATGATGTGTCGTTGTTACGCGAACAAAGTTTTCCATTCCAGAGTTACCAATATTAGACCAAGTTGCCCGAGCATGTTTCTCATAAACGATTTCCATTTGACGGACGTCTTCTTCTTTTTGGGCTAAAAGAATGGCAGCACCAATCCGTAATCCATAAGAAGTACAGGTTTTAGAACAACTAAAGGCAATCACGACAGCAACATTATCACTAATGGTTTGAAATAATTCCATATAGCGACGAACTTGATCCAGTTGATAAGAATAGTCAATATAAGCAATATCATTCAACAATACGACAGGGCCTTGTAAAGAACATTCGTTTAGAATTGCAATAACTTGTTCCCACTCTTGAAGAGTTAAGGAGTATCCAGTTGGATTATGACAAGGATCATTGATTACAACAACAAGCTTATGTTGTTGATCCATAATTTGTTTACACTTCATTTCAAAATCGGTTAGATTAAAGTGATCATCTTCAAATAAAGAATAAGTCATTCTTTGATATCCATATTCATTTGCCATAAGTTTATAACTGCCCCAAGCAACTTCTGGTAAAAGAACGATTTCATTTTTGGCTAAAGAACAATGGAAAACAGTAGAAATTGCCCCCGTTCCTCCAGGTGTTGCTAAAACAGAATATGGTAAATTCATATGGATCCCTTGAAATACCCATTCAGCTACTTGCTTTCGATAGTTAGGATTTCCGGTAAAACTAGATGCATAGGCAGCTTTGATTTGTGGCTCAATGGCATCAAAAGTATCAAATACCGTATGATAAGCGACAAGTTTTCCTTCTTCATCATACAAGGAACCAATGGTAGCATCAACAACCTGGTCTTCTCCATATTTTTGTTTGGCTTCTTTTGCTTGTGCTACTACTTGAAACACGGTGTCTTGAATAGGAACAGGATTTGCATCCTTCTGTAAAAATTTCATTTGTTTATCCTCCTTATAAATAGGAACCGAGTAATTTGAACTCAATACAGTTTTCTTGTATTTCTTTTAACAAACGTTGAGTTTGTTCTTCCATTATATTACCAACAACTTCTAAATAGAAGTAGTAAGCCCAAGGTACATCTTTTTGTGGGAATGATTTGATACATTCCATGTTGTATCCATGTTTTGCAATACAATTAATAATCGTTGCTAATTTACCTGCTTCATGTTGAATGGTTAGTATCATATTAAAATGACTGGCTTCTTTTAATGGTTCATTACTAATGATAATAAAGCGGGTTGTATTTGATCGACTATCTTGTATTTCTCTTTCTAAGACTTCTAGATGGTATAGCTCAGCGGTTGCTAAACTAGCAATCGCAGCAACATGATGATCGTTTTGTTCACTTACATATTTAGCAGCCATTGCTGTATTGCTTGCAGTCGCAATGGTCCAAGGGCGACCTTTTAAGAAGTGTTCACATTGACGAATTGCCTGTGGATGAGAATAAATAGTGGTAATTTCTTGTAGATTGGTTCCTTTTTGAACCAATAGGTTCTGATCCACTGGCAAATGATAGATTTGTTGAACATGACAATGGTATTTACGGCACCAGTCAAATACTTCTGAAACATCACCAGAATAAGAATTTTCTAATGGGATAACCCCATAGGTGATGGATCCTTTTTCTACTTCTTGAAAGACTTGTTCAAAGTTTGAGAATGAAATCTTCGTATCATTAGGAAATAAGTTGCTTGCAGCAATATGACTGAAGGCCCCTTCAACCCCCTGATAGCCAACGATTATTTTTTTGATTAATGTTTGTTGGTATTTCTTAGATACTTCCATTTGTTGTTTCTGGAAGTCTCGATAGTAGGGAAGGTAATCTTTGTTTTGAATTAGTAAACAGTTTTTTTCTAGAAGTTCCTGTTCCCGGTTTGCATCGAGTACTGGTAATTGATGTTCTTTTTTATATTGAGCAACCAAAGTAACAGCATCCATTCTTTCTTCAAACAGTTTTGCTATTTCCTGGTCGATACGATTAATAGAATTTCTGGCTTCTTGTAATTTGTTCATTTGTTCACCAACTTTCTTTTATATTTTATAAAAAAAACAATGCTTCGTAAACTGTTTTATCTCTAACTTATGTTATAATGACTATAGTTAAGGAGTGTTCTAAATGGCAAAGAAGGATAAGATACTGATCGTAGGATTAGGATTGATTGGTGGAAGTTATGCCCAAGGCCTATCTGCAAAGGGTTTTGATGTGTCTGCCATTGATACTAATTTAGATAGTATTCAATATGCGATGGAACAAGGATGGATCATGCAGGGATCTACGGTTGATGATCCGGAATTGATTCATGAGGCTAATCTAATTATTTCTGGCTTATATCCTACTACGATGGTCAAATGGATCAAGGAGAATCAACAGTTCTTTCAATCTCATGCTTTGATTACGGATGTAAGTGGAGTAAAAACAGGAATCGTAAAAGAAGTGCAAGAAAATTTGCGTAATGATGTTGAGTTTATTGGGGCTCATCCAATGGCAGGAAAAGAAGTTAGCGGAGTTCGTTATGCGGATGCGAAAATATTTGAGGGTGCAAATTTTATTATCACTCCAACAGAAAAAAATACAGAAGAAGCCATTGAACGTGTTCGTCAGCTAGCTGTGGACTTAAATTTTAAAACGATAAGTTTATTAACAATAGAAGAACATGATCGAATGATTGGATTTGTATCACAATTAACACATACGATTGCGGTGAGTTTAATGAATACAAATGATAATCATGATTTAAAGAAATATACAGGAGATTCCTTTCGGGATCTTACGAGGATTGCAAATATCAATGAAACGATTTGGAGTGAATTGTTTTTATTGAATAAAGATAATTTAGTAAAAGAAATGGATGAGTTCATCCAAACGATGGAATATTTAAAAAAGGTAATTGAACAAGATGAAGTTGAGGAATTGAAATATCTTTTGATTCAATCAACGACAAGAAGACATTATTTTGATGAATAGGAAGGGATGAATTCATGGGAAGCGCTGTTTATATTACAGGACATAAGAATCCAGATACGGATTCTATTTGTAGTGCCATTGCGTATGCACAATTGAAGCAGATGCAAGGAGAAAATGCGATTGGAATTCGTATTGGGGAAATCAATAATGAAACGAAGTTTGTGTTAGATTATTTCCACGAAGATGCACCACCTTTGGTATACGATATCCGTACTCGTATACGGGATATTGAATTTGATGATGCAGTAACGATTTCTGCTGATGGAATGTTGTATGAAGCAATTAAGATCATGAGAAATCATAAAAAGAAAGTTATTGCTGTAGTTAATGAAGAAAATAATTTGTTAGGAATGGCTACCATTTCAGATATTACGAATACCATAGTAAATGAAACAAAAGAGAAAGATGATTTGATTCGGCAAACACCATTGGTGAATTTTGCTAAGATTTTAAAAGGAAGATTACTGGTTGATCCGTTGAAGACACATATGAATGGAAGAATCTTTATTGCTAGTTCTTTAGCAATGGAAAAGGATTCGAAGGAATATGAAGATCGTGTTGTGATTACCAGTGCTCGTAGAGAAACACAATTGCGTGCGATTTCCAGTGGAGCAGCTGTTGTCATTGCTACAAGACAAGAATATCCAATTCCAGAAGTAGTGGAGTTTGCGAAGAAAAAAGGCTGTGGATATATTGTTACTCATAAGGATATGTATCAAACTTCACAGTTGGTTCAACAAGCCATTCCTGTTGGTTTGATTATGACACAACAATTGGTAGCGTTCCGTTTTGATGATTATGTTGAAGATGTTAAAATTACCATTAATCGATCTCGTTTTAGAAGCTATCCTGTATTAGATCAACGGAATCATTTGGTTGGTTTGATTTCTCGTTATCACTTGTTCAAACATAGCAATCGAAAATTGATTCTAGTGGACCATAATGAAATGGAACAGAGTATCATGGGTGCTGCTCAAGCAGAAATTGTTGAAATCATTGACCATCATCGGATTGGAGGAATTAAGACTACTAGTCCTGTGATGTTCCGGAATGAATTAGTAGGATGTTGTTGTACAGTCATTGCCAAGATTTATCAGGAGTGTGGAATTACAATTCCTCCTAGTACCGCGGGACTTTTAACGGGGGCAATTATTTCCGATACCTTGTATTTTAATTCTCCTACTTGTACTCCAACGGATATTGAAACAGCAAAACGCTTGGCAGAAATTGCAGGAATTAATCTGGATGAGTTTGCTTTACAGGTTATGGCAGCTTCTGCTACGATCAAAGAAAAGACGATTGAAGAGATTGTCTATAATGATTTGAAAATCTTCGAAATTGAAAAATATAAGGTTGCGCTAGGACAAATTAATATCATGAGTCAAGATGATATTATCCCAATTCGAGAACAAGTAAAAGAATACCTAGATAATTTAGCACATTCTAATAGTTTTGGTATCTGTATGATGATTTTCTCTGTAGTAGATGGAAGTGGCTCTTATCTATTGTATTCTGGTTCAGATTTGTATATTGTTGATGCAGCATTTGCCGATCTTGGTGAAAATAGAAATGGATATCTGTTCTTGAAAGAAGTAATGTCACGCAAGAAACAGATCGTGCCATTACTCAGTGATGCAGCACGCAATTATAATTCGAATTATCCAATGTAAAAATGGTGGTTTGTTACCACCATTTTTTTACTCTACAGATTTTAAAGACTCTATCATGTTAATTTTTTTCAAAGTGAAATGAGTAATGATATTAACAACAAGAGAGAAGAACATCGTCATAACTGCTGCATAAATAAAACTTGGTGCGAAGATTTCTTTTCCAAACAATAAAGTATCAATTTCAACGGTAACCATGACGACTCTATGCAGTGCAATTCCTAAGAACATACCGCAGAAAATTCCAAGAATTGTTAGGATGAAATTTTCTCGATACAAGTATTGAGTGACTTCCCAATCTCTAAATCCTAATACCTTAATAGTCGCTAATTCACGCATGCGTTCTGTAACATTGATATTAACTAGATTGATTAAAACGATAAAGGCTAATCCAGCAGCGGAGACGATTAATACGATAACTACGATATTCAGACTGGAAATCATGTCTGCAAAATCTTCATAAATATCATCAAGTTTTACTAAGGCTAATACCGCTTCGTCCTTGATCAGAATCTGGCTCGTATTACGAATACTTTCCGTATCATGATGTTTGATCTTGAGATAGCTTTGATTCATCTCAGGTGCTTTCTGTAATAATTCTTCATATAAAACAGGAGACATATACATATAATGAGCAATGTAGTTTTCAGCAATATCATCAACGGTTACTTCGTAACGTTGGTTTTCATAAGTAAAAGCAATCTTGTCATTTTTATTGATATTCAATAATGAAGAAAGTTTTTGAGAAATAATGACACCATGATCACTTAGAGTAAGTGGTGTGTGTTCTTTCAACGTACGTAAGCCAAGATATTGTTGCAAGGATTGAGTGTCTTCCGGAACAACTAGGGTTGTTTCAATATCAATACCATTGTTTCTTTCAACATCTATGACAGTGGAAGAAATCATTAGTTGAGATTGAATCGGATATTCTTGACTTCTAGTTCTAAATGCTTCAATATCTGTGTCTTCATTAAAGATTACGATCATGTCTTGTTTCTGAATCTCACCAAATTGTCGTTCTCCAATCACATTGATCGAATCTTGAATACCAAAAGCACAGACAATCAATGCGGTACAGCCAGCAATTCCAATGACAGTCATTAACATTCTCTTCTTATAACGGAATAAGTTTCTGATGGTAACCTTTTGGGTAAAATTGAATCGTTTCCAAAGGAAAGTAATTCTTTCCAATAGGACTCGAGTTGCCTTTTTAGGAGCCTTAGGTCGCATTAAAGTTGCTGGTACAGAAAGAAGTTCATGATAACAACTAAAGGCAGTAGCACCTAAAGTAGCAATTTCAGCAAGTACAATGGAAATAATTGCTTCTTGTACATGGAATGGTGCAATTACATCAGGAAAACGATACATGATGTTATAAGCATTAAAGATAATCGTAGGGAATACTACAAATCCAACGGATAATCCGATAATACTTCCAATCAATGTAGCAGAACCACTATAAATCAGATATTTGCTTGCGATTTGCCAATTGCTGTAACCCAAAGCTTTATAGGAACCAATTTGCGTACGATTTTCTTCGACCATTCTTGTCATTGATGTCAAACATACAAGTGCTGCAATCAAAAGGAAGAATGCAGGGAAGATTTTAGCAATTGCCGCAATTCGATCGGCATTATCTGCATATTCTGAATAACCGACATTATCATCACGAGTAAAGACGTACCATTTTGGATATTCGATTTTGTCAATCTCAGCCTGTGCATCTGCAAACTGTTGCATAGCATCATCATATTGCTTGTTGTATTCTTTTAAACCAGCCTGGTATTCTTTACGACCATCATCCAGTTTCTTTTGTGCTTCTTTCAACTGTTTTTCAACCGTTGGTTTACTTGCCAAAACTTCTTCACATTTCTTTTTACCTGCAATCAATTGTTGATAACCATCATACTGTTCTTGCATGGTATTAATCTGACTACTTAGCTTTTTCAGTTCTTCATCAAAATAGTTTACTTGTGATTCGGCTTCTTCTTTTAATTTGATAAGAAATTGATATTCGGCAGAATTTGGATCAGTGTTTGCGATTTTTTGTTCTAAAGCTTTTAATCCTAATTTAGCAAATGCCAATCCTTGACGCAGGGTCTGTTCCTGTTCCTTTAATGTTGGTAACATTGTTTCTAAGACTTCTATATCATCAGGATTGATATCTTTTAATGTTTCATTAATAAATTCCAACTGTTCACTAGCTTGTTGAAATCCTTCTTCTGCTGCTTTTTTCTGGTAATTTAATTCTTTTTGACCTTGATCGATCTTATTTTTAGCAGCATCTAATTCATTCTTTGCTTTTTTAAATTCAGAAAGCGCATTTGCTTTCTCTTCATCTAATGTATTCTGAGCAGTTGTTACAACTTCATCATAACGTCTTTGTTCCTGTTCTGCTTTAAAATCTTCCATCTGTTCGATAAAAGATTCCACAGAATTGGCATACATGGAACTGTTAAATACTAAATCTTTGGTACTTGTTAAAGTTGCATAGATATCAGTATATACTTCCATGGTAAAACTTTCTTTTGGAATCATGACATAGACTTCTACATCACCACTTGCTAAGGAACTGCGTCCTTTATCATAAGTGATATAGACAGGAGATTCTATGATTCCTACAATCGTAAAAGTATCAGTTACCAGTTTGTCTTTTAATGAGTTATCATCTAACCGAACGCGAACCGTTTCATCTAGTCCAAAACCATCGGGTAGTAGCTTTCCTCTTTCTACCACACATTCATTTTCTTTTTCTGGTAATCTTCCTTCAATCAATCGAACTTGATTCAATTTTTCCGGTAAGGAATGAATCCGAATAACATTTAGTTCATCCGGTGTATCATGAATAACATCTAAAGTATAGCCAGCTTCTGTAAAACGGATTCCCGGATATGCTTGAATGGTTTCTACATCATTGTCTGTTAATCCTAAAGTGCTTTGAACATGGATATCCATGAGGGAGGAATCTTTATAATACTGATCAGCAGTTTGAATCATGTCAGGACTTGCGGCGTTGACTCCGGCAAAGAAACCAACACCTAAGCATACAATAGCAGCAATCGATAGATAACGACTAAAGCTATGTTTAATCTCTCGAATACAATCGAGCCATAATGAACGTTTCATTACCACTCAATACTTTCTACATCCATTGGATGTTCATTGATAACATTGGATTCGACCTGACTGTTTTTGATTCGAATGACCCGATCAGCCATTGGCGTTATTGCTAAGTTATGAGTAACTACAATGACAGTCATATTAAGTTGTATGCACATATCATGCAATAACTTTAAGATATTTTTCCCGGTTATATAGTCTAAGGCTCCGGTTGGTTCATCACATAGCAATAATTTTGGGTTTTTAGCTAATGCACGAGCAATCGCTACCCGTTGTTGTTCTCCTCCTGATAATTGAGAAGGGAAGTTATTGACACGCTCAGCTAAACCTACTTTACATAATGTATCTTTAGGATCTAAACTGTTTTTGCAGATTTGTGTTGCTAGTTCTACATTCTCTAATGCTGTTAGATTTGGAACTAGGTTATAGAATTGGAAGACGAAGCCAATATCTGTTCTTCGATATTCTGTTAATTGCTTATTATTGAAATGAGAAATATCACGTCCATCGACAAGTAATCGTCCTTCATCGACATGATCCATTCCTCCAAGCATATTTAAGACTGTTGTTTTTCCTGCACCACTTGGTCCAACAATGACAACAAATTCTCCGCGTTTGATCGCAAAATTTAGGTGGTTAGCTGCGGTAATGGTAACTTCACCCATATGATAGTATTTACAGACATCTTGAAAATCAACGAAATTATCCATTTAGTAACCCTCCTTAGACTATTATAGTACCATTTTTTGATAAAAAAGAATAGATGATGTCATCTATTCTTTCATTCCAAACCGATTAAGTACCCAAATTAAAGGGAATGTGATCATACAAAGGAATCCATAAAGGTAGATTAAGAATCGCTCTGCTTGGCTAACATAGCTATCAAACAAGGCAGTTGATTTCCCTACAATGACATGTCCTTTATCATATGGTAAAGAAACGGTCGCAAAGCGTAAGCCTTTGTCTGGAGTATAAATGGATGAAAGAGGTTCATCCGTTGGTGAAATAACAAGACTTAATGGTATCGTTAATGGACGCTCTTTGTAGGTTGCATTGGTATAGGATATCGCATATACGGAATCATATACCACGACAAAACAGTTTTGATTGGTTTCAATATCAATATTTTGTACAACATGGGATGTAATATCTTTTTGTTGGTTTAATGCTTCCTGTAATTGATAAGCCAACTCTTGTTGTTGATCATATAAATGATATTGCAAGGATTGTAATAAGGTCATATGACATAAGAAAGTACAACAAGTAATGATAATAATTCCTGTTAACCAAGTGAATAATACTTTATGCATTCTGTTCAATTTCCTGAATGACTTTTTCTAATGCTCGTGCAGCTGCTTTTACTGTTGGTAAGCATTTTGTTTCTGGATGATGAAATTGTGGTTTGATTTCATCACAAGTTCTTCCATTTAATTCTGTTTGGAAGGTATTAACCATTTTATTAGCATATGCTTTTAGCTGATCTTTATAATCATGTGCTTTGGTTGGGATATATTTTGCACTGATTACTCCTAAGCAACCACATAAAGCACCACATACATCTCCACATTGTAATCCTCCACCAAAAGCAGCAAAGGTACGAATGGTGTCTGGGGTTAAATTTAATTGATAAGCTTCATTTCCTGTTAATAATAGTGTTTCTGCACAATTGTATCCTTGTGTGTAATATTTTTCAGCAATTTTTTCTAACATCGTTTATTTCCTCATTTCTTTTTTTCTATTTTACCATAAATATAGGGTTTCATGGTATACTAAATGCAGGTGGTGATACCATGAAAAAAATTAGATATGGCATTTGTAGTACTGCATCTATTGTAGGTCGTTTTATTCAAGGAATTCATAATAGTGAATATGGTGAAGTAGTTGCGATCAGTTCTCGTAGTATTCACAAAGCTCAACAAGCTGCTCGTCAGTATAAAATTGATAAGGCTTATGGCGATTATAAAGAAATGTTGCAAGATCCGGATGTGGATGTCGTTTACATTGCTACACCGAATGCAAATCATTATCAGGATGCATTGCTAGCAATTTTAGCGAATAAACATGTTGTATTAGAAAAACCATTTGTATTGACCAAACAACAGGCACAGCAACTATTTATAGAAGCACAGAACCATCGGGTGTTCTTGATGGAAGCACAGAAGATTGTCTTTTTGCCGATTACGAATCATTTGAAGAAATTGATTCAGGAAAAAGCATTAGGTGATTTACATTATGTGAATATGACTTCATCATTCCCAAATCGTTTTGATTATGATCATTGGATGTATTCTTTACAATATGGTGGAGGTGCTCTATATGGTTCTACTGCTTATACAACAGAGTATCTGATGCATTTATTAAATGTACTTACGATGGAATATCAAGCGGTACAAGTGAAAGCACCAACGGGTGTGGATGAATTCTGCCAGTTACAAATGGTAATTGATCATCAAGTGGTTGTTTCTAGTTGTATCTCTATGAATGTTGCAACGAAAAATGTGGCTACTTTCTATTTTGATGAAGGTTATATTGAAATCGAGAATTACTGGAAAGCAAGAAAAATGAAAATCGTACAAGATGGTACGGAACAAATCATTGAATATCCATGTGAATGTGAATTTGTATATGAAGTGAATCATGTGAATGAATGTATTCAACAAGGATTACTTACCAGTCCAATGATGACAAAAGAAATGACCATTCAAACGATGGATATGGTTGAATCTATTTTCAGAAGTTGGAATCCAGAGGTAATTAGAGAAAAAGAATGTGTATAGCAACAGGAAAAAATACCTGTCGCTTTTCTTTTATAGATAAAGAAGGTGATTATGATGCATTTGGTACAAGCAAAAGGAATTTTATCCACAAGAAATGGAATGAATCTTTATCGTGGATGTTTACATGGATGTATTTACTGTGATTCTAGAAGTACATGTTATCATATGGAGCATGAATTTGAAGATATTGAAGTAAAAGAAAATGCGATTGAATTATTAGAACATGCGTTATCTCATAAACGAAAGAAATGTATGATAGGTACAGGTTCCATGACGGATCCTTATATTCCTTTGGAAATGGAAATAGGAAATGTAAGAAAAGCATTACAGCTAATCTATGAGAAAGGATTTGGATTCACGGTGATTACCAAATCGAATCTAATTTTAAGAGACTTGGATCTTTTACAGAAAATTAATGAAAAAACGAAATGTGTGGTACAGATGACATTGACTACCTTTGATGAAGACCTATGTAAAAAGATTGAACCCAATGTGTGTACGACAAAAGAACGGTTTGAAGTGTTAAAAAAGTTAAGAGATGCAAAGATACCAACGGTTGTTTGGTTATCACCGATTCTGCCATTTCTGAATGATACAGAAGAAAATATTCAAGGTATTTTGGATCTGTGTGCAAAAGCAAAGGTCTATGGGATTATTTGTTTTGGGATGGGTCTAACACTTCGTGAAGGAAACCGAGAATACTTTTATGAGAAATTAGATGAACTTTTTCCACATTTAAAGGAAAAGTATATCCGTACTTATGGGAATCAGTATATGATTGAAAGTCCTAATCGTGTGCATTTAATGAAATTGTTTCATCAGAAATGTGAAGAATATGGAATTGTTCATGATAATGAACAGATTTTTCGTTATTTACAAACGTTTGAGGAAAAAGAGAGATGTGAACAATTGAAGTTATGGTAATAAAAACGCTCTGGATATTCAAATGATTTGACAAATTATCTTGAAGCAATCACTGTCATCATCTTGAGAAATAGATGTACATTTGTTATAATTGGTTTGCAAACCATATAGTATGGAAAGGGGATGATAGATTGGCAGTACGAAGCGATGGACTTCAGACACAAAAGCGAATTCTGCAGGCGTGTGTTAGGCTGTTTCTGGAAAAAGGATATCGTCAGACGACCATGTTGCAGATTCTAAAGGAAGCTCAGGTTTCATCTAGCAGTTTTCAAAACTTATTCCATAGCAAGGATGGGGTTTTGATGGAATTGGTAAAATTCATGTTTGAAAAACAGTTCGGTATGGCTAGAAGTGTTGTAGGTACTGCACTTTCGCCGGTGTATGTCTATGCGGTGGAAACGGCGCTTCAGATTACGCTAACAGAACTGAATGAAAATCTGCGAGAAATCTATCTGGAAGCCTACACACAAAAACAATTGCTAGAGTACATTCAGCGCGCTACAACGAGGGAACTGCAGAGCATCTTTGGTCCGTATCAGCCAGAATTGACACAGCAAGATTTCTACGAGTTGGAGCTTGGCTCAGCAGGGCTGATGCGCGGGTATATGGCAAATCCTTGTACGGATGAGTTTACGTTGGAGCGGAAGCTGAACAAATTTGTAACGTTGGCATTGCGTGGTTATAAGGTGCCGGAGGATGAGTTACAACAGGTACTTGCCTTCCTTGCAAAGCTGGATATGCGTAGCATTGCCCAATCCGTTATGGAAGAGTTATTTCGTCAGCTTGCCATGCGCTATGAGTTTTCTTTGGACGGTATTCTGCCGCTAAAGAAATGCGAATAATAATGAATTTTTAGTTTGTAATAGAAAGGGAGGAAAGATAATGAAAAAGAGAATTTTTAGTATTTTGATTAGTCTTTGTATGATGTTGGCATTTTTCCCAATTGCCGTTTCAGCTGAGGAACCGGTTGCAAACATCGACATTACGATCACTGGCTTTGAATTGGGTAAAACACCTGCTGATTGCAAAATCACCAGTATTACATCTATGATACCGGGTGTCGATTACAGCCTAGAAGATGTTACTGAATCTTGTTGGCGAGTAATTGACGGAGAAAGCGAACGAAATATGAAGGCTGACGAAGTATTTACCGTTGACACAACCTATAAGTTCTTGTTCTATATACCTTGGAAAGATAAACAAACAGAGACAACGATTACGATAAATGGCAAACCGGCAAGTTATGTTTTCTTTAATGATCTGATAGGCATCGATATTCGACATTCTTTTGAGCAGTTGAAGCTACCAACGATCACGATTAACGGTCCGGATGAAATCTGCTCAAAGCAGGACTACGAATTCACTGTTACGGTACCAGAGGGTGTGACTATCGTTAATAGCAGTTATGGTAATATGTACATAGGCAGTAGCTTGCCATTGACACCAAATGAAGATGGAACGCTGAGTGGTGTTGTAAATAAGAGTTCTTATGCGACAATGTTTACTGACAACAAATTCGATGTGACGATATCGGGAACGATGGAAGGTATATCAACGGGTATTAGTGCAAATAAGTCCGTTACGATTCAAAACAAACACATCTTCGTAGATGGTGTCTGTGGCTGTGGTGAAGTACAAAAGTACACCGTGCAGTATGACGGTGGTGCCAACTACGGCCTAGCAGTAGACTTCAAAATCCATAACAAGGATCTTACCCTGCGTGGCGAAACCTTCACCCGTGAAGGCTATGTTCAAAGATGCTGGGAGGACGAAAATGGTACAGAATATGATTTTGGTGAAATCTATTCGACGAATGCGGAAATAACACTTTATCCTGTATGGGATCAAATCGTTACGATGCGTGTACCTTTCACTATTCAGGTAAAAAAAGGTGGCGATGCGGATCCTGGTAAGGCTACATTTGAGCTGCAAATCATCGGTGCCAACGCGTCGGAAGAAGAATATGCGGACGTAACCATTTCTGCTACGGTTACCACCGACGGTGTGGATAGCTATGATGGCTTCATGACTCTTACCGGTCCTTCCGAACAACTTTGGGATATGCTTTGTGAAGGTGCATTTGTACAACAAGTGAACGGTGGCGAAGATGGTTGGACCTATGATGACACTGTATGGGGCTTGCTGATAGAGAGCGCTGCCCTTGCGGAAGATTTTGAGCCAGAATGTGGCGTATTGATCTTACCAACAATCTACGAAGAGACAGATGATGGTAGATACTACGATTTGGATTGGACTGCACAACGAGTGAGAAGGATGAGTTTTACTAACACTTATACCAAATTTGCAAACAGTCCAGACACTGGCGATACTAGCAATATGACATTGTGGTTTGTGTTGCTTGTTGTATCCGCTGCTGGTGCAGTAGGCACAGTCGTGTACAGTAAACGTAGAAGACTGAATCGGGCAAAATAAACATAAAAAAACACCTTGCAAGGACTTGCAGGGTGTTTTCTATCATAGAATACAAGAACAGTTACAGTAGAATAAACCACTGTGACTGTTAAATGTACCTAACGATTGGCATCCATCATCATTTGACAAACTTTATTAGAATATGCGACAGGATCTTCAATCGGGAAGCCTTCAATTAATAAGGCTTGGGTATATAACAAATCAGCATAATCAGGAATCATCTCTGGTTTGGTATCAAATACTTTTTGTAAGGTTTGGAAAATACCATGGTTTGGGTTGATTTCCAGGATACGACCTGCTTTGATTT